>DASTZX010000043.1:0-2133 GCA_035764045.1 Xanthobacteraceae bacterium | reverse complement strand
GCAGGCCGAGAAGATCGGCCAGCCGCTGCCGCTGCTCAATGTGCATTGCGACGTGCTCGATGCCTGCGTGCGCAACGGCGAGGGCGAGCTCGACAACAGCGTCATCGTTGCGGAGATCCGGAGACGAGGGGGGAAGGGGTGATGGTCGGCTGGCGCGTGTTGGACAAAAAGATTCGCCGCGAATTCAGCGTGCTCCTTCTCCCCGCGTGCGGGGAGAAGGTGGGGATGAGGGGGCCTCTCCGCGAGTCGTTGAATCAAGTTTCGTGGAAGCGCCCCCTCACCCCGACCCGCCTTCGCCCTTCGGGCTACGGCGGGCGAGTGAGCAAGCCCCGCCATAGCTTTTAGCGGCGGCGGGCGACCCTCTCCCCGCACGCGGGGAGAGGGAGCGCAGGCGCGGTGCATGATGCGGGAGCGCAGGCTCAGTGGCGTGGAGAGGAAGCGCAGGCGAGCACTCTGCAAGCTTTCGTTCGAGACAGGCGCGCTCGGCGCCGTTGACCGGACACCCCAAAGCCGCCGTGAATGCCGCGCGCGCATCGTCCCTGCGCTCGAGCCGCTGCAGCAGGTCGCCGCGCGCCGCGTGATAGAGCGCGTACGAGCCGAGCTTGCCCGCGCCGGCGAGCGCATCGAGCCGCGCCAGGCCGGCGGCCGGACCATCCGCATAGGCGCAGGCGATCGCCGCGTTGAGCCGCACCACCGGCGTCGGCTTGAGCTCTTCGAGCGCGCCGTAATTGTGCGCCAGCATGCCCCAATCGGTCTCGGCGAAGGACGGCGCGGCGGCGTGCACCGAGGCGATCGCCGCCTCGAGATGCAGAGCGGTCAGCTCGTCCGTATCCGTCGACTTGCGGAGATGCTCGAAGCCGCGGCCGATGAGCTCGCGGTCCCACAGGGCGCGGTCCTGCTCGGCGAGCAGGATCATGGCCCCGTGCTCGTCGGTGCGTGCGTCGGCGCGCGCGTGATGGAAGCAGATCAGCGCCGCGAGCGCGTGGCATGCGCCGGTCGCGGTCGCGACATGCTCGGTCAGCAGTGTCGCGAGGCGCAGCGCTTCGGCGCAGACGTCGCGCCGCATCAGCACTTCGCCTGTATCGGTCGTGTAGCCGCCGTTGAACAACAGATAGATCGCCTGGATCAGCGCGGGCAGGCGGTCCGCCAGCTCAGGGCCCTCGGGAATCTCGAATCGCAGCCCCAGTCCGCCGATCTTGCGCTTGGCGCGCACGAGCCGCTGGGTGACGGCCTCGGGCGTCGAGAGATAGGCGCGCGCGATCTCGCGCACCCCGAAGCCGCACACCGTCTTGAGCGTGAGCATGCACTGCTCGTCGCGATCGAGCGCCGGATGGCAGGCGACGAACATGAGCGCGAGCGTGTCGTCGAGCCGGCCTGTCTGCTCCGGGTTCGAGAAGCCGAGCCGCAATGCGGCGCCTTCGTCGAACGCTTCGAGCCGGGCGTCGCGCCGCAGCCGGTCCAGCGCCTTGTTGCGCGCCGCGACCGCGAGCCAGGCGGCGGGCCTTTCCGGCGCGCCGTCGAGCGGCCAGCGGGCGAGCGCCGCGCCGAAAGCATCCTGGATCGCGTCCTCGATCAGGTCGAGCCGCGCCGGCCCGAGCAGACGCGCCAGCCAGGCGGAGATCTTTCCGGCCTCGCGCCGGAAGAGATCGTCGACCAGCGGGCCTGCTTGGGCGGCTTTGGTCATGGGTGCTGGTCCGTGCACGGATCCGATCGCTCACATGTGGTCGACCTGCCGCACCTCGATGGTGCCGCCGAAGCCGAGATGCGGGCAGCTTTCCGCGATCCGGCAGGCCTCGTCGTAATTCCTGGCGCTGATCGCAAAATATCCGCCGATCAGCTCCTTGCTTTCCGCGTAAGGGCCGTCCGTCACCGTGACGCGGCCGCCGTTCGGCCGCATCACCTTGCCGGCATCGAAGGTGAGCTTCTCGCCGCCCTTGAGCCGGCCATCGGCGCGCATGCGGTCGGCCCAGTCCATGTAGGCCTTGGTGATGGCCATGATCTCGTCCGGCGACGTCGGACGCGGGCGGCTGGGGTTCGTGTGCAAAAGCAGCATGTAGTTCGGCATCTTGAGCTCCTGTTGCGCGGGCGGTTCCCGGCACTGGCGCCGTCCGCCCATCTTACTGTCGATCCAGG
>DASTZX010000042.1:0-9422 GCA_035764045.1 Xanthobacteraceae bacterium | reverse complement strand
CGCGTTGCGCTCGAGGATGGGCGCGACGTCCTGGGCGTGCTCGAGCGTGAGGCGGTCGCCGTCCGGGTCGAGGTGAACACGGGCGGCGACGTCCCCCATCAGCCTACGCTCCTGACGGAGCTACGGCTCGACACGCCGCGCCGAAGCGAACACAGTGAGCGAAGGCGGGTCACCATTGCCCCACGTCTTCCAGGGTGAGGGTGAAGACTTCATTGGCGATCGGCGTGTAGGCCCCCTGCGCCATCAGCAGAGCGAAAATCGAGCCAGACGCGAGCCGCAGGAACATTTCCGAACCGGCCGTGGCCGATCCGGTCCCGGTTGCGCCGTCGGTGAAGGCGAGCATCGACGTGATGTCGATATTGCCGAGCCAGTTGGCCGCCTTATCCGTCGACCAGGCTCCGTTGTCGCCGTTCGCCGGCGTCGGGGAGGCCTCGTAGAGGTGGACGCGGAAGCTGGCGTTGGCGATGCCGGTGCCCGATTTCGTCAGCCGGGCGCGGGTGATGCGCGTCAGCCCGTGCCCGACCGTGGCGATCTGGCCGAGCGGGATCTGCATCGGCACGACCGACCCGGCCGTGGTCGAGTTTGCGACCAGATCGCCCGACGCGTAGGCCGCCGTGTCGTTCGGCCGGATGAAGCTCGCCGATAGATTGTTGATCTGGAACGGCATGGTCAGGTCCGGATGATGAGGGTGAACGATCCGGTGGCCGTTCCGGTCGCGCCCGAGGGCGTGACCGAGATCACGTCGTCCTCGTTGACATCCGCCGCGTCGGTCGAGTTGGCCGCGGCGGAGAATTCGGCGCCGGCGCCGCCGCCCGTCATGGCGAGCGCAAGGGAGGAGAGCGCCGAGCCGCCGTTGATCGCGACCGCGATGGCCGCGGTGCCGGTGACGGCGGCGCTCTGCACGCCCTTGATGCCGATGATGCGGCCCTTTTTCGGGACCGCGGCGAAGCCCGCGACCGGGGACGCGCCGATCGACGAGCAATAGATGTTGAGGTGGTATTCCTTCAGCGGATGCGGGACAGGGAGAGCCATGGGGGTGATCCTTGTTGCAGGTGTGGTCCCCTCCCCGGCTTGCGGGGGCGGGTTAGGGAGGGGGCGCCACTTGCGCACGCGCGCCAGGCTTCCCCCTCCCCGCCCTCCCCCACAGGCGGGGGAGGGAAAGCCAGTTGATCGGTTATGACGTCGTGAGATCGAACACGCCGCCGGAGGCCTTCTCGTTGCGCGCCTCGAGGGCGTACTCGGAGAGGACCTCCTTGCGCTGGCTGTCGCCGGTGATCGCAAGCGGGATCGACACCATCTTGCGGCCGTTGAGATAGGCGATCGCCCACATGTCCATCTGCAACACCAGCACATCGCGGGGCCGCGAGAAGCGGTTCGCCACCACCTTGAGCGTGCCGAAGTCCGACTCGTAGGCGTCGACCGAGGCGGTGATCTTCTTGCCCTTGGTCTCCTCGAACGGCGAGGCGCGGCCCGTGAAGGTCGAGAACACCTGCTTGTTGAAACCGCCGGTCATGATCGTGTCCGGCTTGCCGCCATTGTTCCAGATCGATTGCAGCACGGTCTTCATGAGCTGCTCGGTGAAGACCCGCTGCGTGCCGTCGGTCCGCGTCCCGGTGCCGTCCGCGGCGGAAGGATCGGCGCCGGAGGCGCCCTTCGACGTGTTGGACTTGATCCAGGACAGCGCCGAGGCGGTCACGCGGGCGACGCCAGAATTACCCGCGTTCTTCGCCTGGTTGGTGCCGCAGAGAATGCCCTCCATGTCGCGCTTGAGCTCGAGGCCCTTGATCATCTCCTGGTAGGCCATCTCGTTGTCGCGGCCGGCGTGCTCCACCGCCTGCTGGGTGCCGGACACCTGCGGCACCTTGCGGCTGATCTGGCAGACATTGCCGAGGCGGACGGTCGGCGTGGTGGCATCGGCGCTCGCGTCGTCGCCTTCGAGCTGGGCGTTCGACGTGTTCACCGCGGCGAGCGCCTGAGTCTGCCATTCGTGCAGAACGGCGGTGGCCTTGGCCTTCTCGATGCCGGTCATGAACGGCGTATCGGTCGGATCGATGCGGTAGATCATATCGGAGAGGTCTTCGCGGTTGCCAACCGCGGAGTAGGTGGTGAAGGTGTTGGTCGGGAGTGCCATGTTCGTTGGTCCTTTCAATGTTCGCATCCGTCATGGCCGGGCTTGTCCCGACCATCCACGTCGTTCGTGCAATGGCGGCGTAAGACTTGGATGCCCGGCACAAGGCCGGGCATGACGAGGCTGTGATTACCGGCGCGCGGCGCGCTGGGCGGCTAAGAGCGCCGCCGCATCGCGCAGGTTGCCGGTGCGGTTGAGACGGTCGGTGAGGTCCTTGACCCGGCCGTCGGCGTCCGCGTTGCGCGCGGGCGCCGGGCCGGGCCGCTGGACGTGCGGCACGGGCTTGTGCTGGGCGAGCTTCGCGGCCGCCTGCGCTTCGCGGAATTTCACCCCGTCGCGCAGGAGCAGCTGGATGCGGTGGTCGCGCAGGGACAGATCCCCCTGCCCGGACCACAGCCGGCCGAGCTCGGCGTCCGAGAAGCCCAGGTCCTTGAGCATCTCGGCGGCGCTTTGCGCGGCCTTCGCCTTGGCGTCCTTGTCGGCGAGCTCGGGCGCCTTCTCGGCGAAGAGCGCATCCTGCTCGGCCGCGAAGGTCGACCATCGGCTCGCCCGCTCGAGCGACTGGCGCGCATGGGCGAGCTGCGCCTGCTGGGCGACGGCAGCGATCTTCTTCTGCTGCGCGTCCCACTGCACGTAGCGCGGCCAATCCTCGCGCGCGAGCTTCTCGATGTCGGCGACCGACTTGACGTCGGCAAACTCGCCCGCCTGCTGCTCCTGCAGAGCCTGCAGCAGCATCGGCAGAGCGCCTTCATAGTGAGCCCGCACCTGTTCGGCCGCCTGTTCCTTGGCGGACAGCGCCTTGGTCTTGTCGGCGGCCTCGTTCTGACGGCGGAGGAAATCCGCTTCGCGTGACCGCTCGCGATCTGCCAGCCTCTGCTGGGTTTCGCGGGGGAGGCCCTTGAAAAGCGCCTTGTCCTCTTTCGTCCATGACCTCGGCGGCTCGATGGGATCAAGCGTTTCCGCCTGAGCATCTGCCACCTGCGTCTCACCGGGACCAGTCTCCTGGGCGGTGCCGGCCCCCGACTCTTGATCGGGGGCCGATTCCTGTGCGGCGGTCGCGTCCTGGCGCGCCTCGCCTGTCTGCTGCTCATCGTCGCGGCGTTTCTCGCCGGCGTGATCCTTGTAACGGGTGTCCGCCAGCGAGCGCGCGGCCTGCATCGGGGTCAGCGGACCCTCGCCGCCGGCCGACCGTTCGATGATGGTCGGTTGTGCAGCCGTCTCGCCCGAAGCCTGAACGTCGTCCATGGATCACCTCTCGTTAAACGATGCCGAAACGCTTCTTGCGCTCGGCGAGATCATTCAGCTCGCGCTGCGCGAGCTTGCCGCCGGCGACCACGCTGTTGAGATGGTCGCGCACCTTGGCGACGATCTGCACCGCCTGCCAAAGCCGCTCGCGGGCGTCGTTGTCGCGCGCCGCCGTCCCCCGCCAAGCCTTCACATACTCCTGATCGAGGATGTCGAAGGCCTCGGTCAGAAGCTCATCCCGCAGCAATGTTTCGGCACGCGCCGCCCGCTCGGCGGCGCGGTTGAGCGCGATCTCATCCGTTGGCATGGGCCAGCAGCAGAAGCGCGATGGCTTCTTCCTCATCGTCGTCGACCGGAGGCGCGACCGCGGCTGCCCGACCGGCCTGCGCCTGGGCCGAGGCCGCCGCTGCAATCGCACGCAACTGCTCGAGGCCACGCGCCGCCGCTGCGGCATTCTCCATCACCAGGGCATGAGTGGCGGCTTCGCCCTGAGCCTTCGCCTCTTCCCGTGCGCGCCGGCGGGCCTCGGCGAAAGCCCACTCCCGGTCACGCCGCTCGGCCGCGTTGCGAAGGCGCTCCTCCTGCTCGCGGCGTTCCTCTTCACGCTGGCGGCGCGCCTCCAGCGCGAGCATCTCGCGCCAGCGACCGCGCGAGAACGTGCCTCCGGTGATGACGCCGCCGGCGCCCGGCTCTTCATGGAAGACATCGAAGCCGCCAAGCGAAAATAAGCCCGTCCCGGCGATCAGAACATCACGAACGGCATATCCATTGAGCGCGAACGCGCCGAATGATCCTCCGAGCGCCGTCCGGAAGCTGACGGCCTGGCCGCTGAGCGCGAAGGCTCCGAACGATACGGACGCCTGACCCTGAAAGGTGGCCGCCCGGCCGGTCAGCGCAAACGTACCGGCAGCAACAAGCTCCGTTACCCGGAAGGTGACGGCCTGCCCAATGAGCGTGAACGATCCTGCCGCCGCTGCAAGGACCGTCGCAGCAGAGACAGCAGGCGAGCCGCTAACCGGCCTGCCGCTGATGGGGCCGCGGCTCAGCATCGCTCGATCACCTCAGAAGCAGACGAATAGCGCAAAGCCGTCACCACCGTCGCCGCCGGAGCCGCCGGTGACACCACCACCGCCGCCACCGCCGCCGCATCCGAGAGTGCCACGGCCGCCGTTACCGCCCGCGCCGCTCGTGCCAGATGATCCGCCGCCCGCGCCTGATGTTCCGCAAAGCAGATTGAATTTCCCACCGACAGCCGCATGAAATGCACCAGGGAGAAGGGAGTAGCCGTCGGCCCCGCTCGTCCCCGGGTTGCCGCCGGTTCCTCCCGCGGGGTCCAGATAGGATAGATCGAATTGCAGGAGCCTGGGGGCCTTGCCCGTCCCGCCCGCGGCCGTCACATTGCCTGTGGTCACACCAGCCCCGCCGCCGCCGCATGTGCGCGGCCCCGCCGTGCCGTTGCTGCCCGCCGCTGTCGCATTCCCGTTCCCGCCAGAAATCCCCGGCGGACTCAAGGTAATGCCGAATTCGACTGTTGTAGAGGAGATAGAGCCCGTTCCCGCTGTCCCGCCGGCACTCGCTGTCCCGGCTTGGCCCGACCCGCCACCATTCGCCGACAAGAGCGAAATCTGACCGCTCGGCGTGAGAATCGACACGGAGCCCGAGACTGTAGCGGCATTTCCTGCGCTGCCCCCCAAGCCACGACTGCCGATGATGATACTCAACGCATCCGGGATAAGAAGAAGCGGACAAATCCCGAATAGCAGGGCGCCCGCACCACCGCCGCCGCCGCCGCCACGTTGGGTTCCCGCCGCGCCGGAGAATCCGCCGCCACCGCCGCCACCAGGGCCTTGCAGCATGTAGAACAACATCGAATAGCCGCGCGGCCTAATCCAAAACTTCTCTTGCACAGACTGCGCGCCGCCCATGAAGAACTGAACGTCGGCGTTGCGCCCTCCTGGCAGGTGGGAAAAATCGAGCACGTCAGTATTTCCCGCCGATGATCGTCGGCACCCAACCGCCCACGACGGTCGTGCCGAGCGTCACGTTGATCTTGTAGCCAGGCGGCAACGCGAACCCGAGCGGCACCTCGAAGCCAGCCGTCGCCGCGGCGGCGGCGGCGGAGATCGACGGCAGGCTGATTTCCTCAAACAGCGTGTTGTTCGCCGCGACCGTGTTCATGCTGCCGTTGTTGATGAAGACGCGCAGCACAGTCGCGACGTTCGTTCCCGCTGGGCGCAGGCGCAGCTTCTGCACGAAGCCGCCATTGGTCGCATCGGCCGTGAACACGGTCGAGACCGTGCCGGTGCCGTCCATCGCCGTGTTGGCAGTGGTGAGCGGCGCGGCCCATTGGACGTCACCAACGCGGGAATAGATCGGTACGTTGCTCGGAGCAGCCATTTAAATCGTCCCAAATTGAAGGTCGCGGCCCAGCGCAAAGGTGCGCCGGACTTCACGCGCCGGAAGATTGCTGAAGACGCGCTTGGTGCCTGCAGCCAGGCTCACGGCAGATCCTGAATTGCTTGATGCGATGATCGAATCTCGCGAGAGCGTCGTGCCGCTCGCCGTAAAGGTGCCGACGCCCACTTCCCAATCGCCGGTCGGCACCCCGTTCGCATCCACGGCCTCGATGACGTAGTAAACCGAGTCGCCGTCGCTGAACCCGGCCGTGAAGGTCTGATAGCCTGCGACCGCGCCGGCGAGCGTGACGGTTCCTGTCCCGGTGGTGGTTGTCGTCTCCTCCACCCGATCATTGACCTTGGCCATGTTTAAACGCCCTGGCCCTTCGAGGGCTCGCATCGGACCGCAATCAAGTTCTGCCGGACGCGAACCTCGGAGATCGCTTGCTGAATGCAGGCATCCCAGCTCGGAACGTGATCGCTGACGATCTGCTCGCGGACCCCGACTGCTCCGACATGCAACAGCAGCACGAGAGCCCACATCATTGCAGCTGCAGCACGCCGTTCGTGCCGTCGAATTGCACTTGGAAGCTGTTGCCGGCGGTCACGGTGAGGTTCGTGCCGTAGTCCCAATAGCCGATCAGGTTGCCGTTCACTGGAGTCGAGTTGTAGAGCACCGCATAGCGAAAGGGGCCGATCGACCCCACCGATGCGGTGTAGGTCACATTGTTGAGCTTGAGCGTGTACGTCCCGCCCGACTGCGCCGAGCTCACCAGCGTCGCGGCCGTGCCCCCGGCGGTGTAGCCATTGCCCGCCGCAATCTCGGTGATGTCGCTCTTGATCGCATTGGTCGCAGCCGGCGCCGTGTTGGTCAGCATGACCTTGAGCGTGTCGCTGCCCAGGTTGTGCACCTTGTTCGCCACGTCGGCGACGAAGGCGTTGAACTTGTTGAATGTGGCCATGGCGGCTTTCCGGGTTTTCGATTCACGTCG
Source organism: Xanthobacteraceae bacterium (assembly GCA_035764045.1). GTDB lineage: Bacteria > Pseudomonadota > Alphaproteobacteria > Rhizobiales > Xanthobacteraceae > JAVDCA01. The sequence continues at coordinate 2,661 of DASTZX010000042.1, read as the reverse complement.
TCATCGCCCGCGTTCGCGGGCAATCTAGTACTCACGACACTTGAATGAGATGTCGGCAGTGCCCCACACATGCGCTGCGGAGTACTGGATCGTCCGCTTGCGCGGACCATGACGGTGCACCGCGTCGGTCCCCTCCCCCGTAAAGCGGGGGAGGGAGCGAGAGTCACAGCGGCTCGAGATGCGACACGCGTCCCGCGGCGTCGCGCACCACGCGCATGCCGCGCGACGGCGCCGGCCCCGAGGGTTGGATGGCCGCGAGCTTGGCGATGAGCGCGTCGAGGTCGGCCGCCCGCGGCTGGCCGTCCGGGCCGGGCCGACCCGCGAGCTCCATCGCCTTGGCGGCAAGCACGATGTGATGCTCGCGCGCACGCAGGTCGGCCTCGAGCATCTTCAGCCGCGCATCGAGATCGGCCTGCTCACGCGCGATCTGCATGTCGAAGCTGCCGCGCGCCTGCTGATGCACGAGCTCCCGTTGCAGGCGCTGCTGGTCGAGCGCGGCGGTCTGCTGCGCCCGGGCGTGGTCGATCTGGGCCTGCGCCTGCTGCTGGGCGAGCCGCGGATCGGGAGCCGGCGCGATCGGCGCCGCGGCCGGGTCCTGCGGATTAGCCGGCAGCGACGGATCAGTGAAGAACGCATCCGCTGACTTGAACCCGGCAAGCTTGACCAGCTCGGCGGCCGAGTTGTGCAGGTTCTTCTTCGACACCATGCCGATGCCGATCGCCTCCTTCTGCGCCCCGATGATCATCTGCAGCGCGCCGAGCTGCGCCTGCCTGGTCCCGGTGCCGAGCCCGACATTGATGGTCATGTGCTCGCGCTTCCGCCACTCGCGCGGGTCGACCGTGACCCAGCGGCGGCGCAGCTGCACGGTCTGGCGCGCCTGCCCGTGCTTGCGGATCACCTCGTGCACCAGCGCGAACAGGTCGCGGATTCCGGTCTCGGCGAAGATGCGTGCGATCAGCTTGATGCGCGCCTGGGCGGCGGTGAATGCCTGGTTGACCGCGGTCGCGCTCTGATTCTGCAGCGCGTTGGCATCGATGCCTTGGCCCTGGCGGGTGACGCCGGTGCGCAGCTCGCGCGCCGCATCCATGTACTCGAGCACGGGAAAAGTCTGGCCCGCGATCGACGGGACGGTCTGCCAGTTCAATCCGCCCGGCTGGCGGGTGCGCACGATGCCGCCCGGCCGCGACACCAGAAGGTCGTCGAGCGTGTCAGGCCCGGCGAATTGCTCCGCCACCTCCACCCGGGGATTGTTGGCGAGGTAAGCGTTGTCCAGAACGGCGCGCAACAGCGCCGTCTTGATGCGCTGGATGTCCATCACCAGATCGGCGATCGAGCGGCCGAAAAACCGGTGGGTCTGAATGACCGGCGTCATCGCCGCGAACGGGATCGCGTCCATCTCCGCGATATCGGGCTCACCGTCCTTGATCAGGATGTCGCCTTGGGCGCCCCCGGTGCGCACCTTGTAGAGTCGCGCCTTTCCGTCGCCCTCGTAGTCCATGCGGATGTAGTGCTCGGTGGTCTCGATCCGCCGCGCCGCCTGATTCGCCTCGTCGCCCGTGTATTGGTATTCGTTCACGGTGTCGCGCCGCACCTCCTCGATATTGGTGAGCGCGGTGTAGGTCGGCAGCGTCTTCACCTGGGCCGCGTCATAGCCCTCCGCGATCAGCTTGGCCTGCTGGATCAGGATTTTGTGGAAGCAGTAATCGCAGTCGCGCAAGGATCGCGCGTTGCGGCTGATGCCGAATTCCTCCGGCGGCACCGGCTCGATCTTCGCCTGCGCGGCGCTCTTCGAGCGGGCGCAGACCACGTCATGGATGAGCGGGCCACCGATGGGAAGATCCTCGCCCTCGGGCGGCGCAAGCGCCGGCCGGACGCTGTGCGCGATGATCTCGACGTCCGGATCGGCCGCGAGCAGCGCGAAGCCATCGTCGGTGAGATCGAGATAGGTCTCGCGCTCGTCGACGGTCCGCTCCTCCCACCACACCTTGACGATGCCGGTCTTGGACAAGAGCGCGTCCTTGATGAAGGTGTAGAGGATGAGGAAGCCCGGATTGGTCTGCATGAACACGTGGTTCACGTAGTCGGTCTCCTGCTCGGCGGCGGCGACGTCGTCCGGCCCGGCCGGCTCGAACTTCACCACCTCCTCGCCGGCGCAGAAAATCTCCATCAGATTCGGCATCAGGCCTTCAATCGTGTCAGCGACGTCCGTCGACACTGCCTGCGAGCGCCCCTCCGGCGCCGGCATGTCCTTGCTCATGTCGGCCAGGTAATAATCCATGGCGTCGGAGCGCTGCGCGGAGAGCTTCGAGGCTGCGATGGCAGCGAGCGCGTCGTTGCGCTCGCTTTCGAGCAGCGCCTTGAGTTCGGACAGGGACATTTTTGGCATCGAATTGCTTTCTCTTCGCGAGAAAATTTGCGACGTCATCTCCCGCGAAAGCGGGCGATCCAGTACTCCGTGTCGCTCGCGGAAACTCTCTGCAAGAGACGCAGTCGCCATCGCGTACTGGATGCCCCGCCTTCGCGGGGCATGACGGCGGAGAAGTTGTGAACCTACGCCACCCCACTCCGCGGATAGTCGATCCGGCGCGAGAAGCCGGCGTCCGGCGCGACCGGCTCCGCGAAGGTGAGCGCCACCGCGTCCCATTCGTCCGGCGATTTCGC
>DASTZX010000041.1:0-3605 GCA_035764045.1 Xanthobacteraceae bacterium | reverse complement strand
ATCCGCTGCCGGTGAAGCTTCCGGTCCTATGCGGACCAATGGCACGCATGCTCGTCAGTCGCTCGTGACGCGAAGCCGACCGAGCCGCGCCTCACGCGAAGGCGAGCTTGCGTCCGCCGCGGCGCAGCAGCAGCCAGGTCGCGATCGAGACATTGAGCAGGTTCCAGGCGAGCCCGTTGGCGAACGCGGCGCGGTACGAGCCGGTTTGGTCGAAGATCACGCCCGACATCCAGCCGCCCAGCGCCATGCCGAACAGCGTCGCCATGATGACGAGGCCGATGCGCGTGCCGGCCTCGCGCGGCGGGAAATATTCCCGCACGATGATCGCGTAGCTCGGCACGATCCCGCCCTGGAAGAGCCCGAACAGCGCCGAGATGACATAGAGGGACGCCAACCCGTCGAACAGGAGATAGAGCAGCAGCGCCACACCCTGCAGCACCGAGCCCATCAGCAGCGTGGCGACCCCGCCGACCCGATCGGCGATGACGCCGGTGCCGAGCCGGCTGACGAGGCCGAAGCCCAGCATCAGCGACAGCATCTCGGCGCCGCGCGCCGGCCCATAGCCGAGATCGCCGCAATAGGCGACGATATGCACCTGCGGCATCGACATCGCGACGCAGCACGCGACGCCCGCCACGCACAACAGGGCCTGCAGCGCGCCGGGTGAGAGCCCGAGTGAGGCGTGCGCCGCGACCGCGCCGCCGCTCGCCGCATGCGCGGGCGTCCGCCGCCGCAGCGCCAGCATCAGCGGCAGCATCGCGACCGCGCAGAAGAGGCCGATCCCGATATGGGTCGCGCGCCAGCCATCCTGGGCGATGAAATGCTCGATCACCGGCGGCCATATGGAGCCGGCGAGATAATTGCCGGCCGATGCGAACGCGACCGCAATGCCGCGCCGGCGAGTGAACCATTGCGACAGGTCGGCCATCAGCGGCGCGAAGGTCGCCGACGTGCCGAAGCCGATCAGCACGTAGGCGAGGGCGAACAGCCATAGGTTCGCGGCGAAACCGGCCGCCACATAGCCGAGACTGACCGCGGCCGCCCCGAGCATCACCGATGCCAGGATCCCGCGCCGATCGGACAGCCGGCCCATCACGACGCCGCCCAGCGCGAAACCCAGCATGGCGGCCGTGAACGGCAGCGAGGCGTCGCCCCGCGCAATCGCGAACTCGGCCTGTACCGCCGGCAGCGCGACCGGGACCGACCACATGCCGGCGCCACCGACGGTGCCGAGCACCACGGCGGCGGAGAGCCGCAGCCACGCATAGGATGTATCCACGCCGGTGCCGGCGGGCGGAACGGGGTTCACGAGGGCATGTCCTTGTGTTGCGGCCCGCCTTCTACCACCGCCTCGCGGCCTTCGCCCATTCAATAAACTCATGGGATCGGCCCATCCGCCGAATAGGTCGCGTGCGGCCCGGACGAAGTTGACGTGTACCATCGCGGAGCGACCTGGACCGCACCCCGCGCGACCATTACCTTGCCGCGCCAACATGCCCGCTCGCCCCTTGCTCCCGCCCGCACGCGACTACGACGCGCTCTATGGCCAGTTTCGCTGGGAGCTGCCTGCAACCTACAACATCGGCGTCGAAGCCTGTGACCGCTGGGCCGTGGCCGAGCCGGACCGGCTTGCGCTGATCCATATGCGGCCCGAGGGCGGCAGCGAGCATGTGACCTATGGCTGGCTGCGCGCGACCTCGAACCGGCTGGCCAATGCGCTCGCCGCCCACGGGGTCGAGCGCGGCGATCGGGTGGCGATCCTGCTGCCGCAGTCGCCCGAGGTGGCGGCGATCCATGTCGCGATCTACAAGCTCGGCGCGGTCGCGCTCCCGCTCGCCAGCGTCTTCGGGGTCGATGCGCTGAGCTACCGTCTGCGGAATGCCGGCGTGAAGGCGCTCCTCACCAATGCGCAAGGGGCCGAGAAGCTCGCCGCCATCCGTGCCGATCTGCCCGAGCTCACGCTGGCGCTCTCGCTCGACGGCGCCGCGGACGACGTGCTCGCCTTCGCCGGCGTGCTCGCCCGCGCGTCTGACGATTTCAGCCCGGTCGCGACCACGCCCGACGATCCCGCCATGATGATCTATACCTCGGGCACGACCGGGCTGCCGAAGGGCGCGCTGCACGGCCATCGGGTGCTGCTCGGCCATCTGCCCGGCATCGAGATGCCGCACGAGTTCTTTCCCCAGCCGGGAGACCGGTTCTGGACCCCGGCCGACTGGGCCTGGGCGGGCGGGCTGCTCGATTGCCTGCTGCCGAGCCTCGCCTACGGCGTGCCCGTGGTGGCGCGCCGGCTCGACCGGTTCGATCCCGAGGAAGCCTTCGCGCTGATGGCGAAGACCGGCGTGCGCAACGCCTTCATCCCGCCGACCGCGCTGCGCATGCTGCGCTCGGCGCCGCGCCCGCGCGGGCGGCACGCGCTCGCGCTGCGCACCGTCGGCTCGGGCGGCGAGAGCCTCGGAGCCGAGACCTACGAGTGGGGCAGGTCGGCGCTCGGCCTCGTGATCAACGAGTTCTACGGCCAGACCGAATGCAACCTGGTGCTGGGAAGCTCGGCCGCGATCGGCGTCTCCCGGCCGGGCGCCATCGGCAAGCCGATCCCGGGCCACACCGTCGCAGTGATCCGCCGCGACGGCTCGCCCTGCGCGCCGGGCGAGCTCGGCCAGATCGCCGTGAAGCGCCCCGATCCGGTGATGTTCCTCGAATACTGGGGTAATCCGGGTGCGACCGAGGCGAAATTCATCGGCGACTGGATGACTACCGGGGACCAGGGCCTGGTGGACGACGACGGCTACGTCACCTTCGTGGGCCGCGACGACGACGTGATCACCTCGGCCGGCTATCGCATCGGTCCGGGGGAGATTGAGGATTGCCTCATCCGCCACCCGGCGGTCGCGCTCGCCGCGGTCATCGGCAAGCCCGATCCGCTGCGCACCGAGATCGTCAAGGCGTTCATCGTGCTCAAGTCCGAGGTTGCGCCGTCCGACGGGCTTGCCTCCGAGATCCAGTCGTTCGTGCGCACGCGACTCTCCGCGCACGAATATCCGCGCGAGATCGCCTTCATCCACGAGATGCCCATGACGTCGACCGGCAAGGTGATCCGGCGCCTGTTGCGGGACAGGGCCTGAGCGTCGTCCGCGGCGGCCGGTCACCCGGCAAAACCTCCGCCATCCAGGAAGGCCTGCTCCTCGGGCGTGGTGGCGCGGCCAAGCGCCTTGTTTCGGTGCGGGAAACGGCCGAACCGGCGGATGATGTCGGCGTGCTGCTCGGCCCATTTGAGCGCGTCGGCATCGCCCGCCGCTCGATTGAGCGCGATGCAGCGCTCCTGATCGGCGAGCGCCTCGGAATGTTCGAATGGCAGATAGAAGAAGGAGCGCTCCGACGGCGCCGCCGCCTGGTCGAATCCGCGCTCGATCGCGCGCGACGCGATGGTCCGCGCCAAGGGATCGGCGGCGAACGCGCGGGCACTGCCGCGGAACATGTTGCGCGGGAACTGGTCGAGCACAATGAGGAGGGCGAGCGCACCGTCCGCCGTCTCGTCCCAGGCGAGCCGGCCGGCCGCCGCCGCCTCGTAGGTGGCGAGAAAGCGCGTGCGGATGTCGGCGTCG
>DASTZX010000040.1:0-2239 GCA_035764045.1 Xanthobacteraceae bacterium | reverse complement strand
CGCCGCGCCAAGGCGACGAGCAACATCTGCACCAATTCGGCGCTGTGCGCGCTCGGCGCCGCTGCCTATCTCGCCACCATGGGCAAGCGCGGCCTGCGGCGCGTTGCCGAGCTCTGCTTCCACAACAGCCACCATGCGGCCGCGGCGATCGGCAAGCTCAAGGGCATCGCGGTCGTGCCGCCCCCCGCGCGCCAGCCGTTCTTCAAGGAGTTCGTGGTGCGGCTTCCCGGCCCGGTGGCGGAGATCAACGCGCGCTTGCGCGACTTGCACGGCATCGTCGGCGGCTACGATCTCGGCCGCACATACCCGCATCTCGCGAACCACATGCTGATCGCCGTGACCGAGGTCCATACGCGGGCCAGCATCGACCGGTTCGTATCAGCGCTCGCGGAGGCGGCCCGATGAGGCGCGATCCGTTGCCCACCGTCTATGAGCGCAGCGTCGCCGGCCGTCGCGGCATCGACCTGCCCGAGCGTGACGTGCCTGCGGCCGAGCTGCCCGCCGGCGAGCTGCGCGAGGACTGCGGCCTGCCCGAGCTCTCCGAGCTCGAGGTCGTGCGGCACTATCTTGCGCTGTCGCAGCGCAACTTCGGCGTCGACTCGGGCTTCTATCCGCTCGGCTCCTGCACCATGAAGTACAATCCGAAGATCAACGAGGAGATCGCCCGCCTGCGCGGCTTCGCGGAGTCGCATCCCTTGCAGGATCCCGAGGCCGTGCAGGGCAACCTCGCCCTGATGTTCGAGCTGCAAAGCTGGCTCGCCGAGATCGGCGGCTTTGCGGCGGTGTCGCTCGAGCCTGCCGCCGGCGCCCACGCCGAGTTTGCCGGTCTGTTGATGATGCGCGCCTATCATCGCGAACGGGGCGACACCGGGCGCACCCGCATGCTCATCCCGGATTCGGCGCACGGCACCAATCCGGCCTCGAGCGCCATGGTGGGATTCTCGCCGGTGGAGCTGCGGACCGACAAGCGCGGCAATATCGATCTCGAGGCGGTGCGCACCGCCTGCGACCACACCGTCGCCGGCATCATGATCACCAATCCCAACACTCTCGGGCTGTTCGAGGAGCAGATCCGCGAGGTCGTTCGCCTGGTGCATGGCTGCGGCGGGCTCGTCTATGGCGACGGCGCGAACCTCAACGCGCTCGCCGGGATCGCGCGCCCCGGCGACCTCGGCTTCGACGTGATGCATTACAATCTGCACAAGACCTTCTCGACCCCGCATGGGGGCGGCGGCCCGGGGGCCGGCCCGGTCGGCGTGTCGGCGCCGCTCGAGGATTTTCTCCCTGCGCCGCTCGTCGAGGCTCGCAACGACGGCGGGGGCGTGCGCTACGACTTCGTCACGCCGAAAAAATCGATCGGCCGCGTCTCCGGCTTCTCCGGCAATTTCGGCATGTTCGTGCGCGCCTATGCGTATATCCGCCAGCACGGCGCCGCCGGGCTGCGGGAGAATTCCGAGCATGCGGTGCTCAATGCCAATTATCTGCGCGTCCGGCTGCACGAGACCTTCCGGGTGCCGTTCGACCGGCTGTGCATGCACGAATTCGTATGCCACGGCGCCATTCCGGGCACGCCCGTGCGTGCGCTCGACGTCTGCAAGCGCCTGCTCGATTATGGCTTCCATCCGCCGACCATGTATTTCCCGCTGATCGTGGCGGAGGCGCTGATGATCGAGCCGACCGAGACGGAAGCGAAGCCCACGCTCGACGCGTTCATCGAGGTCATGCAGGCGATCGCGGCGGAAGCGCGCAGCGACCCGGCGCTGGTCACGGGCGCGCCGCGCGAGACGCCGGTCCGGCGGCTCGACGAGGTGAAGGCCGCGCGCGAGCTGGTGCTGATCGACCGCGCCAAGCCCGTCAGCGGATGAGCGGGAGGGCGACGCCCGATGTCCGCGCCGCAGGCCACGACCGAGCTCAGACGCACGCCGCTGCATGATCTTCACGTGCGGCTCGGCGCCCGCATGGTGCCGTTCGCGGGCTACGCGATGCCGGTGCAGTACGCGGACGGCATCATCAAGGAGCACCTGCGCGTCCGGGCGGCTGCCGGCCTGTTCGACGTCTCGCACATGGGCCAGATCGCGCTGCGCCCGCGCTCCGGCGTGGTGGCGGATGCGGCCCGCGCCCTCGAGGCGCTGGTGCCGGGCGATCTGCGCGGGCTTGCGACGGGGCGCCAGCGCTACACGCTGTTCACCGCAGACGCCGGCGGCGTGCTCGACGACCTGATGGTGTCGAACCAGGGCGA
>DASTZX010000039.1:0-9257 GCA_035764045.1 Xanthobacteraceae bacterium | reverse complement strand
CGGATCGTAGACCGTCGTGACGTAGCCGGCCGGCACCAGCGCCTCGCTTAAGCCCGCATTCGGACCCGACAGCGATTCCGGGCTGAGGTTGCTCACGATGCCGTGCTGATACGGCCAGCCGATCAGGCCCGGAGGCCACGGCGTGTGCAGGCGCACCAGCGCGTCGAGCCGGTTCTCCAGCAGCACCATCATGTCCGCGCGGCGCAGGAGCTCGCGCAGCATGATGCGCTCGTTGACGCCCTGGCGGCCGCCGAGCGGATTGCGCGGGTCGGCGACCTCCTCCCAGTTCTTGAAGGCGGCGCGCTGGTCGTCGCCCCAGAACTTCGAGCGCGCATTGAGGCTCGCCCAATCGGCCAGGGTCTCTTGAAAGCCGCGCGCGTCCCAGTCGGCGGCGCGACGCGTCAGGTACTGCGAGATGTGGAAGCGGAACGCCATCGCGAGTTCCTGCTGCTGAATCGTCGCGAGGTCGAGATTCTTGGGCGGCGCGATCGCCCCCTCCGCAAGCGCGACGCAATAATCGATCGGCTGCATCGTGCCGTCGCCGAAGACCTTTCCGGGTGCGAACTCGGTCTTAACGATCGCGGCCGCGAACTCCTCGAACAGAGGCGTGCCGTCGGGACGCAGGCGAAACAGGAGATCGGGCATGAAGACCGGCACCAGCCGGGCGAGCGCGCGGCGAAAGTCGGTCGTCATCGGCTCGAGATCGGGATCGCGCGTCCACAGCGGATCGGAGGATTCGACCAGCGTTGCCCCGAGATGCGCTCCGAGCACCGTCTTGATCTCTCGCACCGCCGCCGTGACGATCGGCTCCTCGGTCTTCGATCCTGGTGGAACGAGCATCGACTCGCGGATGACTCCGAGCCGGATGCCCTCGAGCGCCCCGGTCTGCCCGCGCGCGGTCACATGCGTTGCATACGGCGTGTCGAGCACGGAGGACCGTGGCACCGTCGTATACGGATCGCGCGGATCGTAGTAGCCCGCAACCGGATCCTTGAGCGCGTCGAGCACTTTCGCGCAATCCGCGAGCGTGCGGCAGAGTATGCCGGTGCGGTCGCAATAGATGTCCGCCCCGATCGCGCCGCCGTCGAAGCCGAGCATGGCCTTGTGCGGCAGGATCAGCGCGACCGCGTTGTGGTTGGCCGGGCCCCGGCAGGAGGCGCGGGTCTCCTCGCCGAGGCTTGCCATGACCAGGTTGGCGCTGACCGATACGCCGGAGCCCGAGCTCGAGCCGAGCGAGGCGGAGCGGCGCCTGTCGTAGACATTGGCCGGATTGCCGCCCCAGGTGCTGCGCTGATGGCCGAGCGTCGACGGCAGCACCTGCGCGGGCTTGTGGCGGCCGCCCGGATCGCCGGCACGGCCGTTGTATTCGGTGCACACCGCCTTGGCGAAGATGATCGCGCCCTTGTTGCGCAGCTGCTCGACCAGAACGTGATCGCGTGCCGGAAAATCGATGTCGTAGCGCGCATCGCCGCCCCCGGTCGAGCGCATGTCCTGGGTGTCGAACGGATCCTTGAACGAGAAGACCACGCCGTACATCGGCATCGCGTCGAGATCGGGATTGGCCCCATAGGTCGCATCGAGCTCGGCCGCGCGCTCGAGGGCGTCGGGCAGATGGCGGAAGTGCTCGCAGACAGGCGGCGCGCCGGGCGGCAGCGGGCCGAACGAAGGATGTCGGTCGAAGTCCCCGCGGCAGGTGACCGAGCGCTCGCCCCGGATGTTCAAGGTCGAGAGCGCGTTGAGCTGCGTGCCGTCCGCGACGCCGACGACCATGCCGAACTGCTGCTGCACCTCCGGATCCGACGCGGTCGGCTCCATGCGCCCGTATTCGAGCGGCGGCCCTTTGTACTTGTCGAGATCGGGCAGGATCGTCGAGGCTTTCACCGTCTCGCTCGGAAACTTCAGGGCGGCCTCGCCCCGCACAGTCCCGGTCGCCGGCGCGACCGGTGCGCCATCCGCAGTGACCAGCCGGCTCGCGACGCCGTTGAAGGCGCGCGCGCGGGCAATGTATCGCTTGACGACCTCGACACAGGTCGTTTTTCCCGCCCGGATCGCCGCGTGCAGATCCGCGATCGTCGCCTCCTCGAGGCGGAACGGAGCGTCGTTCGCGGCGGGCCGATCGATGGTCGCGGCGCTGTCTTGCGGTAGTACTTTCATCGCTGGCGGTCTCTCGAGGCGTGCGTTGAGGCTCGCCGGAGCATAGCAAATCGCGAGACGGGAATGGCGAAAAGCAGAACGGCATCGCGCCGCAGCGGCCGGCTGACCGACGGTCGGCGAGCATCATCCGCGTACGCCGATCGGGGCGCGCGGCCGGTCGTTTGCGCAGGCGAGAAGGATGCAGCCGGGTCGAGGGAGCCGGCTGGGTCTTGGTCGGCCGGACCTGTTAGCGACTGCCCTCTGGCCCGCTGCCACCCGCGCCGCTGGTCGCCGCGGCGTTCGTCGAGGTGTGATGCGAGGAGGCCGTTCCGGTAGCCGCGCCCGAGCCGCGGTCCCACCAGCCACCGGCCCATCCGGCGAGCACAACGGCCATGAAGATATAGAGAATCCCAACGAACCACCGCGCGCCGCGGGGCCCCCCGCCTTCCTCCACGCTCCCGGGTGCTGGTTGAGGCTGATGATCCATCATCGCAGCGCTCCTTCCCTCTGGGGTCGACGTGTCGAAGCTCCGACTCAAAACGTGTTCGAAGGCTCCGTGTTCCCGGCGAAAAGCCTCCGTCGTCGTCACAAATCCCGCGTCCGCCGCGCCAGCGCCAGATCCCAGACCCTGGCGCGGTCCTCGTCGAATATCAGCTTGGGGTCCGCGGGCGCCGTGAACCACACGTTGCGCTGCATCTCGCCGTCGAGCTGGCCGGCACCCCAGCCCGCATAGCCGAACGCGACCAGGCTCTTCTGCGGACCCGCATGGGCGGCGATGTCGCGCAGGACTTGCGCACTGACCGTCACCGCCACCCGGCCGTCGATCGCAAGCGTCCCGGGTCGCTGGTACTCCGCGCTGTGCACGACGAGCGCCACGTCAGGGCGGACCGGACCGCCGACGAAGACCGGAACATTGCCGCTGGCCGCCGTGCGCGGTTCTCCAGCCGCCGCGAGCAACCCGGCCAATGGCCGCTCTCCCGCCGGCATGTTGATGACCACGCCGAGGGCGCCGCCGCGATCGTGCCGCACCACCAGGATCACCGCATGATCGAATCGCGGATCGCCCATACTGGGCGGGGCGATGAGGAGCTGCCCGGCGAGCGACTCATGCGCCGGACCGGGCGGTGCGGTCGCATCCGGCGCAACCGCTCCGATGAACGACACCGCCATGACGACGGCAATGATCGCGAGAACGTGCCGCCGCCAATGGACCACAGACGGAATGAGGGCCATGAGATCGATCACCCACGCATCGAGCACGAGCTCGTCGCCGGCACGCGTGAAGCATAGCACGACGGCGATCCAGGCCAAAACGTCGCCCCCCGCGCATGATCGATTCGGGCGCGCCGGCCGATTTGCGATTCGGACGCAACACGTCGCGCGATGCGGTTGGCGTTATCCTCAACCTTACCCGGCAGGAGTCTTCCGCCGCGCGTGGCGCCGCTATAATCCGCGCGCGCGACGTGAGTCGCGCCTTCGCACCGCGACGACGACGGGAGACAGCTCGGGCTTGGGACGCCGCACCATCACCATCAACCGCGCGCCGGTCCTGACTTTGTGGGCCTCGGTGGTGGCCCGCCGGCTCGGCTTCGAACGCGACGAGGCCCTGACGCTTGGCGGTGCCGTCGCCGGGCTCACGACGCACAAGGGGCCGCAGCCACGTCTCGTCCCGCCGTCGCCCAAGGCGATCAAAGAGAAGCGGCGCGAGCTCAAGGCGGGGAAACGGATCGAGGTCGAGCTGATGCAGCGCGCAGTGCCGGTCGTGCGCACGCGACAAGGACTGCGCGCGCTGAACAGGGGTCGGCCGATCCCGCCCGCGACGGTCGAACAGTATCTGGAGCTCAAGTTCGGCGATGCGCTCAAGCTGGTGCGCAACGCGATGAAGCGGCTGGCGCGCTCAATGTCGGCGCCCGAGATCGCCGCTCAGGCCGACGCGCTGTACGCCCAGTTTCGTCCCCGCATCCCGGACGGCGAGCCGGTCTGGGCGGCCGAAGGACGGCTCGACCTCACACGCATCGCGCGGCTCGAAAAGCGCAAGCCTGTGAGTCGGCGCGGATGACTTGGGGCGCGAACGCAATCCGCCGAGATTGATGGTCGGATTGAGCGCGCCGCGCGGTATCGCCGTCGCGTTCTTGGCCAAAAAACACAAACGGGTGAACGTCCATCCCGCAGTGCAGCGGGCCGCGCAGCTTTGACTAAAAACATCTCGGCGGAACCGCGCCCAAGGCACACAACAAGCCGCAGTGAATGCAGGAGAAATTTCCGCACGCCGTGTGTGCGGTGCACGCAAGCCTCCATCGCAGTGCACACAACCGCTGTTAGAAAACATTCATACACGCGCCATCCTGTTGCCAAACACGGCAGATAGTCTGGCATCATGAGCACGGGAGAGACGTCGACTGGCTCGACGCCGGGAGGGGAAAGCGCGGAGGAGGTCCCGATGACCGTGCAAACCGAGACGCAGTCCGGCGCCATGATGAGACGTTTCGCTTTTCCGACCTGTCCAGTGTGCCACGATGTTTTGTGCGCCGCGTGCGCGTCCGAATTCGTGAGCGCGCGGCAGATCCGGCACCAGTGGTCCTGCGACACGTGCGGCCACGAATTTTCGACCTCCGTGCGCCTCTCGTTCCGCAGCGAGCGCCCTGCCCTGTCCTGAGCGCGCGTCGCTGGGCTGCGCCTCACGCGCCACGCGGTCGCGCCCTGGACGTCAGATGTCGATCATGACGTCATCGCCTTCGATCCGGCAGGGATACGACTTCACTGCCTCGTACGCCGGCGGCGATACGGCCTCGCCGGTCTTGACGTTGAACAGCGCCTGGTGGACCGGACACTCGATGCAATCGCCGTCGAGGAATCCTTCCGAGAGCCGCGCGAAAGCGTGGGTGCAGATGTTGGCCGTCGCGTAAGGCGCATCGTCGACCCAATAGAGCGCGATCTCCTCGCCGTTCACCTCGGCATCCATCACGCCGCGTTCCTTCAAATCCGCTGCCGCGGCGACCTTCGTCCAAGCCATCGTCCACCCTTTTTTGATCGCTCCACGCCTGCCGGCGGAGAGACGGCGAGCGCGCAAGGCGCCGGACGATAGACGAGGCGGCGGCTGGAGAAAACCCGGCCGAGGGGATTTTCCGCAGGCCCCAAGGGAGGTTAAGCTTCGCTTGCCGATTCCGGCGGCGAGGGCATGGGCGCACGCCGGAGGCCTGCGGGGGAACCGTGCGGGGACGTCTACGCCCCGCGGGCGGCTGCCGTTGCGACACCCCCCGCCGAAGGTTTAAGCAGTGCGCGCCAGGGCACAAAGGACCCACGATGTTCGCGAGCCTTATGACCACCCGGCGGTTCGCACCGCTCTTCTGGTGCCAGTTCTTCAGCGCCTTCAATGACAACTTCCTCAAGAACACGCTGGTCATCCTGATCGTGTTCAAGCTGTCCGGCGCGAATTCCCAGGCGCTGGTCCAGCTCGCGGGCGCCATTTTCATCCTGCCGTATTTCATCTTGTCCGCTCTCGGCGGCCAGATCGCCGACCGCTACGACAAGGCGGTCGTGGCGAAGCGGCTGAAGTTCGGCGAAATCTTCGTGGCCGGCATCGCAGTGTTCGGTTTCTGGCTGCACCCCTATTCGGTCGAATACTCGATCGCGACCCTTTTCCTCGCCCTGTTCCTGTTCGGGGTCATCGGCTCGCTGTTCGGCCCGATCAAATACGGCATCCTGCCCGATCATCTCGCCGAGTCCGAGCTGCCGTCCGGCAATGCGCTGGTCGAAGGCGCCACCTTCCTCGCCATCCTGCTCGGCACCATCGCGGGCGGTATAGCCGCCAAGGGCGAGCCCATATCGTTCGGCGGGCTGATCATCGTCTTTGCGCTCCTGTGCTGGATCTTTGCGCGGCTCATCCCGCTCACCGGCGAGGGCGCACCGCACCTCGTCATCGATCGCAACATCGTCAGATCCACCTTCGCGCTCATCGGCCAGCTCAAGCGCGAGCCGCGCCTGTGGTGGGGCGGTCTGGTCGCGAGCTGGTTCTGGCTCGTCGGCGCGGTGGCGCTGGCGCTGCTCGCGCCCCTCGTGAAGGATATCGTCGGCGGCAACGAAGACGCCGTGAACGCCTATCTCGCGACGTTCTCGATCGCGGTCGCGATCGGCTCGGGCCTGGCGTCCTGGCTGTGCCACGGCCGCATCGTTCTGGTGCCGACGCTGATCGGCGCGATCCTGCTCGCCATCTTCTCGCTCGACCTCGGCTGGACCACCTACGGCGTCGTCGCCTCGACGCCCATGCAGGGCATCACCGACGTCTTCGGACACCGGCTCGGCATCCACGTCGCGGTCGATCTCGCCGGCCTCGCCATCGGCGGCGGCCTGTTCATCGTCCCGACCTTCTCCGCCGTGCAGGCCTGGGCCGGAGCGGACCGGCGCGCCCGTGTGGTCGCGGCCGTCAACGTGCTCAACGCCGCATACATGGTGGTTGGCGCCATCGTCGTCGCGCTCCTGCAGAAACTTGCCGGAATGGGCCCGGCGAGCCTCTTTCTATTGCTCGGGGTGCTCAATGTCGTGGTCGCGGTCCTGATCGCACGGACGCTGCCGACCAATCTGCTGCGCGACTTCCTCACCGTGCTCTTCCGCTCGCTCTTCCGGCTCGAGGTCACGGGCCTGGAAAACGTGGCCAAGGGCGGCAAGAACCCGATCATCGCGCTCAACCATGTGAGCTTCCTCGACGCCGCGTTGGCGATGTCCTTCCTCGACAACGACCCGGTGTTCGCGATCGACACCGGCATCGCGCAGCGCTGGTGGGCCAAGCCGTTCTTGAAGTTCACCCGCGCGCTGCCGATCGATCCGACCAAGCCCATGGCAACCCGCACCCTGATCCATGCGGTGCAGAGCGGCGAGTCGCTGATCATCTTCCCGGAAGGGCGCATCACCGTCACCGGCAGCCTCATGAAGGTCTATGACGGCGCCGGGCTCATCGCGGAAAAATCCGGTGCCATGGTGGTGCCGATCCGCATCGAGGGGCTGGAGGCGACGTTCTTCTCCCGCCTCGACGAGAGCCAGGTGCGCCGTCGCCTGCTGCCGAAGGTCAGGGCGACCATCCTGCCGCCAGTGAAGCTCGCCGTGGATCCGGAGTTGCGCGGCAAGAAGCGCCGCATCGCCGCCGGCGCCGCGCTCTATCAGGTGATGTCCGATCTCGTGTTCCGCACCACATCGACCGGCCGCACCGTGGTCGAGGCGGTGATCGAGGCCGCGCACGAGCACGGCCAGGGCCGGGTCGCGGTCGAGGACCCGATGTCCGGCGCCCTCTCCTACCGCAAGCTCCTCGCCGGGGTCGCGGTGCTGGGCCGCAAGCTCATGCCGCTCGCCGATGTCGGCGAGGCGGTCGGCGTCATGCTGCCCAATGCCAATGGCGCCGCCGTGACGGTGCTGGGGCTGATGTCGGCCGGGCGCGTGCCGGCGATGATCAACTTCTCCTCGGGGCCGAGCAATGTGCGCTCCGCCTGCCGCGCCGCGCTGATCAAGACGATCCTCACGTCGCGCGGCTTCATCGAGAAGGGCCGGCTTGGGCCGCTTGTCGCGCAGGTCGAGAACGACGTGAAAATCGTCTATCTCGAGGACATCCGCCCCACCATCACCTTCCTCGACCGCATGCGCGGCCTGCTCGGCTCCGGCCATCCGCTGGTCGAGCGCGCGCCGGACGATCCGGCCGCGATCCTGTTCACCTCCGGCTCGGAAGGCACGCCCAAGGGCGTCGTGCTCTCCCACCGCAACATTCTCGCCAATGCCGCCCAGGCCGAGGCGCGCATCGATTTCGGCCGCACCGACAAGGTGTTCAACGTGCTGCCGATGTTCCACTCGTTCGGCCTGACCGTCGGATTCATCCTGCCGCTCGTGCACGGCGTGCAGATCTATCTCTATCCGTCGCCGCTGCACTACCGCATCGTGCCCGAGCTGATCTATGGCGTGAACGCCACCATCCTGTTCGGCACCGACACGTTCCTCGCCGGCTATGCGCGCTCCGCGCACGCCTACGACTTCCGCTCGCTGCGCTACATCCTGGCCGGCGCCGAGCCCGTGAAGCTGTCGACGCGGCGCGTCTACATGGAAAAGTTCGGGCTGCGCATCCTCGAAGGCTATGGCGTTACCGAGACGGCGCCCGCGCTCGCCCTCAATACGCCGATGTTCAACAAGTTCGGCACGGTCGGACGGCTGTTGCCGGGCATGGAGATGCGCCTCGAGCCGGTGCCCGGCGTCGAGGACGGCGGCCGCCTCTTTGTGCGCGGCCCGAACGTGATGCTCGGCTATCTGCGGGCGGAGAACCCCGGCGTGCTCGAGCGCCCGCCGGAGGGCTGGCACGACACCGGCGACATCGTCAGCGTCGACGACGAGGGCTTCATCACCATCCGCGGCCGCGCCAAGCGCTTCGCCAAGGTCGGCGGCGAGATGATCTCGCTCGCGGCGGTCGAGATGCTTGCGGGCGAGCTGTGGCCCGACGCGATCTCGGGCGTCGTCACCGTGCCGGATGCGCGCAAGGGCGAGCGGCTCATCCTGGTCACCACCAAGAAGGATCCGCTGCGCTCGGACCTGATCGCGTTCACGCGTTCGCGCGGCGCCTCGGAGATGATGGTGCCGGCCGAGATCCTCGTGGTCGAGAAGATGCCCCTGCTCGGCTCGGGCAAGGTCGACTACACGGCGCTGCAGAAGCTGGTCAACGAGCGCATGAAGGTCGCAGGCGCGGCGCAAGCCGCCGTCGTTTGATCCGGCGATCCCTTCCAATGCAAGAGGCCGGCCTCGCGGCCGGCCTCCGATGCGGACACGAAACGCGGGGACTTTCAGTTCGCGCCCGACCGCGGCTTGGCGCTGTTCATCGCAGCGCTGCCGGAGGTGGACGACGGCTGACTCACGACATGGCGATGCTTGGCGCCGTTCACCGAGGCCGACTTGACGTGCTTCGCCGGCTTGACGTGCTTGACGCGCACGACATGGCGATGGCCCTTGCGGGCCTTGGCGGACTTGAGGGTCGGCTTGGCGGCGACCTTGGGCGTCGTCGCGGTGGCGGCGGCCGCCGGCTTGTCGGTCGACTTGGGAGCCGTGCCCTGCGCCAGCGCCGGGACGGTGAACACGCTCGCGGCAAGCAGCGCGACGGC
>DASTZX010000038.1:0-43792 GCA_035764045.1 Xanthobacteraceae bacterium | reverse complement strand
CGCGGTGGCCGAGAAGATCGGCTGGGACAAGCCGGCGGCCCAGGGCGTGCATCGCGGCATCGCCCATTTCATGGGCTTCGGCAGCTATGTGGCGGCCGCCGCCGAGGTCTCGGTCGACGGCAAGAAGGTGAAGATCCACCGTATCGTCGGCGCGACCGACCCGGGCTACGCCGTCAATCCGGCGCAGATCGAGCGGCAGATCGCGGGCTCGTTCGTGTACGGGCTCACCGGCCTGTTCCTCGGCGGCATCACCGTCAAGGACGGCGCCGTCGAGCAGACGAACTTCGACACCTACGACATGATGCGCATCGCCCAGATGCCGAAGGTCGAAGCGATCGTCATGCCGACGCACCACGGCGTGTGGGGCGGCGTCGGCGAGCCGACGATCTGCGTCGCCGCACCGGCCGTGCTCAACGCGATCACCGCCGCGACCGGCACCCGCTATCGCACGTTCCCGCTGCGCGATCACGGGCTGACGCTGGCGTGAAGAACGGATGGGCGGCGCAGCGCGCCGCCCATCCTATTGCGGGGATCTCGCGATGATCCGCACCCCGGTGGATCGGCGTACGTTTCTGAAGTCCACGGTGGCGGCCGGCACGGCCGCCATCGCGTCTCCGGCGGTGCGCGCGCAAAATGCCGGCCCGCGCGTCGTGGTGATCGGCGGAGGCTTCGGCGGCGCCGCCTGCGCGCGCGCCTTGCGCAAGGCGAACCCGCGTCTTGCGGTCACGTTGATCGAGCGCAACGCGACCTACACGGCGAGCCCGATGAGCAATTCGGTCATTGCCGGATTGCGCCCGATGACGGCGCAGCAATTCGGCTACGATCGGCTCAAGCGCAGCGGCATCGACGTCATCGTCGGGTTTCCCTTGAAGATCGACCCGCAGCGCCGCGAGGTGGCCGTTGTCGCCGGCAGCGCTGACGCCGTGGCGGTCCGCTACGACCGGCTGGTGCTCTCGCCCGGCATCGATTTCCGCTGGAACGCCATCCAGGGCTACGGCGAGGCCGCCTCCAAGCTGATGCCGCATGCCTACGCGGGCGGCGAGCAGATTGCGCTGCTGCGCCGTCAATTGGAGGAAATGCCGGATGGCGGACTGGTGGTGATCACGTCGCCGGTCCTGCCGTCGCGCTGCCCGCCGGCGCCCTACGAGCGCGCCGCGCTCATCGCCCACTATCTCAAGACGAAGAAGCCGCGCTCCAAGGTGATCGTGCTCGACGCCAAGGACAGCTTCACCATGCAGAAGCTGTTCGAGAACGCGTGGAAGGCGCTCTATCCCGGCATGGTCGAATGGGTGCCGGTCGGCGCGGGCGGCGGCCTCGCGTCGGTCGATCCGAAGACGCGCACGCTGTCGACCGATTTCGACAAGTACGAGGCCGCGGTCGCCAACGTGATCCCGCCGCAGATAGCCGGAAAAGTGGCCGGCATCGCCGGCGTCGCCGACCGCACCGGCTGGTGCCCGGTCGACCCGCTCACCTTCGAATCGAAGCTGCAGCCGAACATCCACGTGATCGGCGATGCGGCGATCGCCGGCGCGATGCCGCGCTCGGCCTCGGCGGCGACCTCGCAGGCGGCGATCTGCGCCGCCGCGATCACGGCCGCGTTCGCCGGCAAGGCCCCGCCGGCGCCGACGCTCACCAGCGCCTGCTACAGCCTGCTCGCGCCCAACTACGCGATCTCCCAGCGCGGCACCTATCGGCCGGTCGACGACCTGTACAACGAGTCCGACCCCGGCATCGTGGTCAGCCCGATCCAGGCGGCGCCCGCGGCGCGCAGCGCGGAGGCGAAGGAAGCGGCCGCCTGGTACGCGCGGATCACGGCGGGAGTGTTCGGATGAGGGCCGCGCCACTCGTCGCGGCCGCGATCGGCGTTGGTTGCGTGCTTGGCTGCGCGCTCGGCGCGCCAGCGCAGGCGCAGGCGCTGCACCCGTACCGGATCGTCGGCGACGCCATTCCGGACTCCCTCACCGGCGCCAAGGGCGACCCGGAGCGGGGCCGCTCGATCGTGACCAACCGGCAGGTCGGCCTCTGCCTGCTATGCCATTCGGGGCCGTTCCCGGAGGAGCGGTTCCAGGGGAACATGGCGCCGGACCTGGCAGGGGCGGGTGCGCGCTGGTCCGCGGGGGAGTTGCGGCTGCGCCTGGTCGATGCCCGCAAGATCAATCCCTCGACCATCATGCCGCCCTATTACGTGGTCGATGGCATGAACCGGGTGGTGCCGTCGCTGCGCGGGAAACCTATATTGAGTGCCGAGCAGATCGAGGATGTGGTCGCGTTCCTGACCACGCTGCGAGACTGACGCCGGACTGACGCTCGACTGACGCTGGACTGATGCTGGACTGACGCTGGACTGACGCTGGACTGACGCTCTTGGAGCACACGATGGAGAAGGACGCCACACGACGCGACGTGCTGGTCGCCGGCCTCGGGGCCGGGCTCGTCGCGGTCCTGACCAAGATCGAGCCGGCCGCCGCCACGCCCGCCACCATGCAGCGCGCGATCCGCCAGGTCGTCGGCGAGGCGCCGGTGCGCAAGGGCAAGGTGACGATCGAGGTGCCGGCGCTGGTCGAGAACGGCAACACGGTCGCGCTCGCGATCCAGGTCGACAGCCCGATGACCGAGCAGGACCACGTGAAGGCGATCCATGTCTTCAACGAGAAGAATCCGCTGCCGAACGTGATCAGCGCGCGGTTGAGCCCGCGCGCCGGCCGCGCCCGCATCGCGACCCGGTTCCGCCTCGCCGACACGCAGACGATCACGGCGATCGCCGAGCTGAGCGACGGCTCGTTCTGGTCGGCCTCGGCCGATGTGATCGTCACCCTGCAAGCCTGCCTGGAGAGCCTCGACTGATGGCCCGCCCCCTCATCAACGTGCCGCCGAAAGCCAAGCGCGGCCAGACCATCGAGATCAAGACGCTGATCTCGCACATCATGGAGACCGGCTTCCGGCACGACAATGTCGGCAAGCCGATCCCGCGCAACATCATCACCAGCTTCACCTGCCGCTACAACGGCGCGGAGATCTTCAGCGCCGACCTCCATCCGGCCATCGCCGCCAATCCGTTCCTGAGCTTCTTCACGGTCGCGGCCGAGAGCGGCACGTTCGAGTTCGAATGGACCGGCGACAACGGCTTCCATGAGGCCGCATCGGCGAAGATCACGGTCGAATGATGGCGGGGACCCGAAACACGGCCGTCATCACCCGCGAAAGCGGGCGATCCAGTCCGCCGTGACGTCCGGTCCGGGCGAAGCCGTGCCCCATCCTTCCCGCCCGTGGTTACTGGATGGCCCGCTTTCGCGGGCCATGACGATGCGGTTGTTGAGTGCGTCTCTCATCGCTCTTCTGTGCGGGGCAAGTCCCCTCGCGGCCGGCGACATTCCGCTCGACCAGCGCCGCTCGGGCTATGCGGACCTCGGGCCCGACACCAAGGCGATGCAGGACGACGACACCGCCAACCCGGCGACCTTCTGGGTGCTCGACGGCGAGACCCTGTGGGGCACCAAGGCGGGCGCCGCCAACAAGTCCTGCGCAGACTGCCACGGCGATGCGGCGCAGAGCATGGCCGGTGCCGCGGCGCGCTATCCGGCGTTCGACGCCGCGGAAAAAAAGCCGATCGACCTCGAAGCCCGCATCAACCTGTGCCGGCGCGACAAGCAGAACGCAACGCCATTCGGGTTCGAGAGCCACGAGCTCCTGGCGCTCACCGCCTACGTGGCGCGCCAGTCGCGTGGGCAGCCGATCGCCGATTTCTCCGACAAGCGGCTCGCGCCGTTCATCGCCCAGGGCCGCGCTTTGTTCGAGCAGCGCCAGGGCCAGATCAACATGTCATGCGCGCAATGCCATGACGACAACTGGGGCAAGAAGCTCGCCGGCAACATCGTGCCGCAGGCGCATCCGACCGGCTACCCGATCTACCGGCTCGAATGGCAGAGCCTCGGCTCGCTGCAGCGCCGGCTGCGCAACTGCACCATCGGGATGCGCGCCGAGCCCTACGCCTACGGCTCCGCCGAGAACGTCGCGCTCGAGCTCTATCTGATGTGGCGGGCGCGCGGCATGACGATGGAATCGCCCGGCGTGCGGCCGTGAACGCGGTTGGCATCGCCTGATGCAATCCGTAGGGTGGGCAAAGGCGCGCGCACCGCGCGCCGTGCCCACGCGGTCATGCTCCACACTGGTGGGCACGCTTCGCTTTGCCCACCCTACGAGACCGCCCGCATGTCCCCTGTCATCGACTGCCACGCCCATATCGTGCCGCCCGAGATGTGGCGCGCCATGCTGGCCGACGGCGCCCGCTACGGGGTCGAGATCGGCGGCAGCGAGGCGCGCCGCATGATCCGGCTCGCCGGCTCGACCTATGCGCGGCCGATGTACATGCCGCTCACCGCGACCGACGAGCGGATCGCCACCATGGACCGCCAGGGCGTCGACATGCAGGTGCTCTCCGGCTACGTCGACTTCACCGGCTACACCATGCCGGTCGATCTCGGGATCCGGTTCTCCGAGCTGCAGAACGAGACCATCGCCGGGGTGGTGAGTGCGAATCCGAGCCGTTATGCGGGCGCCGCCAACGTGCCGCTGCAGGACACCGCCGCCGCCATCAAGGTGATGGAGCGGGCGCGCCGCGACTACGGCTTCCGCGCCGTGCAGATCGCGCCCTACTTCGGCGGAACGAAATTCCTCGACGATCCCGCGCTCGATCCGTTCTGGGCCGCCGCCCAGGAGATGGAGACGCTGATCCTGTTCCACCCCTATGACGAGCAGCCGGCGGCGGCCTTGGGCGACTACTTCCTGCACAACTGCATCGGCTATCCGCTGCAGACCACGATTGCGGCAGCGCGCATGATGTTCTCCGGCGTGTTCACCCGATTTCCCAAGCTGCGCATGCGGCTGCCGCATGCGGGCGGCTTTCTGCCGTTCCAGCTCGAGCGCTTCCGCCACGCCGCCGACTTCCGTCCCGAGCCGCGCTCGCGCGGCTTTGCCGAGGACCCGCGCGACGTGGTGCGCCGGCTCTACTACGACAGCGTGACCTTCAGCCCCGCCAACCTGCGCTATCTGGTCGAGCTCGTCGGCGCCGACCGGCTCCTGCTCGGCAGCGATTTTCCCTTCGAGATGGGTGACGTCGATCCGGTCGGCACCGTGCGCGCCGCGGTCGCGCCCGAGCACCACACCATGGTGCTGGGCGGCACGCTGCAGCGCCTGCTGTGTCTCGATGGCGGTTGCGGCTGCGGCACGGCCCACGCGACAGCGGAGCGGCCCCGCGGCTGAGCGCGCGCATGGACACGCTCCGGCACAGCCGATAACCTCCGCCGCGAAGGCAAGGCGCTGATCCGCGCCGCGGGAGGCCACTCATGTCGCAGCAGCGGTCGATGCTCGCCGGCACGAGCGCACAGACCTGGGCGATCGTCGTGTGGGGACTGTTTCTCGCCTCGATCCTCAGCGTCGCGTTCACCGCCATCATCGGCGTGATTGTCGCCTATATCAAACGCCGCGACCTCGCCGGGACGCCGTTCGCGTCGCATATGACCTCGGCGATCCGCACGTTCTGGATCACGCTCATCGTGGGCGTTATCGGCTTCGTGCTCCTGCTGGTCGGCATCGGCTTCATCATCCTCGGCCTGCTCGTGCTGTGGCATCTCTTCCGCGTGATCCGCGGGCTGATCCGCGCGATCGACGGCCAGCCGATCGCAGACCCGGCCGGCTGGCTGTGAGCCGCCGGCGTCTGCTTCGCCTCGCCGCGGCGGCCGCGCTGTGGCCGATGATCGGCCGGCGTGCGCGCGCGCAAGGCTACCCGGCCCGGCCGATCCGCCTCGTGGTCGGCTTTCCGGCGGGCGGGCCGAACGACATCCTGGGACGGCTGATGGCAGGGTGGCTGGCGGCGCGGCTCGGCCAGCCGGTCGAGGTCGAGAACCGGGCCGGCGGCTCCGGCAACATCGCGACCGGATCGGTGGTGCGCGCGGCGCCCGACGGCTACACGCTGCTCCTGGTCGGTCCCGCCAATGCGGTCAGCGCCTCGTTGCCGGAGAAGCTCGATTTCGTGTTCCTGCGCGATATCGCGCCGGTCGCCGGCATCACGCGCGACCCGCTGGTGCTGCTGGTGCATCCGGCCGTGCCGGCGACCAGCGTGGCGGAGCTGATCGCTGACGCCAAGGCCAATCCCGGCAGAATGCGCATGGCGTCGACCGGCGCGTGGAGCTCGCCGCATGTCTCCGGCGAACTGTTCAAGATGATGACCGGAATCGCGGTGGAGACGGTGCACTACGCCGGCGGCGGGCCGGCGCTCAAGGAGCTCGCGGCCGGCAATGCCCAGATGATGTTCGAGCCGATGTCGGCCGCGATGGGGCCGATCCGCGCCGGCACGCTGCGCGCGCTGGGCGTCACCACGGCGACGCGCTCGACGGCGCTCGCCGGAGTCGCGACCGTCGCGGAAACAGTGCCGGGCTACGAGGCGAGCGCCGCGACCGGCATCGGCGCGCCGCGCGGCACGCCAGCCGAGATCGTCGAACGCCTCAACCGCGAGATCAACGCGGCATTCGCCGATCCCGCCATGATGGCGCGGCTCGCCGAGACGGGCGGCATGCCGTTGCCGGGATCGCCCGCCGCGTTCGGCACGATGCTGGCGGACGAGACGGAGAAGTGGGGCAAGGTGGTGCGGTTCGCGCAAGGCAAGACGTAAGCCGGGCCGCGAGGCGCTCGACCGGCCTGCCGGCACGGAATGACGCGATTGCGGGCGTTCCGCAGTCGTGCCAGCCTTGGCGGGTGGGAGGATCGCCATGTCCGACAAGCACTATTCCCGCCGTGACATTCTGACCACCTCGACCGGGGCGGCGGCCGCCGCCCTGTTCGCGCAGCCGCTCAAGGCGGCGCCGCCCGAGCCGACCACGGTCACGCCCGCGCTGATCGAGGCCGCGAAGCGCGAAGGCGTGGTCACGTTCTACTCGGCGCTCGAGCTGCCGGTGGCGGAGCGCTTCGGCAAGACGTTCGAGGCGAAATATCCCGGCATCGCGGTGCGGGTCGAGCGCTCGGGGGCGGAGCGGCTCTTCCAGCGCATCGGCCAGGAGCAGGCGAGCCGCATCAATGGGGTCGACGTCGCCAACAGCACCGACCCCGCCCATTATCTCGACTGGAAGAAGAACGACTGGCTGGCGCCGTTCGTGCCGGAGGACGTGGCGAAGCATTATCCCGCCGAGCACGTCGACCCCGACGGCCTGCATGCGACCGTCTGCACCTGGCTGAGCGTGATCGGCTACAACACCGACCTCGTCAAACGCGAGGACGCGCCGAAGAGCTTTGCCGACCTGCTCGATCCGAAATGGAAGGGCAAGATCGTCAAGGCGCATCCGAGCTACAGCGGCGCGATCCTCACGGTGACGTTCCTGCTGGTGCGCGAGCTCGGCTGGGGCTTCTTCGAGAAGCTCGCCGAGCAGAAGGTGCTGCAGATGCAGTCGGCCGCCGAGCCGCCGAAAAAGATCCAGGCCGGCGAGCGCGCCGTCATGGCAGAAGGCAACGACTACAATCTGGCGCTGCTGCGCGATCGCAACCAGCCGGTCGAGACCGTCTATCCGACCGAAGGCACGCCGCTGATCGTCGTCAAATGCGGCATCTTCCGCAACGCGCCCCATCCCAACGCGGCGCGGCTGTTCGAGAATTATCTGTTCAGCGCCGAGGCACAGCAGATCTTCGTCGATGCCTTCGCGCATCGATCGGTGCATGCCCAGGTCAAGGAGCGGCCCGGCCGGCCGCCGCTCTCCGCCCTCAAGCTGCTCAAGGCCGATCCGGCGGCCGTGCTGGCGGTGACCGAGGAGATCAAGGCGCGCTACAGCAAGATCTTCCGGGTGTGAGCCTTTCCTCGGTCATTCCGGGCGCGCTGAGGCGCGAACCCGGAATCCAACCTCGGGCAAGAACCAGAATGGATTCCGGGCTCGCCGCTGCGCGGCGCCCCGGAATGACAGCGCGTTCGCGGGAGGACGCCCGCCCTACGCGCTCATCCCGAACAGCTTCGCGGCATTGCGGCCGAGGATCGCGGCCTTCTCATCGTCGGACAGCATCGTGGTGGCGAAGACGTGGTCGATCGGATGCTCTTCCCACGGGATCGGATGGTCGGTGCCGAGCATGACCTGGCTCGAACCGACCTGGGCGACCAGGTGGCGGAGCGCCTCGGGCGTGAACACCAGCGCGTCGTAGTAAAGCTGGTTGAGATACTCGCTCGGCTGCTTCTCGAGATGGATGTCGGGATTGCAGTTCTGCGGCGACACGAAGCAGGCGTGATCGGAGCGCGCCGCGTAGGACGGCAGATAGCCGCCGCCATGCGCCGCGATGATCTTCAATCCCGGGAAGCGGTCGAGGGTGCCCTCGAAGATGAGGTGCTGCAGCGCGAACGTGGTCTCGAGCGGATTGCCGATGGTGTTGGAGAGCCAGCCGTTGCCTTTGAAGCGCGCCGCGAGCTCCGGCACGCTCTGCGGATGAATGAACAGCACCGCGCCGAGCTCCTCGGCCTTGGCCCAGACCGGGTGAAACTTCGGGTCGGAAAAGTTTTCGCCCAGGACGCTGCCGCCGATCGCAGCCCCGCGCAGGCCCTGCTTCTTGATCGCCGCCTCGAGCTGCGCGACGGCCAGATCGGGATACTGCAGCGCGAGCGACGCGAAGGCCGCAAAGCGGTCGGGCTTCGACGCGCAGAGCTCGGCGAGGCGTTCGTTGTTGATCTTGACGATCTGGGCGGCGGTGTCGCGGTCCTTGCGGTACCAGAACGGATTGATCGACAGCACCTCCATGTCGATCCCCATCGTTTGAAAGCTTTCGGGACACTTTTATCAAGCGGCCGAGATGCGCTGTGCGAGATGCTGCAGCGTCATCGTCCGCGAAAGCGGACGATCCAGTAAACACGACAATCGCCTTGTTTACTGGATGCCCCGCTTGCGCGCCGCTTGCGCGGGGCATGACGCGGAATGTCTGGCAAGGTTTGCTATCCGCGCAGCGGCTCGAGGTCGATCCGCCCGGCGAACAGGCCGCGGGCGAGCTTGAGCGCGGCCGCGGTGCGCGCCTGGTCCCAGCCGCCGTGGCGCGCGCAGAGGGCGAATTTCTCCTCGATGTCGGCGCGGGTGAGCGGCTCGTGCGCGCCGCCGCGCATGTGCGGCTGGCGCTCCTCGATCACGCGGCCGTCGGTGAGCACGGCGCGGATGTGGCCGGTGAAATTGTCCGGATAGGGATTGTTCGGGTCGATCACGTAGCGCACCTTGGCGGCCGCCTCGCGCAGCGCCGGCTCCTGCACGGCGGCATCGGTGAACGAGTCCAGGCCGACATTGCCGCGCACGAGACCGGCGGCGATGCAGTAGGGCGTGGAGAACTTTGCCGCATAGCCGTTCGGCGGCCGCTGCTTGTCGGCGAGCGGCTCCCATAGCCGGTGCACCGTGCCCTCGCCCACCTCGCACAGCATCTCCTTGACGTCGGCCGCCTTGACGCCACGCGCGGCGAGCCGGCGCGCGCAGTCGATGTAGGGGTGGGTCATGGTTCCGCACGGATAGAGCTTGAACGCGAGGGTCTCGGCGACCCAGCGCGCGCCGAAGCCGTCGGTGAGGAGGTCGTAGCGGCCGTCCGTGGTGTTGGCGAAGCCGTGAAACAGGCCATGCGTGCCCTCGAACACCGTGCGCGGGCCGCGAAAGCCATGGCGGGCGAGCAGCGCCGCGCGCAGGCCCGATTGCGCGGCCCAGCCGGCATGCATCCGCTTGGTCCAGGCGCCTTCGGCGAGATACTCGATGATGCCCGCCGCCATGCTGCCGGCGATGCCGAGCGCGTCCACCATCTGCGGCCGGTCGAGGCCGAGCGCCGCCCCGACGCCGGCGGCGGCCGCCATCGCACCGAACACCGCGGTCGGATGGAAGCCCGCCTTGTGCACCCGCTTGGGCGCGACGAGGCCGAGCCGGCACATGGTCTCGACACCGACCGCGATGCCGAGCAGCGCCGCGGGTCCCTCCGGCCGATGGCGCTCGCAGGCGGCCAGCACGGCCGGCACGATCACGGCGCCCGCATGCACGGGGCCGCCCTCGAAGGTGTCGTCGAAATCCTCGCCGTGCGCCGCGGTGCCGTTGACGAGCGCGGCGCCGGCAGCGCTCAACGTCCGCGCGTGCCCGATCGCGGTGCACGGGCCGTCGTCGTCGCAGGCGGCGAGCGTCGCCTGGACGTAATCCTCGTTGCGGGCGGTGACGATCAGCCCGATGACGTCGACCAGCAGGTCCTCGCACTTGTCGCACAGGCCGTCCGGCAGACGCTCGGGCGCGAGCGCGACGATACGGTCGACCAACTGCTCGGCGACCGAAACTTCCGGGACGTGGGCCGCCATTGTTTCACTCAGGTTGGGTTCACTCGGTTTTGGGTCACTCAGTTGTTGCGCAGCCGCACCGTGCCGCCGAACCCGGGCAGCCGGTTGATCAGCACCACCACCGTGAAGGTGACGATAAGCATGATGATGCCGAGCACCGCGATGGCGCCGAGGTCGCCGCTCTCATTGAGGTCGAAGATCAGCACGGAGATGACCTTGGTCTGCGACGTGAACAGCATGATGGCGGCGGAGAGCTCGCGGATCACGCCGACGAAAATGAAGCACCAGGTGGCGATCACGCTGGTGCGCAGGAGCGGTGCCGTGATGCGCCACAGCGTGGCCAGGCGGGTCGCGCCGAGGATGCGGCTCGCCTCCTCGAGGTCGGTATGGACCACCCGGAAGGCCGACTGGAGCTGCTGGTATGCGGCCGGCATGGCGATGGTCACGAACGCAAGCAGCAGGATCCACAAGGTGCCGTAGAGCACGAGCGGCGGCCGCGTGTAGCTCAGGAACAGCCCCACCCCGAGCACGATGCCAGGCACCGAGACCGGCGCCGTGGCGAGGAAGGCGAGCGCACGCCAGCCGGCGATCGCCCGCCGGGTCGTCACGTAGGCGATGACCACCGCCAGCGCCGCCCCGATGGTGGCGGCGGCCGTGCACAGGATCATGGTGTTCTTGAAGGCGAGCGAGGTCGCCGAGAGCTCGAAGAACGCGAAGTTGATGTTGTGGAGCGTCGCGGTCGAGGGCGTGACGAACTGCGAGGCGACCGGCGAGAACACGGCATTGAGCAGCGCCAGGTAGGGCAGGAACACCGGGCAGCACAGGACCACGAACACGACGCCGAGCGCGAGCCATTTCCAACCGCCGAGCCGCACCAGGCGCGGATTGCCCTGGCGGCCGCCCACCACCGCGTAGCCGCGCCGGCCGAGCACGAAGCTCTCGGCCCGCACCAGCAGGATGGTCAGCAGCAGGAGCGGCATCGAGGCCGCGGCCGCAAGCTGCATCTTGGGCGGATAGTCGAACAGGCTCCAGATCTTGGTCGTCATGGTGTGGAAGCCCGCCGGGATCGCGAGGATCGCGGGCGAGCCGAACAACGTCATCGCCTGGAGGAAGGCGACCAGCGCGCCGGCGACCAGCGCCGGCATGGCGAGCGGGATGGTGATCCGGCGCGCCGTGGTCCAGGCGCCGCCGCCGAGGATCGCGGAGGCGTCCTCGAGATCGCCCGGGATGCGGTCGAGCGCATTGGCGAGCAGCACGAACACGTAAGGGAAGGTGTAGCAGGAGATGACGAAGATCAGCCCGCCGAGCGAGTAGATGTTGAACAGGTACTCGTCCTGCGGCGCGCCGGTGACCAGGCGGAAGATCTTGTTCAGGAGCCCGCTGTTGGGAGCCGCGAGCAGCTCCCAGGCGATGGCGCCGAGGAACGGCGGGGTCACGAACGAGGCGGTCACCAGCGCCCGCACCGTGCCGCGCAGCGGCATGTCGGTGCGCGCGACCAGCCAGCCGATCGGCGCTGCCACTGCACAGCAGATCGTGGCCGAACCTACCGCCAGCAGGAGCGTGGTGAAGAACGGCTCGATGAGGTCCGGGCTGTCGATGAGCTGCCGATAGTTGGCGAGCGTGAAGGCGCCATGCTCGTCGGTCACGCTGAAATAGAGGAGCCACGACATCGGCAGGATGATGAGCACGGCGAGCACCGCCGCCACGCCGATCAGGATCGGCCATGACATGTCGACATGGATGCGGCGAAGCGCGGGCCGGGCGGGAAGCGCGAGGGTCATGCGAACGCCCTGTCTTTCACCTCTCCCCGCCTGCGGGGAGAGGTCGACGCCCGAGCGTCAGCGAAGGGCGGCGCCTGCGCAAGATCACGCGCTGTATGCAGGCCGCCCCTCATAAGAGAATCCATCACACCCTGAACAGCTGCTGGTAGCGGGTCTTGATCTCCTCGGCCATCTTCTCGACGCCGGCGGGATCGTCGCGCATGAGCTTGATGTCGGCCAGCGCCTTGTGGCCGGGCTTGTCCTTGACCTGCCTGTGCACCGAATGCTGGCCCGAGAAGTCGACCAGGAGCTGCTGGCCTTCGCGCGAATGCATCCACGCCTGGAACAGCCGCGCGGCGTTCGGATTCGGGGCCGAGGCGAATACGCCCGTCGGTCCGGTCACGGTCGGCGTGCCCTCGGTGGGATAGATCGGCTCGACCGGCCGGCCCGCATCCTTGAGCTGGAGGAGACTGTAATCGTTGCCGTCCGCCATCACGGCGCGCTCGCCGAGCGCGACCTTCTTGGGCGAGTCGGTCGAGGACTGGACCTGCAGGACGCGCTGCTTGGAGAGCTTCTCGAGATAGCCCCAGCCGAGCTCGCGCACGATCTGGAATGTCGCCGTCATGATGGTGCCGCTGTAGGCTGGATGCGCCTTGACCATCTTGCCGGCCCATTTGGGATCGAGCAGGTCGGCAAAGCTCTTTGGCGCGTCCTCCGCCTTGACGAGCTCGGTGTTGTAGCCGATCGAGGAGAGCCACACCCGGGTGGTGATGAAAAGCCCATCCGGATCCCGATAGGCCGCCGGGAACTGCTGCGCCATCTCGTCGGTGACGAAGGGGGCGAGCCAGCGATTGCGCTTGAAGGCGATGAAATGCGAGGCGTCGGCGCTGTTGAGCACGTCGCAGGCGTGGATGTTGCTGCCGATCTCCTGGGCGACACGCTGAAAGATGCGCTCGGCGCCCGAGCGCTCCACCCGCACCGTGATGCCGGAATATTTCGCCTCGAACGCCTTGCCGAGCTTTTCAGCCACCGGCAGGTCCATGGCGGTGTAGAAGGCGACCTTGCCCTCGCGCTGCGCCGCCGCGACGAGCTCCGGCGTGACCGGCGCGGCGGCCGGCGCCTGCGCGCGCAGCGGCGCGGCAAAGAGCGCGGCGCCTGCGGCGGCGGTGGATTCGAGAAGAGTGCGTCTGGAGATGGATGTCCTGCGCAACCTGGCCTCCCATTTTTCCCGTCATGGCCGGGCTCGTCCCGGCCATCCACGCCTTCCCTCGGATCGAAGACGTGGATGCCCGGCACAAGGCCGGGCATGACGCTCACACCCGGAAGATCTTCACATAGCGCGCCTTGATCTGCTCGGCGCTCTTCTCGACCCCGGCGGCGTCCTCCTTCATGGTCTTGATGTCCTTGAAGGGCTTGCGGCCGGGCTTGTCCTTGGCGAGCGCGTGCATCGAGCGCAGGCCCCCCTGGTCGATCACGAGCTGCTGGCACTCGGGCGTGAAGCAGAAGCACTGGAACAGGCGCGCCGCATTCGGATTGGGCGCCGCCTTGAACACCGCGTTCGGCCCGACCACCAGCGGCACGCCTTCGGTCGCATAGACCGGCTCGACCGGGCCGCCCCGCTCCTTGATCTCGAAGATGTTGTACTCGTTGCCGTCCGCCATCACGGAGCGCTCGCCGAGCGCAAGCTTCTTCGGCGGATCGGCCGAGGACTGCACCTGCAGCACGTTCTGCTTCGCGAGCTTCTCGAAATACTCCCAGCCGAGGTCGCGCGCCATCTGGAACGTCGCCGTCATGATGGTGCCGCTGTAGGCGGGATGCGCCTTGACGATCTTGCCCTTCCATTTCGGATCGAGCAGGTCGGCGAAGCTCTTCGGCGCGTCCTCGGCTTTCACCAGCCCGGTGTTGTAGGCGATGATGCAGAGCCCGACCCGGAAGCTCGCATACATGCCGTCGGCGTCGCGGTGCTCGGGCGGATAATGCTTGGCGACGTCCTCGGGCACGAACGGCGCGAGCCAGCCGTCGCGCTTCCACACGATCAGCTGCGAGGCGTCCGACGAGTTCACCACGTCCACCTGGTGGATGTTGCTCCCGTATTCCTGGCCGATGCGCTGAAACAGCCGTTCGGCGCCGGTGCGCTCGACCCGCACCGAGACGCCCGGGAATTTCGCCTCGAATGCCTTGGCGATCTTCTCCGCCAGCGGCAAGTCGATCGAGGTGTAGTAGATGACCTTGCCTTCCTTCTTGGCGGCCGCGATCAGCTCCGGCGTAATGGTGGTCGGGGACGGCGCCTCCGCGCGCGCGGGCGCGGCGAAGACGGAGGCTGCCGCGGCGGCGCTCGCAGCCTTGATCACGTCACGCCTCGAGAACCGGTTGCCTCTCATCGCTGTCTCCTCCTTGTCTTGCTTCATTGTCGTTGTTTTCAGCCGAGCAGCGCCCGGCAGCGCTCGGGCGGCAGCGCGAGCCAGACCTTTGCGCCCTGCGGAATGCTCTCCTGCGGCGATGTGACGGCGCGCACCTGCGTGCCGTCGCCGAGCTCGACCATGTAGTCGCGGCTGTTGCCGAGGAAGACGTTGCGGGTCACGGTCCCGGGCAGCACATTGTCGCTGGCCGATGCAGGGGGCGCGGCGGTGAGCCGGATCTCGTGCTGGCGGATCGAAATGGCGCCGGCGGTGCCGGCGGCCAGCTCGGCGCCGACGCAACGCAACGCGACGCCCGCCACCATGAGATGATCGCGATCGACCGCGGTGCCCTTGATGACGTTGCTCGCGCCAATGAAGCGGGCGACGAACTCCGAGCGCGGACGGTCGTAGATGTCCTCCGGCCGGCCGAGCTGCTCGATCCGGCCCTGGTTCATCACCGCAATGAGGTCGGCGGTGGTCATCGCCTCGGACTGGTCATGGGTGACGTAGACCGTGGTGTAGCGGTACTGGTCATGCAGGCGGCGCACCTCGAAACGCATCTCCTCGCGCAGATTGGCGTCGAGGTTCGAGAGCGGCTCGTCGAGCAGCAGGGTCTCGGGCTCGACGATGAGGGCGCGGGCGAGCGCGACCCGCTGCTGCTGGCCTCCCGAGAGTTCGCCCGGATAGCGATCGGCGAGCGCGGTGAGCTTGGTGGTGGCGAGGATCGCGGCGACCTTCTTGGCGATGTCGGCGCGCGGCGTTTTTCGCAGGGTCAGGCCGTACGCCACGTTGTCGGCCACCGTCATGTGCGGCCACAGCGCATAGCTCTGGAAGATCATCGACATGTTGCGCCGCTCGGGCGGCACCGTGCGCGCCGGCGAGGAGACGACCTTGTCGCCGACCGCGATCTCGCCGTCGGACGGCTCGACGAAGCCGGCGATCAGCCGCAGGGTCGTGGTCTTGCCGCAGCCGGACGGACCGAGGAGGCAGACCAGGAGCCCGTGCTCGATGGTCAGCGACACCGCGTCGACCACCGCCTGCGCCCCGTAGCGCTTGGTCAGACCGCGTAGTTCGACCGATGCCACTTCGTGCCCCCTACGCTCAAACCGGTGACGACGATGCAGTTCCGCACCGTCAGCATAGCAACCCGCCTCGCCGGGGCGACCGCCCACGATGCCGCAGGCACCGCGCTCACCCGCCGGTGAAAACCGGCTTGCGCTTCTCCATGAAGGCGCGGCGGCCCTCGATGTAATCCTTGCTCTCGAAGCAGCGCTGGACCATG
Organism: Xanthobacteraceae bacterium; assembly: GCA_035764045.1. Lineage (GTDB taxonomy): Bacteria > Pseudomonadota > Alphaproteobacteria > Rhizobiales > Xanthobacteraceae > JAVDCA01. Next base: position 28,045 of record DASTZX010000038.1, on the reverse strand, counting down.
GCGTCGCAACGCGCCATGTCCCGCTTGTCCTCGTCCGTCACCGTCTGGTTGGCGATGAATTTCACCGCATTGATGGTGAGGGGCGCATTGCCACTGATCGTGTCGGCGTACTCCTGCACATAGGCCTCGAGCCGGTCCGGCGGCACCACCCGGTTGACCAGGCCCATGAACTGGGCCTCGACCGCATCGAACTGGCGCGCCGTGTAGAACAGCTCCTTGGCGAAGGACGGCCCGACCAGATCGGAGAGGCGCTTGATGCCGCTGAATCCGTAGCCCAGCCCGAGCTTGGCCGCGGGAATAGCGAAGCGGGAATCCGCCGAGGCGATGCGCAGATCGCAGCACACCGCGAGCCCGACGCCGCCACCCACGCAGTAGCCGCGGATCATGGCGATCGTCGGCTTGGGAAAGTGGTAGATCGCGTCATGCGCCGTGGAGACGACCTCGTTGTAGCGCGCGATCGCCTCCTCGCTCGAGCGCTCCTTCTCGAAGCGCGAGATGTCGGCGCCCGACACGAAGGCCTTGCCGCCCGCGCCGGTGAGCACCACGACGCGAACCTCGTCGTCCTTGGCGAAGCCGTCCATGATCCGGCCGGCCGCGTCCCACATGTCGAGCGACACCGCGTTGTGACGCTGCGGATTGTTGAAGATCATGTAGCCGACGCGCCCCTCCTTGCGCGACAGCATCTTGTCGGTGTCGGTCATAGCTACGCTCCGTTATTGCTCGTCATGGCCGGGCATAGCCGTTCGAAGAACGGCGTCGCTTCGCTCGCCTATGCCCGGCCGTCCACGTCTTTGCGGCTGGGCAAGGAAGACGTGGATGCCCGGGACGAGCCCGGGCATGACGGAGGATGTGTCGTGTTGCCTGGATCAAATCGCGTTCGCCTTGCGCAGCGCCGCGATCTGCTTCGCGCTGTAGCCGAATTCCTTGAGCACCTCGTTGGTGTGCTGGCCGATCGCCGGGGGCGGCGCGACCAGCTTGCTCGGCGTTCGCGACAGCTTCACGCCCTGTCCCACCAGGGTCAGCTTGCTGTTCTTCACCGGCTGCGCCATGCCGATGTGCTTGACCTGCGGATCGGCGAAGACCTGGTCGATCGAATAGATCGGTCCGCACGGCACGCCGATCTCGTTGAAGCGATCGACCCATTCGGCGCTCTTGCGCGTCACCGTGATGGCTTCGATCTCGGCATTGAGCCGGTCGCGGTTCTTCGAGCGCGCGGCGCCGGTCGCGTATTCGGGACGATGGGCGACCTCGGGGATGCCAAGCGCCTCGCAGGTGCGCTCCCAGATCTTCTGGCCGGCGGCCGCGATGTTGATGTGGCCGTCGGAGGTCTTGAACACGCCGGTCGGGATGCTGGTCGGATGATTGTTGCCGGCCTGCTTGGCGACCTCGCCGTTGACGAGGTAGCGCGACGCCTGGAAGTCGAGCATGAAGATCTGCGCCTGCAGCAGCGAGGTCTCGATGTACTGGCCTTTCTTGGATTTGTCGCGCTCGAGCAGCGCCACCAGGATGCCGGTCGCGCACAGGAGCCCGGCGGTGAGATCGGCGATCGGGATGCCGACCCGCACCGGGCCCTGGCCGGGCAGGCCGGTGATCGACATCAGCCCGCCCATGCCCTGGGCGATCTGGTCGAAGCCGGGCCGGTTCTCGTAGGGGCCGTCCTGGCCGAAGCCCGAGATGCTGGCGTAGACGATGCGCGGATTGATCTTGCGCAGATCCTTGTAGTCGATGCCGAGCCGGCGCTTCACGTCGGGACGGAAATTCTCGACCACGACGTCGGCCTTCTTCGCCATCTTCTTGAGCACCGCGACGCCGTCCGGCGATTTCAGGTTGAGCGTCATGCTGCGCTTGTTACGGTGCAGGTTCTGGAAATCCGAGCCCTCGCGCGGGCCGCCCGGACCTTCGCCCGACTCGATCTGCGGCGGCATCTCGATCTTGATGACGTTGGCGCCCCAGTCGGCGAGCTGGCGCACGCAGGTGGGGCCGGACCGCACGCGGGTCAGATCGAGCACGGTGAAGCGGGAAAGGGCCTTCGAGGCCCTGGGGGTCGGCATATCGGGACGTCTCCCGGGGTTTTTTGTGCGGCCGGGAGCGGTCCCGGGCCTGGGTTGTCGGGGGTATCGATTTGCCCCGGGAAGGCCCGCGAGATCAAGAGGGTGGGAGATCGGGCGGATGGGACATGGCCGCCGAAATGGCGGCCATGCCTGACCGCGCGTCGCTCAAGGTCCGATTGTTGCGGCTGGCGTGACGCGGCTTCGTCCCCGAACCACGAGCCGCTTGTCCGGCAGATCAAGTGGCTGTGAGGTATGGTGGCACGGCCGCAGAGTTGCCCGATATGCCGGTTCCATTCGGGGGCGGTGGCGGCAAGGTGGAGACGATGGCCATGAGGATTGGACCTCCACGCCCGGCGTCGTACGACAAGAAGATCGGTCTCGTGCTGCAGGGCGGCGGCGCGCTCGGCAGCTATCAGGCGGGCGTCTACGAGGCGCTGGCGACCTCGGATTATCTGCCCGACTGGATCGCCGGCATCTCGATCGGATCCATCAACGCGGCGATCATCGCCGGCAATGCTCCGGAGCACCGCGTCGCGCGCCTGCGCGAGTTCTGGGCCGAGATCACCGCCCCGACCTGGCTGTGGCCCGCGCTCCCAGTGAGTCTTGCGAGCTGGCAGCAGAGTGCAAGCGCACTCTCCGCAGTGCTGTTCGGCCAGCCCGGCTTCTTCGCGCCGCGCGCTCCGCAGGATATCTTCTCGCCCGGCAAGTTCCTGAGCTACTACGACACCGCGGCGCTGCGCGGCACCCTGGAGCGGCTCATCGACTTCGACCGGATCAACCACGGTCGCGGCACGCGGTTGAGCGTCGGCGCCGTCAACGTGCGCACCGGCTATTTCGCGTATTTCGACAGCGAGAAGACGAAGATTCGTCCCGAGCACGTCATGGCGAGCGGCGCGCTGCCGCCGGGATTTCCGCCGATCGAGATCGACGGCGAGTTCTATTGGGACGGCGGGCTCTTTTCCAACACGCCGCTGCAGTACATGGTCGACTACAATCCGCGCCGCAGCCGGCTGATCTTCCAGGTCGACGTCTTCCATGCGCACGGGTTCGTGCCGACCAACCTCGACGAGGTCAACGAGCGCGAGAAGGACATCCGCTATTCGAGCCGCACCCGCATCGTCACCGAGGCGCTGCGCGAGCGCCACAACGTGCGCCACGTGATCAACGAGCTGCACAAGCTGCTGCCGCCCGATATCGCGGCGACGCCGGAGGCCAAGCGCCTCTACGAGCACGGCTGCGTCACCGAAATGGATATCGCGCTGTTGATCTATCGCCCGAACGATCCGCAGGGCGGCGCCAAGGATTTCGAGTTCAGCCGCGCCACCATGGAGGCGCGCTGGCAGGCGGGCCTCGCCGACGCCCGCACCACATTGGAAGCCGCACCCTGGCTGGCGCCGGCCGAGCGCGATGTCGGCGTGCGGGTCTTCGACGTGATGCACGACAAGCTGGTGCGGCATGCCAAGCCCGAGCCCGTCGAGCTGCACGGGAGTGCCGCCACGGAAATGCCCGAGCTGAACCTGGTGATGGCCGGACATCAGCGCGAGCGATATCCGTAGGGGCGAGCACGGCGCCCGCGCTCCCTCTCCCCGCGCTTGCGGGGAGAGGGTCGGGGTGAGGGGCGCTGAGATTCAGCGCAACACAACGTGCGCAACGATCCGCTGCGACGCCCCCTCACCCGCCGGCCTTCGCTACGCTCAGGCCGCCGACCTCTCCCCGCAAGCGGGGAGAGGTGAACTGGCCCTAGCCCAGCCCCCGCACCACCAGCCGGTTGAGCCGCGCCGCGAAGGCCGCCGGATCGCCGGGCACCTCGCCGTCGAGGATCTGCGCCTGCTCGAACAGCAGCGCCGAAATGTCGGCGACGTCATCCTGGCGCGCGCCGGTCTTGGCGGCGCCGAGCGCGCGCACCAGCGGATGGCGCATGTTGAGCTCGAGGATCGGCGTCGTGCCGCCGCCGCGGCTCGATCGCGCGAGCAGGCGCTCGAGCTCGCGGTCGGGCCCGGTGCCGCCCGCGACCAGGCAGGCGGCGCTGTCGGTCAGCCGCTGCGAGGCGCGCACGTCGGAGACGCGCTCGCCGAGCGCAGCCTTCACGGCGGCGATCACCACCGCATCGTCCACGGCCGTTGACGCAGGCGTTTCCTCCGCCTTGGCGGGCTGATCGATCACCGGCACCAGACCGAAATCGACCTCGCCCTGGCTCAGCGACTTGAGCGGCTTGCCGTCGTACTCGCGCGCCAGCGTGGTCCAGAACGCATCGACCGGATCGGTCAAGAGCAGCACCTCGATGCCGCGCGCGCGCGCCGCCTCGAGCTTGGGGTTGGCCTTGAGCCGATCGAGACTCTCGCCGGCCAGGTAATAGATCTCGGTCTGGTTGGGCTTGAAATCGGCGACGTACTGCTTGAGCGAGCGCATGGTGCCGACGGCCGTGGTGAAGCGGGCGAGGCCGAGGAGCTGCTCGCGCCGCTCGAAGTCCTCGTAGAGCCCTTCCTTGATGACGGCGCCGAACGCCTGCCAGATCTTGGCGAAGCTCTCGCCCTTCTCGTCCTTGGCGAGGGTCTCGAGCTCGGTCAGCACGCGGCCGGTCAGCGCCTTGCGCATCAGCGCGACCTGCGGATTGTTCTGCAGCATCTCGCGCGAGATGTTGAGCGGCAGGTCCTCGGAATCGACGACGCCGCGCATGAAGCGCAGGTAGGATGGGAGCAAGCCCGCGTCGTCGGTGATGTAGACGCGGCGGACATAGAGCTTCACGTGCGCCTTGCGCGCCGGATCGAACAAATCGAACGGAGCCTGCGAGGGCGCGAACAGGAGCACCGCATAGGACTGGCGGCCCTCGGCGCGGTAATGCAGCGTCATGGCGGGATCGTCGAATGCGCCGGCGATCGCGTGATAGGCCTGAGTGTAGTCTTCCGGCTTGAGCTCCGATTTCGAGCGCTGCCAGATCGCGCTCGCGGTGTTGACCTGGCGCGGCTCGGGCTCCTTGCCATCATCCGATTTGGCCACGAGCTCGATCGGAAACAGGATGTGATCGGAATAGGTGCGCACGATGCGCTCGATCTCGTGCGGATCGAGATAGCGCTTGGCGTCGTCCTTGAGATGCAGCGTGATCTCGGTGCCGCGCGGCACGCGCGCGGCCTCCTCCGGGCTCGCCGGCGCGATCTCGAACCCGGCGCCGCCTTCCGAGCGCCACACCCATGTTTCGGCGGAGCCCGCGCGCCGGCTCGTCACGGCGATGCGGTCGGCGACCATGAAGGCGGAGTAGAAGCCGACCCCGAACTGGCCGATCAGGGATGCGCCATCCTTGACCTCGCGCTTGTCCTTGGCGGCCTCGGCGAGCTTGGTCATGAAGGCGCGGGTGCCCGAGCGCGCCACGGTGCCGAGATTGTCGATCAGCTCCTGGCGGTCCATGCCGATGCCGTTGTCGGCGATGGTGAGGGTCGCGGCCTCCTGGTCGGGCCGGATGCGGATCGCGAGCTTCGGATCGGCTGCGAGCAGGTCGGGGGCGCTGATCGCCTCGTAGCGCAGCCGGTCGCAGGCGTCGGAGGCGTTGGAGATCAGCTCGCGCAGGAAGATCTCGGTCTCGGAATAGACCGAATGCACCATGAGGTGCAGGAGCTGGGCGACTTCGGCCTGGAACGGATGGGTCTGGGCAGTTTCGGCGTCCATGGGCTTCCCCGGATCGGTTCGACTTTTTCAGCCCGCGCGGGCTCGGGCGGCGAGATCAAACGGCGCGAAATATAGGCGGGGAGCCGCGTGGTTCAACCGCCCGGCGGGCGCGCGGCGGCTTGACGGGAACCCGGCCGCATATCACGAACCGGGGGCACTGGCTCGCCGGCAGGGAGAATTCGATGGCCGTCCAGGATGACATCGCGCATGTTTCGGCGCCCGCGCTCAAGGCGTTCATCGCCCGCGCCTTCGTGGCGGCCGGCATCCCCGAGAATGACGCGGCGGTGCTCGGCGAGCTCATCACCGAGGCGGACCTGCGCGGCTCCGACACGCACGGCGTCTTTCGCATGCCGGCCTACTGCAAGCGCATCAAGGCCGGCGGGGTCAATGTCCGGCCGGACATCCGGATCGTGGCCGAGCGCGCCTCGACGGCGCTCGTCGACGGCGACAACGGCATGGGCCACCTGGTGATGAAGCGCGCCGCCGAGATCGCGATCGCCAAGGCGAAGGAGACCGGCGTCGGCTGGGTCGGCGCGCGCATGAGCAATCACGCAGGGCCGGCCGCGCTGTATACCATGATGCCGCTCGCGCACGACATGATCGGGCTTTATTTCGCGGTCGGCAGCAACAACCACCTGCCGCCGTGGGGCGGAGCCGAATCGCTGCTCGGCACCAATCCGATCGCGGTCGCGGTGCCGGGCCTCGAGGAGCCGCCGGTGGTGATGGACATGGCGCCGACCGTCTCGGCCTACGGCAAGGTGCGGCTCAAGGCCTCGCGCGGCGAGCCGATGCCGGTCGGCTGGATGATCGACAAGCAGGGCAAGCCGCTCACCGATCCCAAGCGCGCCGACGAAGGCCACCTGCTGCCGATCGGCGACTACAAGGGCTATGCGCTGTCGCTGATCATCGGGCTCCTGGCCGGCGCGCTCAACCGCGCCGCCATCGGCCGCGACATCTTCGACTTCAACAAGGAGCTCGGCCGCGCCACCAATACGGGCCAGTCGGTCGTGGCGCTCTCGATCGATGCGTTCGTCCCAGCCACGGAGTTCAAGCGCAGCGTCGACGCGATGGTGCGCACGCTGCGCGCGTCGCCGCGCCTGCCGGGGGTCGAGCGCATCTGGCTGCCGGGGGAGCAGAGCCACGTGAAGCGGCTCGATCGGATGAAGAGCGGGATCCCGCTGCCGCCGTCGCTGAAGAGGAGCCTGGATGCGCTGGCGAAGGAGCTGGGGATTGCGCCGGTGATGTAACCAAAATCCGTGCCGTCATCGCCCGCGAGCGGGCGATCCAGTACTCGCAGACATTTCATTCAGGCGCTGTGCTTCACGCAAGCGCCACGGCGTACTGGATGCCGCGCTTGCGCGGGGCATGACGATCGAGAGGTTTGCGCGTTGGCTTCCCCCTCCCCGCCCTCCCCCGCAAGCGGGGGAGGGAGCGCGCATGCGCTCGCGGCAAGCGCGTCTATCCCCTCTTCTCCGGCGGGTCGATCCAGCCGACATTGCCGTCGCGGCGGCGATAGACCATGTTCACGCGGCCGGTGGCGGCATGGCGGAAGACGACGACCGGCGCGCCCGTCATGTCGAGCTCGATGACGGCCTCGCTCACGGAGAGGATTTCGAGCGCGGTGGTCGACTCGGCGATGATCACCGGATTGTAGTCGGCGACCTCCTCCTCGGACTCGAGATCGGGCGCCGCGATGATGTAGCTCGCCGCGCCGGAATTGCCGCCGTCGCGAGCCCCCGTGCGGCCCTTGAGCCGGCGCTTGTAACGGCGCAGCCGCTTCTCGATCCGCACCGAGGCCTGGTCGGCGCTCGCATAGGCGTCGGCCGCCATGCCTTCGGTGTGCAGCGTGACGCCGGAGTCGAGATGGATGGCGCATTCGGTGCGGAAGCCGAAGCCGTCCTTGCCGACCGTCACGTGACCCGAGAAGCCGCCGTCGAAATATTTCGCCATCGCCTCGGCGACGCGGGCATTGACCCGCTCCCGCAAAGCCTCGCCGATGTCGAGATTCTTGCCCGAGACGCGAAACGGCATGGTCAGCTCCACTGCCGGTGGGGCCTAGCCGGCGGATGTGATCCTCGGAATCACGTAGGATCGGGTCACAGAACTTTCAACACGACGGAGGGGTGGGAAGGAGCACGTGTCCGTGGTGTGCAGGGCGCTTGCGCTCCCTCTCCCCGCGAAGCGGGGAGAGGGTTGGGGTGAGGGGCGCTGAGGTTCAGCACAGCAAAACGGAAGCAACGAATCGCGGCGGCGCCCCCTCACCCGCCGCGCTTCGCGCGGCGACCTCTCAGCCGAAATCGCATTTATGCGATTTCGGCCAACTCCTTTAATGCCGAACTCGGGCAAGCCTGAGTTCGGTGCAAGCGGGGAGAGGTGAAAGGCCTATCCCACGCCGAGCGCGGCCTGCTTCTCGCGGCGGCGCTGGACCGAGGACGGGATCTTCATCGCCTCGCGATACTTGGCGACGGTGCGGCGCGCGATGTCGACGCCGGCGGCGCGCAGCTTATCGACGATGGTGTCGTCCGACAGGATGCCGTCCGCGGACTCGTCGTCGATGAGCTGGCGGATGCGGTGGCGCACCGCCTCGGCGGAATGCGCTTCGCCGCCGTCCGCCGCCGCGATCGAGGCGGTGAAGAAATATTTGAGCTCGAAGATGCCGCGGCTGGTCGCCATGTACTTGTTGGCGGTGACGCGCGAGACCGTCGACTCGTGCATGCTGATCGCGTCCGCCACCGTCTTGAGATTGAGCGGGCGCAGGTGCTGGACGCCGTGGGCGAAAAAGCCGTCCTGCTGGCGCACGATCTCGGTCGAGACCTTGAGGATGGTCTTGGCGCGCTGATCGAGCGCGCGCACCAGCCAGGTCGCGGTCTGCAGGCATTCGTTGAGATAGGATTTCTCCGAGTCGTTCTTGGCGGTCTTCGACACCACCGCATAGTAGCTCTGGTCGACCAGAACCTTGGGCAGGGTGTCGGAATTGAGCTCGACCGCGTAGCTGCCGTCCGCGGCCTGGCGCACGAACACGTCGGGAACCATCGGCTGCACGAGCGTCGAGCCGAAGGCGAGGCCGGGCTTGGGATTGAGCGCGCGGATCTCGGCGATCATGTCGGCGAGATCGGCGTCGTCGACGCCGCAGACTTTCCTCAAGGCCGCGACGTCGCGGCGCGCCAGCAGATCGAGATGGCCGACCAGCGCCTGCATGGCGGGATCGAAACGGTCGCGCTCCTTGAGCTGGATCGCGAGGCATTCGGCGAGATTGCGCGCCGCGACCCCGGCCGGATCGAAGGTCTGGATGATGGCGAGCACCGCCGCGATCTCGGCCTCGGGGGCGCCGAGCTTTTCGGCCACCGCCGGGATGTCGCCCGCGAGATAGCCCGACTCGTCGACGAGATCGATGAGATGCTGGCCGATCATGCGGCGGGCCGGATCGTGGATCGCCAGCATGAGCTGGTCGGCGAGATGGCTTGCGAGGGTCACCTCGGCGCTGACGAAGGCTTCGAGATTGTAGTCGCCGGACTCGCGTCCACCGGCGCCGACCCCGGCCCATTCCGAATAGGCCGCGGGCTCGGCCGGCCGGGTCGGCTCGGGCGCCGGAGGCCCGTCGTCGGGAAAGACGTTCTCGAGGCTGGTGTCGAGGCTGCTCTCGATGGCCGAGCGGCTGGTTTCGAGCTCATGGCCGAGCCATTCGCCCGCCTCGGCCTCGCCGGCCGGCCGCTCGGGTGCCGCCTCGGGCTCGGCCGCACCATCCCGGTCCGGCGCGCCCTCGCCGTCGCTCCGCTCGAGCAGCGGGTTGCGCTCGAGCTCATTTTCCACATAGGCGACCAGGTCGAGGTTGGAGAGCTGCAGCAGCTTGATGGCCTGCATGAGCTGAGGCGTCATCACGAGCGCCTGGCTCTGCCGGATCAGAAGCTTCTGGGTGAGCGCCATCAGGGTCTGCAGATTGGTCCGTTTCTTGCTTAACTGCTTCGCACAGACCTGTATACCGAGTCTTTCGGCGTCTTTCGGCGGGACGTTAACGGCCACTAAATACCGTCATGCCCGGCCTTGTGCCGGGCATCCACGTCTTTGGCAGGGAAAAGGCGTGAGCCATCACGCGCCGGGACGCGTCACATCCGGAATTCTTCGCCCAGGTAGAGGCGGCGGACATCCGGGTTATTCACGATATCCTCAGGCCGCCCCTCCATCAGGACCTCGCCCGAATAGATGATGTAGGCCCGGTCGGTGAGGCCGAGGGTCTCGCGCACGTTGTGATCGGTGATCAGCACCCCGATGCCGCGCCCGGTGAGATGGCGCACCAGCGCCTGGATGTCGCCGACCGCGATCGGGTCAATGCCGGCGAAAGGCTCGTCGAGCAGCATGTAGTTCGGCCGGGTGGCGAGCGCCCGCGCGATCTCGACCCGGCGGCGCTCGCCGCCGGAGAGCGCGATCGACGGCGTCTTGCGCAGGCGCGTGATGTTGAACTCCTCGAGCAGGGCGTCGAGCTCGTATTCGCGACGCTTGCGGCTGCGCTCGACCACCTCCAGGACGGCGCGGATATTCTCCTCCACGTTGAGCCCGCGGAAGATCGAGGCTTCCTGCGGCAGATAGCCGATGCCGAGGCGGGCGCGCTGGTACATCGGCAGCGACGTCACGTCGTGGCCGTCGAGCTCGATGCGGCCGCGGTCGGCGGTGATCAGCCCGGTGATCATGTAGAACACGGTGGTCTTGCCGGCGCCGTTGGGGCCGAGCAGACCGACCGCCTCGCCGCGGCGGACATAAAGGCTCACGCCCTTGACGACCTTGCGGCCGACGAAGCTGCGCTCGACGCCGTGGGCGGCGAGAAAACTGGTGCCGGAGCGAACCGCCCCGTCGCCACGCGGGCTGTCGCGGCGCCGCTCGGGCGGCCGGCGGGGCGGCTCGGGGCGCGGCGGCTCGCGTCGCGCCGCCTCGGTGCGGACCTGATCAGTGCGCGCCTGCTGGTCGTGGGATGCGGGGTTGCGGCTCTGCTCCATGCGCGCGGGCTCTTGGCGGGGCGGAGGCTTCGGATTTGCGGGCTTGGGATTTGCAAGCTCGGGCGGCGCAGGCCGGGGATTCACAGGCTTGGGATTTCCAGGCTTGGGATTTCCAGGCTTGGGCTTGGGGAGATTCATCGTCTCGACGCGGCTCGAGAACATCGGCCCGCCGATCGCGCGCAGGATCGAGCGCCGCGGCTCGGCCGGCGCATCGCGGCGGGGTCGGCGTCCCTTGCGTGCAAACAAGCCGAACAGGTCACGCACTCCGGCTTCGATGCGCGGACGCGCGCCGCTCCGTTCGTGGGCGAACGGGCGGGTGCGTCCTGGTGCACGTCGGTGATAATCGCTCACCCGGCCGCTTTCAATCGCGCGCTCGGCTTCATCTCAGCAGCCCCCGATGTCAGTAGCCCCCGGAAGAGCGCGCCTTGGGGGCTGCGCCCTTGTCGGCCGGTGCCCCCTTGGCGTCGCCCCGCTCGTTCTTCTCGTTCTTCATGCTGTTCGGGATGATCAGGCTCTCGACGCCGCCTTCGAAATGCGAAACGCCCGTATCGAGATGCACCACCAGGCGCGGCCCACGCACCACATTCGGTCCCTGCGTCACCGCCACGGTGCCGCCGTTCGCCGGAAACAGCCGGACCGTGTTCTCCTTCATGTCGTAGATGGCGCTCTCGCCGGTCGCGGTCTGGTCCTTCTGGGTGACCAGCACGCCGCCCTTCGCCTCCATGCGCCGGATCGACGAGCCGCCCGCCGGGCCGGGCGTCGCCGACTTGACGGCGGGACCGCCCGCATTGTCGCCGTCGTAATAGACCACCAGGGTCTTGCAGCGCAGCGTCGTGTCGCCCTGCACCAGCTGGACGTTGCCCGAGAAGGTCGCAACCTTGCTCTTGTCGCGGACGTCGAGCGAGGCGGCGTTGATCTTCACCGGCTGGTCGCGATTCTGCGAGAAGCCCTGCAGCGGATTGGGCGGCCCGCTCGGCTGCTGTTGTTGCTGCTGCGGCTTCGGCTGCGCGAGCGCCGGCGCGCCGGTCGCCACGACGGCGGCGAGAAGCGTACAGACGCGAGCGGCGCAATGCACGCGGCGCATCCTATTGCCCCTTCCTCGCCGTGTCCGGCACCGATGCGGTCGTCTCGCGCGCGGCCTGCGGCACGAGGTTCATCTCGACGCCCTTGTCGAAGCGGATCAGGTCGCCGTTGTCCATCACCTCGAGCCGGTTGGCATTGACGGTCCCGTTCGACAGCGTCACCTCGACGGGCTGCTCGGAGATGATCGTGTTCTTCTTCATGTCGAACATCGCCTCGTTGAGCTTCGCCGCATAGCCGGTCGAGGAGGTGAGCACGATGTCCTTCTTGAGCATCAGCGCATCGATCTTGGTGTCGTATTGTCCGGCGGCAGCCGCCAGCTGCAGCACCGACTTGTCCTGCATCTCGACATGGGCCTGCACGTCCTTGAGCTCCAGCACGCCCGGATTGGTCAGGTCCTGCGCGGCCGCGCGGGCCGTGAGGTCGTAGGCGCGGCCGTCGCGGGTGAACCCGCCGAGGCGCGGCGCCGCCATGGTGATCTTGGTGCCCGAGACCGCCAGCTTGGTGGGATCGATCGGAAGCTTGGCCAGCATGTGGAGCGGCTTGAAGTAGGCGAGCGCCGCGACCGTCGCGACGACCAGGATCAGGGTGACCGGGATGGCGCGGCGCCAGAAGCGCACGAATCGGCTGTGCCGGGCGGCGGCGCGAAACAGGCGCTCGCGGTCACGCCCGGCGTCGAGCATCCGGACGCCGTTCGGATCATGCGTGGCCGATGCAACGCTCAACGCGCTCGTCCCCTTCCGGCCGTGCGAGAATCACCCCCGCAATCCTAACCGCCCGCCGTCCCCCGGGCAAAATCACCCCGGAAATATGGCCGCGGCACGGCAGAGGCCGCAGCCAAATAGTGTTCAGGAATGGGAAAAGATGTCCTCCGCGGCCCAGCCGGCGAGGTCGAGCCGGACCCGGTCGGGCAGGAACCCAAAGCAGGCCGCGGCGAGCTCGGCCCGGCCTTCGCGCGCCAGCATGACGTCGAGCTTCTCCTTGAGCGCATGCAGGTGGAGCACGTCGGACGCCGCATAGGCGATCTGCGCCTCGCTCAGCTCGTCGGCGCCCCAGTCGGACGACTGCTGCTGCTTCGACACCTCGATGCCGAGCACCTCGCGGGTGAGGTCCTTGAGCCCGTGCTTGTCGGTGTAGGTGCGGGAGAGGCGCGAAGCGATCTTGGTGCAGTAGACCGGCGTCGGCATCACCCCGAAGGCGTGGAACAGGATGCCGAGGTCGAAACGGGCGAAATGGAAGATCTTCAACCGGTTGGGATCGGCGAGCAGCGCCTTGAGGTTGGGGGCGTCGCGCGCCCCGCGCGGGATCTGGACCACGTCGGCACTGCCGTCGCCGGGCGAGAGCTGCACCACGCACAGCCGGTCGCGGTGCGGATCGAGCCCCATCGCCTCGGTATCGATCGCCACCGGGCCGGCATAGCGCTTGAGGTCGGGCAGGTCGCCGCGGTGCAGGCGGATGGTCATCGGCACTCTCCGGGCGGTCGTGCGCAGGGCACGACCGGCAATCGGTTGAATCCACAGGTGTTTTGGACAAACCGCGAACGGCTGTTTAGCACACCTCGGGCGGGCGTCAAACCGCGCGGCTTGCGGCGCCCGCGGATCGCATGCCACAACCCTGGCCGGAGAGGGATTTTTGGCAGGGGTGTGCCATGAAGCATATTGTATTGGCGTTTTGCTTCGCCACCGCCGGCGCCGGCGCGCAGGCGCAAGAGGCAAACCAGCGACAACACCAGCCGAGCCAGACCGCCAGCCAGGGCTCGCGGGCCGGCTCGCGGGTCGGCGACATGCTCAACTGGCTGGGCGACAAGATCGTGCCGCCGGCGCGGGCGCTCGCGGTGCCGGGCGTGGAGACGCATGGGGTGCAGGCGCTGCCGCGTGAGCCGCGCGCCGCGCGCGGTCACGTCAGCGGCGGCCGGATCAGCAACTGCGTGCAGGGCGAGCGCATCATCACCGCCTATTACGCCCAGGGCAGCCGCACCGCGAGCGGCGCGCGCTTCGATCCGCGCGGGATGACCGCCGCGCATCGTCACCTGCCGTTCGGCACCCGGCTGATGGTCGTCAATCCGCGCAACGGGAAATCCGTGACCGTCACCGTCAACGACCGGGGACCGTTCGTGCGCGGCGTCTCGCTCGATCTCAGCCTCGGCGCCGCCAAGGCCATCGGCATGAGCGGCACCGGCGCGGTGTGCATGGCGAAGCTCGGCGGCGCAGGCTGACGGCGGCCGGGCGCCGATCGCGGTCGGCGCGGCGCCGTCATCACGACACCGGAGAAACCCGCCAGGCGAACGCACGCCGTTCGAGCGGCGCGAAGATGCCGTGCTCGATCACCAGCATCAACACGATGAACAGCACGATCCAGGCCAGCATCTGGGTCATGTTGAACTGGCCGAACCAGAAGAAGAACATGTAGCCGATGCCGTATTTGAGCCCGAAGGTCTCGGCCAGCGCCACGATCTTCCACGTCATCGCAAAGGCATAGCGCACGGCGGAGAAGATGTAGGGCATGAGCTGCGGCACGTAGACCTTGCGGAGCAGCAGCGACCGGTTTGCCTTGAACGTCATCCCCATCTCGACCAGGGAGCGGTCCGTCGCCTTCGCGCCCTCGAAGATGTTGACCGCCACATAGGGCGTGACCACGGCCATCACGGCGACCAGCCCGCCGGTCTCGCTGAAGCCGAACCACATGACGGCGAGAAACACCATCAGGATCGTCGGCATGGTCAGCAGCAGCGGGATCAGCGCCATCAGGGCGCGCTCGAACGCGACGCTCAGCCCCATCGCGAGCCCGATCCCGGTGCCGGCCAGCATGGCGGCGGCGAACGCAACGAAGATCCGGGCGAGCGTGATCCCGACGTGAAAATAGGCCGAGTGCCCTTCCGGCCCGACACTGGCGAGATCCCCCGCGATGGTGCGGCCGATCACGATCGGTCCGGGAAGGACGTCGGGATCGTTCATCAACACCGATGCGGCCCACCACAGCAGCAGCAGGAGAAGAATCGAGCCCGCCCGCAGGCCGGCGTTCCTGAGGCCGCGCGACGCCATCTATGTCTTCGTCTCCAGCGCGCCGAAGAACTCGCGCACCAGGATCTTCTCCAGGTCGAGGATCTTCGAATCCTCGGGCGCGCGCGGGCGGGACACGCCGACGCGAACCTCCTTGAAGATGCGCGCCGGCTTCGTGTCCATCATGTAGATCCGGTCGGAGAGGAAAACCGCCTCCGCCAGATCGTGGGTCACGTACAGGATCGTCGGCTTCGCCTGGGTGAGGATATCCGAGAGGTCGAAGCGCATCTTGCGCGCCGTGATGGCATCGAGATGGCTGAACGGCTCGTCCATCAGCAGGATGTCCGGCTCGATCGCAAGCGCCCGCGCGATGGCCACCCGCTGCTGCATTCCGCCCGACAGGTTGAGCGGATAATTCCGCTGCTGCCCGCCGAGCCCGACCATCTCCAGGTTGCGGGTGACCAGCTCCTTCCATCGCGAGCGCGGAATGTTCTGCGCCTCGAGCACGAAATTGATGTTGTCCTCGACGGTGAGCCAGTTGAGCAGGCGCGGACTCTGGAAGACGTAGCCGACGCGCGGCTCCGATCCGGGCTCCGATCCCGCCTTCGATCCGGACTTCGATCCGGCTTTGGCGGCGCGCGGCGCAATCGCGACCGAGCCGCCCTCGTAGGACTCGATGCCGGCGATGATGTTCAACAACGTCGACTTGCCGCAACCCGACGGGCCGACGATGCTGACGAATTCTCCCTCGTGCACGAACAGGCTGATCGACTCGAGAACCGTGAATCGCGCTCCGCCGGCCGGAGCCGAGAACATCTTGCTCAGGTTCTTGACCGTGATGGCGCTGGCCGACCCCGTGTCCGGCGTCGCGACCCGCTCCAATATGACGACGCGTGCCATCGTGCTTAAGCCCTCATCTCACGCGCCCGCGCGCGGCGCTTCAGGTCGCAACTTGCCGCCTCCATGCGAATGCGCGCCGCGCCCACGGGCGAAACACGAGGAGATCGATCAGGACCATCACGATCATGAAGCTCACCCCCCAGGCGAGCATCATGTCAACGCGCGTATCCTGGAACTGGTTGATCAGCTCCTGACCGACCCCGTCGCCGGCCCCGAAAGCCTCGGCCACCAGCGCGATCTTCCACGACAGGGAGAGCGCGATGCGCAGCGAGGAGAAGACGTAGGGCATGAGCTGGGGAATGAGCACCTTGCGAAGCATGAGGGAGCGGTCGGCCTTGTACACGCTCGCCATCTCCATGAGGTCCTTCTGCAGCGCCTTGGTGCCCTCCCAGACGTTCATCACGACGAACGGGAAGACGATCAGGACGATGGTCAGAATGGGCGCCGCTTGCGATATTCCGAACCACAGGACGGAGAGGAACGCCCAGCACACCGCCGGCACGGTGAGCAGCACCATGATCCAGCTGTCGAAGAAGATTTCGACGTCGCGCTTCAATCCCATCAGCACGCCGAACGCCGTCCCGGCGAGCATCGAAACGACGAAGCCCTCGAAGATGCGCGACAGCGACTCGCCCACCACCCGATAGGAGGCCGGGTCGCCGTAGATCGTGATCATGCGATCGACGAGCGTCACCGGCCCGGGGAAGATGACGGGCGGAAAGAACAGCGAGATCACCTCCCAGCCCACGATGGCGAGCGCCAGCGTCACCGCGCCCGGCAAGATCCGCCTTTCGATCCGTTGCACGCCCGTCTCTCCGGCTCGGCGCTACGCTCAGCCTTTCGGGCCCGGGCCCTCCAGAACCAGCGCGTGACTGTCCTTCGCGGGCACCGCGTCCAGCACGCCGTGCTGCTTGGCCGTATCGAGGAACTGCCATTCGGCATCGATGACCTTCTGGTCCCAATGGGCGAGGAAGATCCGCTTCTCAGACAGCCATTTCTTGTAGGTGGCGATCTCTGCCGGCGTCGTCACGCCGGCGAGCTTGCCGTACTTCTTCACCGCGGCGTCGAAGTTCTCCGGCTGCCGCAGCCAGCGGAACGAGTCCTCGACGGCTTCCGCGAAATTCTTGGCCCGCTCCGGGTTCTCGTCGACCCAGCTTTTCCAGGCGACGAGCGGCGCCGACCACACGATCGGATAACCGGTCTTCTGCTTCCAATAGTCGTTCGGGGAGAAGATGGAGCGGAACTTGTCCGGCTGCGACGCAGCCTGGATCGTGAACGAGCTGATGTTCAGCATCGCGTCGATCGAGCCGTTCTCCAGGAGCTTGAACAGCGCGGGCGGCGCGAGCTGCACGATCTTGGTGTCCTTCTCGAGGTCGATGCCCGTGGCATCGGCAACGGCGACCCTCGCAGCCTTGAAGGCGCCGGCGCCGCTCGACCATACGCCGAGCCGTTTTCCGCGCAGATCGTTCACCGTCTTGATCGGCGAGTCGTTGCGAACGAAGATGTCCTGAATGACCGTGAGCCCGCCGCCGATGATGGCGAGGTCGAGGCCCTGGTTCATCTTCAGAATCGCATCGATCCCCGAGTAGGTCGACGTCATGCATTGCCTGGCGGGCAATGCGGCGAGGAAGCCTGCAAACGGCCGCGCGTCGATCTCGACGTCGATACCGTGCTGGCGGAAAACACCGGCGTCGCGCGCTCCCATCCAATTGAGAACGAAGACGCTGTTCTGCGGAATGACGACCTTGACCTTTTCCAGGCTCTGCGCGGGTGCGCTCTGCGCCGGGGCGGGGGCTCCGGCAAGAACCGGAATCATCAAGGCGAGGCAGGCGAGCGCTGCTTTCATCGGGGATGTCCTCCCTGTTGCGGTCGCCCTCCGCGCTGGTTCAACGTTGCACCGGCGCCCGGAGTTCTGACCGGGGTTCGCGACATGGCCGCGCAGGCGCGAGGGCTGTGACGCCCTCAGAGTCCGGCAGGCGGACCCGGCGGAAAAGCCGAACGGAATCAATGTCGGGCTCGCTGCGTGACCGCCGGCGGTTCCAAGCCCGAGGCCCGGGACATCATCCGATGCGGGGCGGCGGCGTGGGCGCGACGCGAATGAGAATGGGAGGCTCGATCAGGTGCGGCGTCAACGGCTTGACTGGAACGAAGGCCGGCGCGGGCGATCCCATCTTGGCGGCGTTGGGACGCCAGTCCTGCCGCCGCGGCACGCGGTCGAGCCCGATCGGATAAAGCGTCACGTCATTCGCTGTCAGGCGCATGCGCAAGATGTGGCGGTGACTGTCACGCCGCATCGCGCTGAACGCATCGTTGTGGTTGAGGTTCAGGAACGCCGACGACAACGCCAGATAGATGCCGAACAGCTCGGCCGCGACCGCGCCACCAATGACGATCATCTCCAGGGCGAAAACGACGAACAGCCACAGGCCGTCGTGCGGCCACGCCGGCAGCCCAAGGTGCGCATTCCACGCGCTCGCCCAAGTGGCGAGAGCGATCAGCGCGACGGCATGAATGACGCCGTTGGCGATCGAGACAAGGATGACCTTGGCGCCGCCGCCCTCCTGATGGAGCGTGTAGCCCAGAAATCCGGCGAACAGGACGAGCGGCGCGAGGCACACGCCGTAGAAGGGCCAATGCACGGCAAGAAGGCCGAGCAGCCAATAGACGACGCCAAGGATGACGGCAAAGCCGCCGTTATAATAGGGAAAGAGAAGATTCCCGACCAGCATCCGACGGCTCTCGCTGCGCGACGGGTAGCAGGCCTTCTCGGGCGCGGCCTTCGGGTCGGAGGCCGGGTGCTCCGCCAGGGTGAGAGTCTTCACGCGCCCGCCAAGCCACATGATGTCATCGTCGGGACGGTGGAGATCCACCGTGTCCGCGAGGGAGTGCGTCGGATGCAGGAACGCGCCGCCACCGCCCGACGTGATGAACTGGGTCATTCCATCATCGCCGACATAGCGGCTGTAATGGTGGGTGTCGCCGGAGAGGACGAGGGGAATTTGCACCCCCTTGCAATGCTCAACGGCGAGCCAGGCGACGTAGTCCGTGACGCTCAAGGACCTGCCCTGCTTGAGCGTGTACTGCCAGCCGGGCTCGGGAGCGCAGAGGATGAGGTTCGAGCCTTCCGGCATCGTCTTGGCGACGGCAACGAAGTAGTCCTTTTGCGGCTGATCGATGTCGTTATCGAGCTGCGCATCGATCCCCCACACCCACCACGTCGGCGTGAGCTGCAGCGCGAAGTAGCTCCGGCGCTGGTGCGTGCGCCAGCCGCCGAGATGGAGATGCTCGCGCCGGCTGAACAGCGCGAGAAACTGCACGAGGCCGTCGTACCAGTCGTGGTTGCCCGGAATGGCGTAGACGGGCGGCCCCTTCTGCAAGCCCGGGTGCGGATCGGGAAACGCCCAATCGTACGGGTCGCGAAGCTTTTTCCGATACGCCTCGCGCGACGCGGTCGGATAGATCTCGTCGCCACCCATGACGAGAAGCTGGCCGCGCGGCAGCTTGGTGCCGTCGACGGTCAATGTCTCCATGGCGAGCAGGGACGCGATCGCGAACGTCGCGTCGAAGCCGTCGCCGAGATCGGCAATGAAGTCGACCCACACCGCCCCGCTCTCGTCGGGCGTGAATGTCCAGACCTCGGCATTGTCTTGGCCGGGCATGAACTTGCGGGCGCGCTTGGCGAGCTCACACGGCTGGACGGGATCGAGCGCGGCCAGGATCAATCGCCGATCCGCGTACTGACCGAACATGTCGGAGACGATGACTTGCAGGAGCAGCTTGGCGAGGAGACCGGGCCTGAACCACCCTGTCATCGTCGGATACTTGGACAGTTGTTCGAGCGAAGGTGGAAGCGTCGCGGGCATTTCAACCTCCGCGGGCAGTATATCGCACGATATGTGAGAAGATCGTCCCGGCGGTTGGGTGCGGACCTGCCGGGACTCGCTTGCAGCACGATTACCTGTGGTGCCCTTGGCCTTGACCTATGCCGCCGCCGTGTCCGTTAGCAACCGGCGCGTTGACCTGGGTCGGAGAATTGGTCGCGCCGACATTGACGGGCTTGCGAGTTGTGGATCCGCTGCCGCCTTTTGTCGTTGTGACGCCGGAGTTGAGGATGCTGACGATGTTGCCCTTTCCTGGAGGCACGCCCTTGATCGGCACTTGACCGGTGCAGTGTCCACTCTTGTCGCAGGATACGGTCGTCCCAGTCGATCCGTTTTTTGTGTTGCAGCCGTATCCGCCGCTTGTCGTGTGATAAAAGCTTCCGTCGGCGTTGATGCACTTCAAAGCTATTTCATTGTAGCTGTGCGTACCGCTGATCTTCACGGTGCGCGCCGATGCATCAACCGAGAACAGCGCGACCAGTGCGCCTGCGGCCATCAAGATTGTCGCCCCACGCATGCTAACCTCCGTTTCGTACGAGGAGTTGAAGACGCAGAAGCCTAACTTCTGCG
This sequence comes from Xanthobacteraceae bacterium, assembly GCA_035764045.1. Lineage (GTDB taxonomy): Bacteria > Pseudomonadota > Alphaproteobacteria > Rhizobiales > Xanthobacteraceae > JAVDCA01. Next base: position 7,916 of record DASTZX010000038.1, on the reverse strand, counting down.
CCATGTTGTGGCCATAGCGACGCCAAGAGAGCTTTGTGCCAAACGGCACAAATCAGCTTGTTTAACGGTGGGGATCTCGGCTGCCAGCACGTCACGCGCCATTCCGCCCCGATGCCGGTCAACATTCCTTCTGCGGGAGCCAGCTTTCGCGTGCGCAACCGCCCGCCATTTCCATCCGCTGCCGCTACGATTCCATTGAATCCATCAGCGCGAGCAATCCACCTAAGAGCGCCTTTGGCGACGGGGGGCATCCCGGGACATGGAGATCGACCGGAATGACGTCGGCGAGACGGCCCACGCAGGCATAGCTTCCAGCGAACACGCCGCCGCCGGCCGTGCAATCGCCGACAGCGACGACCCATTTCGGGTCGGGGGCGGCGTTGTAGGTGCGCTCGAGAGCTTCGCGCATGTTCTTGGTCACAGGGCCCGTCACCATCAGCACGTCGGCGTGGCGTGGCGACGCCACGAAGCGCAATCCGTAGCGTTCGAGATCGTAAAAGGCGTTATTGAGAGCGTGGATCTCAAGCTCGCAGCCGTTGCATGAGCCGGCGTCCACCTGCCGAATCGACAGGCTGCGGCCGAGCCGGCGCCGCGCTGCGCGGTCGAGATTGGCGGCCAGCCCTTTCAAGACCGCGTCGTCACGCTCGGGCGGCGCCTCGGTGAGCGGCGAGCGGATGAGGCTTTCGAAAAGCGTCCTGCGCATATCGACCTGGCCCCTAAAGATCGTGCCCCGAATAGGAACAATTGAACGACTTGTTGCAAAGCGGGAAGTCGGCAACGATGTTGCCTTCGATGGCCGCCTCCAGCAGCGGCCACTGAAACCAGGACGGATCGCGCAGGTGAGCGCGCGCAACGCGACCATTCTCGATCCGCAGCCACACGAGCACGTCGCCGCGGAACCCTTCGACCAGCGCCATTCCCTCCCTGCGTTTCATGCCCGCGCGAACGTCGGCCCTGATTGGTCCTGGGGGTATCTCGCGCAGGATCTGCTCGATCAGGTCGAGACTCTGCTCGACCTCGCGGATGCGAACCCAGACTCGCGCGTTCACATCGCCGGCGTCGAACGTCGCCATGGCGAAATCGAGGCGGTCGTAAGGAGGGTAACCGGGCCGCTTGCGCGCGTCGAAGGCGCGCCCGCTCGCGCGGCCGACGTAACCGCCGGCACCGAATTGGCGCGCCAGATCTTCGCGCAAAATGCCGGTCCCGGCGGTTCGGTCCTGCAGCGAAGCGGTATTGTCGTAGAGGTTCACGAGCCGCGGGAAGACGCGCCGCGCCTCATCCAGCAATGCGCGCAAGTCGGCGGCACCCGCGACCGGCAGATCGCAGATGACGCCGCCCGGAACGACGCGGTCCATCATCAGCCGGTGGCCGAAGCAGGCATCGGCGACACGCAGAATGCGTTCGCGCAGAATGCCGCATTGTGCGTGCATGAGCGCAAAGGAGGCATCGTTGCAGATCGCGCCGATGTCGCCGAAGTGATTGGCGAGGCGCTCAAGCTCGGCCATCAGTGCGCGCAAATGGAGCGCACGCAGGGGCACGGAAATGTCCAGCGCGGCTTCCGCCGCGCGGGCGAAAGCCAGCGCGTAGGCGACGGTGCTGTCGCCGGAGGTGCGCGAGGCGAGCCGCGCCGCCTTGTCGAGCGGAGCGCCCGCCATCAGCGATTCGATGCCCTTATGGACAAAGCCGAGGCGCGCCTCGAGCCGCACCACCGTTTCGCCGCTCGCGGTGAAACGGAAATGTCCCGGCTCGATGATGCCGGCATGCACCGGTCCGACCGGAATCTGGTGCAGGCTCTCGCCCTCGGTCGGAAGGAACGTGTAGGGACGCGAGCCGGACGGGCAATCTTCGCCGGCCCCGAGCGGATGCCTCACTCCCCAGACGCCACGGTCGAGCCAGGGACGCGTATCGGCAAGACCCAGCGGGGTGAGGCCGTAAAGGTCGCGCAAAGCGCGCTCGAGCCGGATCGCCGGCTGATGGATGGCCCCAACCGACGGAAATGAGCCGTGCGGGCATTCGATCGTGGCAACGGCGATTTCCGCGGTCTCTTCATCGAGCACGGCCATGTGGACCGCGCCTCGATCGCCCCACAAACCGAGCAGCGTCAGGCGGCCGGCCGCCAACTCTTCGGCCACCGCGCGCCAGCCGGGTTCGTCCACGATGATGCGGGGCCAAGGACGATGCCCTGCTACCTTCGCGCCATCGATCCTGTCCATCAGCGTCATGGCGCTATCCGAGCAGCTTCGCGACATTCTGGAACCAGGTCACGAGGACCGGCGGCATATAGACGCCGGCCATCAGCACCAGTCCGAGATGCGTGAACATCGGGACGTAGGAGGCCTTCGCCTTGGCAATGGTGCCGCGCGGTTCGCCGAACGCGATGCTGTTGAGCCGCAGGAACAGCGCTGCGACCCCGGTCAGTATGCCGGCCACGAGCACGAGCGCGAGCCACGGCGCGCGCGCGAAGGTCGATGTCACGACGAGGAACTCGCTCATGAAGATGCCGAGGGGCGGCAGGCCGGCAATGGCCACGACGCCCAGCACGAGGCCCCAGCCCAGCACCGGATTGGTCTCCGTCAACCCGCCCATTTGGGCGATCTGCTGCGTGCCCTTGACCTGCGCGACGTGGCCGACCGCGAAAAAGATGGCCGACTTGGTGAGCGAGTGCATGGTCATGTGCAGGAGGCCGGCGAAATTCGCCAGCGGCCCGCCCATGCCGAACGCAAACGCGATGATCCCCATGTGCTCGATCGACGAGTAGGCGAACATGCGCTTGATGTCGCGCCGGCGGTAGAGCATGAACGCCGCGAACACCAGCGAGATGAGCCCCATCGTCACCATCAGCGGGCCGGGCGCGACGGCGTGCGGATTGGCGGCAAGCAGGATCTTGAAGCGCAGCAGCGCATAGAGCGCGACGTTGAGCAGGAGTCCCGACAGCACCGCCGAAATCGGCGTCGGACCTTCGGCGTGCGCGTCGGGCAGCCACGCATGCAGCGGGGCAAGCCCCACCTTGGTGCCATAGCCGAGCAGCAGGAACACGAAAGCGACGTTGAGCAGCGCCGGGTCGAATTCGCTCGCGCGCTCGATCAGCGTGGTCCACACCATGGCGTCGAGGCCTTCGCCGACCGCCGGCCGCGCCGCCATGTAGACGAGGATCGTGCCGAACAGCGCGAGCGCGATCCCGACGCTGCCGAGAATGAAATATTTCCAGGCGGCTTCGAGCGCCTCGTGGGTGCGATAGATGCCGACCATGAGCACGGTCGTCAGCGTGGCGATCTCGATTGCGGCCCACATCACGCCGATGTTGTTGGCGATGAGGGCGAGGTTCATGGCGAACATCAGCACCTGGTACATGGCATGATAGAAGCGCAGGAACCGCGGCGTCAGGCGCCCGATCTCGAGCTCGTGGCCGATATAGCTCGCGCTGAATACGCTGGTGGTGAAGCCGACGAAGGTCGTCAGCACGATGAAGACGTTGTTGAGATCGTCGACGTGAAGGTACGGGCCCGCGGGCGGCCGGCGGACGAACAGCGTGAGCGCGACCACGAAGGTGAGGAGCGCGGCGATCACGTTGAGCCGCGCGCTGACCCGATAGCCGGGCAGAACCGCGAGCAGCGCGGCCGCCAGCGCCGGGATGATCAGGACGGCGGTCGCCGCATCGAAGGTCATTGGCGTTCTCCGCGGCGGTTGTCGAGCGCCCCTACGTCCACCGTGTCGAAGCGTTCGCGGATGCGGAACAGGAAAATGCCGATGACGATGAAGGCGATCAGAATCGAGAACGCGACGCTGATCTCGACCACGAGCGGCATGCCCTTGGCGCCGGTCGCGGCAAGCACGAGACCGTTCTCGAGCGACATGAAGCCGACCACCTGGCTCACGGCGTTGCGCCGCGTCACCATCATCAGGAGCCCGAGCAGCACCACCGAAAGCGCGAAGGCGAGGTCCTCGCGGGCGAGCGGATCGGCCTCCGTGGTCACCCGCAGCATCACCACCATCGAGAGCGCCACGAGCCCCATCCCGAGCAGCATGGCGGTGCCGACGCCGACCACCTTCTCGATCTCGCGGTGGATGCCGAGACGCACGATGATCCGGTGGAGCGCGACCGGGATGACGATCGCCTTGAAGCCGAGCGCGATCGCGGCGGTGACGTAGAGATGCGGGGCGCCCTGCACATGGGCCTGCCACGCCACCGACAGGGCCAGCACCAGCGCGTGGACGGCGAAGACGTTGATGAGCGCGTAGAGGCGGTCCTGATAGAGCTGCAGGAAGCTGACCAGCACGAGCGAGCCGGCGAGCAGATGGGCGACATCGAAATTCAATCCGCGCATCACAGGCTCCGGGAGACGAACAGGAGAAGCGTCGCCAGCAGGCCGAGCATGAGAGCGGCGCCGAGAAACTCCGGCACGCGGAAGACGCGCATCTTGGCGATCGAGGTTTCGAACAGCGCGAGCAGCCAGCCGCCGATCGCGAGCTTGCCGACATAGCTGGCCAGCCCGAGCGCCAACGCGGCCGCGCCGGCGTCCGGCCGGCCGATACCCCAGGGCGCGAAGACGCAGGCGATCAGGGAGAGATAGAGCAGCAGCTTGAGCTCGGCCGCGAGATCGATCAAAGCAAGGTGGCGGCCGGAATATTCCAGCACCATGGCCTCATGCACCATCGTGAGCTCGAGATGCGTGGCCGGATTGTCGACCGGGATGCGCGCATTTTCCGCGAGCGCGACCATCATCAGGGCGAAGAGCGCGAGCCCGAGCGAGACGCGCAGCCCTACTGCGGAATTGAGAAGCGCGCCCGCTATGGTGGAGAGCTGGGTCGAGCCGGCGACCAGCGCCAGCGTGAAGACGACCATGATCATCGCCGGCTCGGCAAGCGAGGCGATCATCACTTCGCGGCTGGACCCGATGCCGCCGAAGCTGGTGCCGACGTCCATGCCGGCCAGCGCCAGGAAGAATCGCGCGCTGCCGAGGAGCGCGATGATGGCGATCAGGTCGGCCGACCACGAGAAGAGGAGCCCGGTGCGAAACGTCGGCACCAGCGAAGCGGCCACCCAGGTGGCGGCAAAGACGAGGTAGGGGATGACGCGAAAGAGCCACGACGCGTTGTCCGCGAGAACCACCTCCTTGCGCATGAGTCGCACGAGGTCCCGATAGGGCTGCAGCAGCGACGGTCCGCGCCGGCGCAGGAATCGCGCCTTGGTCTTGCGTACCAGGCCCGTGAGCAGCGGTGCGAGCAGGAGCACCAGCAGCATCTGCCCGCCCTGGACGGCGACGTCGATGATCACGGCCATATCGCCAGCACCAGCAGCAAGGTCACGAGAGAGGCGAAGACGAGGCTGAGGAACTGCCGGATGGTGAGGAACTGCAGCCGGTTGAGCCGGTCGGCCGCGAAGCCGACCGCGTGCGCGAGCGGCGCGTAGAGGGTCTCCCAGACGAGGTCGTGCAGCTCCACGGTCAGCCGCGCCGGACGCATATCGCCGGGCGGCGGCATCTCGCCATGCTCGCGCGCCCGGAAGACTATCGTGCCGAAGACGCGGCGGATCGGCTGGGCGAAGCTCGATGCGCTGTATTGGGTGACCGGACTGGGATCGGGATAGCCGCAGTCCCAGGGGGGCGCGCGCCGCAGCCGATCGGATGCCAGCCGATGGATCGCGGACGCCGCGAGCGTGCCGGATATCGCCATGAACAGGAACACCAGCAATCCGTTGTAGGAGCTGCGGCTTTCGGCGATCGGCACGATCGAGAGCCATTCGACGCCTGCCTGCACCGGCATGCGGGCGCCGGCGAACGCGCGCACGACCGGTGCCAGCGCATCCATTAACGGCCCCGGCAGGATGCCGGCGACCAGACAGAGCGCGGCGAGGAAGAACATCGCGGCGAGCGAAGACCGGTCGGTTTCCCGAGCGCGCGCCGCGGCCGGCGTGCGCGGCCGCCCGAGGAACGTCACGCCGAACGCCTTGACGAAGCAGGCGGCCGCGAGCGCGGCGGAGAGCGCGAGCAGCGCGCCGACCGCAGGTACCAGCAGCTTGAGGCCCCAGGACGGCAATTGCGGGCTGAGCAGGATCGCCTGGAAGGTCAGCCACTCGGAGACGAAGCCATTGAGGGGCGGCAAGGCGGATATCGCGGCGCAGCCGACGAGAAACACGAAAGCCGTCTGCGGCATGCGATGAATGAGGCCGCCGAGATGCTCCATGTCGCGCTCGCCGGTTGCGCTGAGCACCGCGCCGGCGCCGAAGAACAGCAGGCTCTTGAAGACCGAATGGTTGAATACATGCAGCAGGCCGGCGGTCATCGCCAGCGCCGCGGCGAACGCCATGCCGTGCGCCTTGAACGCGAGCGCGAGGCCGAGCCCGATGAAGATGATCCCGATGTTCTCCACCGTGTGATAGGCGAGCAGCCGCTTGAGATCGTGCTGCATCAGCGCGTAGAGCACGCCCATCACGGCCGTGATGCCGCCGAGCGCCAGCACCACAATGCTCCACCACCATGCGGGCGGGCCGAGCAGATCGAAAACGATGCGGACGAAGCCGTAGACGGCGACTTTCGTCATGACCCCGCTCATCAACGCCGAGACGTGGCTCGGGGCCGCCGGATGCGCGAGCGGCAGCCAGACGTGTAGCGGCACGAGGCCGGCCTTCGAGCCGGCGCCGACCAGCGCCAGGATCAGGACGAGCGCCGCGAAGATCGCCGACGGGTGTGCATCGCGGATATTCGCGAAGGCATAGCCCCCGTGCGGGCCCGCCAGGAGTCCGAATGCGAGCAGCAGCGCGAGCGTGCCGAAGCTTGCCATGACGAGATAGATATAGCCGGCGCGCACGTTCTCCTGATCGCGGTGATGCGCCATCACCAGCGCCCATGACGACAGCGACATGAATTCCCATGACACCAGAAACGTAAAGGCATCGTCCGCGAGCACGACGAGACTCATGCCGGCCAGAAATGCGGGATAGAACGGCAGCACGCGCGCCGGCGCTCGTTCGTGACGCCCATAGCCGAGCGCAAACAGGCTGGCCGCGAATCCGCCGAGCGAGACGACGGCAAGGAAGTAGGCGGACAGCGCATCGAGACGGAAGTGCGCGCCAAGCCATGGAACGCCGAGCGGCAAGGCCAGGCTCGCCGGCGTGGAGCCCCCAAGCAGCTCGGCGGCGGCGGCCACGCACGCCAGCAGCGACGCGACCAGGCACACGCCATAGACGACCGGCGTAGCCGCCTTGGCCCGTCCGATCGCGACGGCCAAAACGGAGTCGGCAAGGAAGATGCCTGCACAAGCGAGGAGAAGCACCAGGATCACGGCGCAGGCCTTTTCAACCGCACGCCGCGGCCACCGGCCGAGCTCGTCGCATTGTCAGTGATGAGCTCGATGCCGGCCGCATCGAGAGCGGTGACGAGCTTCATCAGCGAGTCGACGTTGCCGCGGACCACGCCGTCACTTGCTTCCATCCGCTGAATGGTCGGCAGCGAAAGGCCGGACAATTCGGCGAGCTTGCGCTGATCGATGCCCAGGAACGCCCGCGCTGCACGGAGCTGGGCTCCCGTGATCATTCGGAACCTCTTGATGTAACGAACGGCCCTATCGCCTTATCAAGTCGCTATTTTGATGTGTCAACCATCAATTTTAAAAATTCACATCGTTCATGCTCGGGACAACGCGGATCAACCTTGCGCCGGTCACCGCACGAGCCCGGGGAGCGCGGCATGCGCCCTTGGCCGGCGGTGTCGAAGAGGCGCGGCATGTTGATCAGGATCAAACATGCGGCTTCTGAATGGGTGTAGTTGTGCAGTTCGTTGCCCCACCTCGGCGGACCTCGTGCCTCCCTTTCTGTTCCGATGTCCCAACACCGGCTACCGCGTGCAGGCGTACGCGCCGGACGAGACCGACGACCCGGAACAGCCCGTTCTCGTGACTTGCCCGGTTTGCAGCCGGCT
>DASTZX010000037.1:0-2941 GCA_035764045.1 Xanthobacteraceae bacterium | reverse complement strand
GCACTTCGCTCACGCTCGCGCGTCGACCTCTCCCCGCCAGCCGGGAGAGGTGAAACGAGCCAAGCCTACCCGCTCGCCTCGGGACCACGTCAGATCTCGCGGCTCACGATCGGCTGATGAGCCGAGCTCATAAGTCCTTGTACATCTTCCCGCCTAATCCCGTCGGCGGCCGCGCCATATGAATGTGGTCGGCAGCGACAGACGCGCTGCAACTGATCCGTTTTGCGAACTGGAGCCCTTTCGTCCGGCACAAGAAGGCAGGCGCGGCGCTTGATGGATGTGAGTCAAGACCTCATGAATCGCAGAACCCACCGATTGTTCAGCTCATCGCCCTCGGTCACCCTGCTCCCGGTGATCGGCGCAGTGTTCGTCGCCTTCCTGGTGATCGGGATGGCTCTGCCGGTCCTGCCGCTGCATGTCCACCAAAGGCTGGGTTTCGGCGCGTTCCTGGTCGGCCTCGTGGCGGGCAGCCAGTTCGCGGCCGCGATCCTGTCGCGGGTGTGGGCCGGGCGGCAGTCGGACACGCGCGGCCCCAAGAGCGCCGTCATGGTCGGACTCGCCGTCGCCGCAGCCGCGGGGTTGCTCTATTTCATGTCGTTGAGTTTGTCCCCGCATCCTTCGCTGTCGCTCACGATCCTGCTGCTCGGCCGCGCCGTGCTCGGCATCGGCGAGAGCTTCATCATCGTGGGAGGGCAGAGCTGGGCGCTGACCATCCTGACGTCGCGGAATACAAGCCGCGCGCTCGCGTGGGTCGGGAGCGCGATGTTCGCCGCCTTCGCGGTCGGCGCGCCGATCGGCAGCGCGCTTTATGCGCGCTTCGGCTTCTCCGGGATCGCGGTTGCGACGACGCTGCTGCCCCTCGCGACCCTGCTCTGCATCCTTCCGCTACCGGGCGTTCCCGCAATCCCGCGGCTGCAGACCGGGCTTATGAACGTCATGGCTTTGGTGTGGGCGCCGGGCATCGGCGCTGCGCTCAGCAGCATCGGCTTCGGCGCAATGACGGCGTTCAGCGCGCTGCTCTTCGTCGCGCGCGGATGGGCCGCGTGGCCGGCCTTCACGATGTTTGCCGCCGTGTTCATTCTGACGCGCATCGCCCTGGGCCATCTCGGCGACCGCTTCGCGGCGCCGAAGGTCGCGCTGGCCTCCGTCGTCGTCGAAGCGGCCGGCCTCGGACTGCTCTGGGTCTCGCCGTCGCTTGTTCTGGGCTTGGCCGGCGCCGCCCTCACCGGGTCCGGCTACGCGCTGGTGTATCCCGCCCTCGGGGTCGAAGCGGTGCGGCGGGTCCCGGCGCAGAACCGCGGCCTCGCGATGGGCGCATACACCGCCTTTCTCGATGTGGCGCTCGGGTTCGGGACTCCGGCGCTCGGGCTCATTGCGGATCAAGCCGGCCTTGGCAGCGTGTTCGCGGTCAGCATGCTGGCGGCGCTCGGATCGGGCGGGATCGCCGCGGGCCTGTTGTGGAGCGCGCGCGCGCCGCGCCGAAACAGCGTGGCCGTATGTGGGCAGGCGATACTTGATCAAGGGAGGGCTCAATGACCCGTTGGGCTGCGATTGCCGCTTCGCTCGCTTTGTTCGGTTCGACGGTGCAAGGACAGGAGTCGAATTTCATGGACCAGCGACAAGAGATCCGCCGCGCGGATATTCAGGCCGTCGCACCGGCGCTCGATCACTACACCCAGGACCGGCTTCTTGGTGAGGTATGGAAGCGCCCCGGTCTCAATGTCCGTGACCGCAGCCTGATCACCGCCGCCGCCCTTGTTGCCCGGAACCAGTCGATCGAGATGCCGTTCTATTTCAATCTCGCCCTCGACAATGGTCTGAAGCCTTCCGAGCTCTCGGAGACGATCACGCATCTCGCGTTCTACGCCGGATGGCCGAATGCCATGTCGGCGGTGGCGGCCGCCAAGGACGTCTTCGCCGCCCACCGCATCACGCCCGATCAGCTGCCCCAAGTCTCGCCGACGCTCCTTCCGCTCGACGAGAAGACCGAAGCGCAGCGCGCCTCCCGGAACGAGCAGCAATTTGGCGCGGTGGCTCCTGGCGTCCTGCAGTACACGACCGATCTTCTGTTCCGCGACTTGTGGCTCCGTCCCGGGCTGGCACCGCGCGACCGCAGCCTCGTGACGGTGAGCGCGTTGATTGCGACCGGCCAGGTCGCCCAGATGGGGTATCACCTGAACCGGGCGATGGATAACGGCCTCACGCAGGGCGAGGCGGCGGAAGTGCTCACGCATCTGGCGTTCTACGTCGGCTGGCCGAACGTGTTCTCGGCCTTGCCCGTCGCCAAGGACGTCTTTGAAAAGCGGCCCGGACCCTCGCGCTAGGAAGTGGCTTCCGGTTCGCCGATCCGGACATGCGCCAAGCAACAGGAGTCTATCGTACCTGCTTTCGAGGCCGGTAGCGCAGCGCCTCCACCACAAGCGCGAACGCCGCCGACGATTGCCGCCGGCTCGGATAGAACAGGTGGTATCCCGAATATGGCGGGCACCACTCGGCGAGTATGCGCTTCAGGCGTCCTTTCGCGACGTGGTCTTCGATCAGTCCTTCGGGCACGTAGGCGAGCCCGGATCCGGCGAGCGCTCCGTTCAGGAGCTGGGCCGTGCCGTTGAAGGTCAGCTGCCCCTCGACGCGCACCCGCAACTCGCGGCTGCCTTTCTCGAACTCCCAGGCATAGACGTTGCCATGGGTCGGCAGGCGCAGGTTGATGAAATTGTGCCCGATCAGATCCTGCGGCGCCTTCGGTTCGGACCGTGACTTGAAATAGGCCGGCGCGCCGACCACGGCCATGCGCATATCGGGGCCGATACGAACGGCGATCATGTCCTTTGCGACCTGCTCGCCGCTGCGCACGCCAGCCTCATAGTGCTGTGCGACGATGTCGGTCAGCCCGTAGTCGACGATCATCTCGATCCTGATGTCCGGGTAGTCGCGCAGCAGCGGC
>DASTZX010000036.1:0-3914 GCA_035764045.1 Xanthobacteraceae bacterium | reverse complement strand
CGCGGTATGGTGGCGATAACGCGCCTCGGCGGTGGACGCCGCGGCCGTAATCATGATCAGCGCCAATGCTGAGGCGCCAACGGCTCGTACCATCGATAACTCCGTACCGTTAGGGTTGAACAACCAGGACCTCCCCGTGCTCCCCACACTTTTCTTGTTATTGCAGAAGACTTGGTGATCAGCTCAGACGAGCGAATGTATAGTCTGCGACCTCGCGTAGTGTTCGACGACGATTGGTCACCCCTCTCAATGCAGCCGGTCGGAGCATCGAGAGACGAAACCAGAGCCGTCACTCAGATCAACCTGTTTCGTATTGCAGCACACCCCTCAAGAGGCCTCGGAAAACTGCCGGGAATTGCGACCTTTCTGCGGCACTATTGACGCGGAAACGCATGCCTGCCGCCCCTGAGCGGGCGGGAACAAATGGAACAAAACCGTGAATCGGTGTTCGCGAGCAGCGGACAGGGCCGAGAGCTGGCGTCGGCGCGGTCGGCGGGCGATCGAGGGGCAAGTTGCGAGGCGAGCAGCGCAGCGGCGCGGGCCGCGTCACGGACGCAGGTCGGGACTCGCGATGTCGGGCGGCGGCGCGATCATCTCCTGCAGCCGCTTGTCGATGTCCTGAGGCGAAAGCGGGTTCGGCGCGGTGCGGACGCGGTCTCCGGGCGGCTCGCCGAGGTGCACGATGGAGGGCATCGCGAACACGACGGCGAGCACCATCCACTGGGCGATCAGGAACGGCGCGAGCGCCCGCACCAGCGGCCCGAGCGGCACCGCCTGCTTGAGGGTGCCGCGCAGCATCATCAGCGCGTACCCGAACGGCGGCAGCAAAAAGCTCGTCTGCAGCGTCAGCAGCACCAAAACCGCGACCCAGCGGGCATCTGCCACCCGCACCAGGAGGGGCGGCAGCACGATCGGCACCACTACGAAGATGATCTCGAAGGCATCGAGCACGAAGGCGGACAGCCCGATGATGCCGAGCACGGTGGCGACCACGGTCAGCTCGCCCCCCGGCAGCCCGACCAGCCAATCGCCGATCAGCCGGGCGGTGCCGAGGAGATGCAGGACCAGGGTGAGGCTCGTCGCCCCGACCAGCAGCGCAAACAGAGTGCCGGTGATCGCCATCACCTCGGCGAGCGCCGGGCCGAGGACGGACCAGCGCAATCGGCCGGTGATCAGGCCGGCGAGCAGGAGCGCGCAGGCGCCGCTCGCCGCACCCTCGACCGGAAAGATGAAGCCGGTCGCGACCCCGCCGAGCAGCAGCACCAGTGCGACGACGGAGAGAACCGCGAGCAGGATGTCCCGCGGGGTGATCGGTTCGCGCGCCTCAACGGTCGCGTGCGATGGAACTCTTCGGCTCACGATCCAGGCGACCGCGAGCGCGACGGCGAAGAACAGCCCGGCCGGCGCGAGCGCGCCATGAAATACGTCCTGGGTGTTGATGACCCGGTCGGGGCGGCCGGTGGTGGTGACCGCGATGGTATGGGCGGAGAGCATGGCGTCGCCGAGCAGGATCAGCACCAGCGAGGGCGGGACGACCACGCCGAGCGTGCTGGCGACCGCGATGGCCGCGGCGCGCAGGGAAAGCGGAACGCCGCTCGCGCGCAGCCGCGGCTCGAGCGCGCGCGAGAGCGACAGCACGCTCGCCCCGACCGAGCCGTTCATCGGACCGAGCAGGGCGCCGAGCCAGAGCCCGGAGACGACCGGCGCCGCGGCGCCGCGCGGCAGCAGCCTCAGGCTGACGCGAAACAGCGCGTCCCCGATGAGCAGCCGATCGAGCAGGACGCCCATGAGCACATAGAGCGGCAGCGCCTGCAGGAGATCGTTCTCCAGGAGATTGATCAGCCGGGCGGGCAGGGCGCCGAGCAGGCTGACCGGTATGGTTCCGCCGATGACCGCCAGCGCGGCGCCGGCGGTCGCGGCTGTCAGCAGAATCAGGAAGGCCGGGAGGCCGGTGAGAACGATGCCGGCCGCAACCAGGGCCATCAGCCCCATGCCGGCCCAGGCCATCAGGTTTCGCCTTCGTGCGACGGGCGGAAGAGATCGACCAGCCCTTGCGCGAGCATCAATCCCGCCAGCACCCACAGCGCCAGCTTCACCACGAAGTATCCGGGATTGGTGGTATCGGGGAAGGTCTCGCGGGCGAGCACCGACGACACGACGATGCCCTTTCCGGCAACGATCACGAACAGGGCCCAGGGCAGCACGCCGATCAGGGCCGCGGCCCGGAGCAGGCGCTCGCGCGTTCGCGCCGTGTAGCCGCGCGCGATGAGATCGGTGGCGAGGTGGGTGCGCGCGCGGGTCGCCGCCGTCACCGCCATGGCGACATAGAGGGCAAACAGCCATTGGCCGAGGTCGTTCGCCTCGCGCGAATAGGCCTGCACGAGATCGCGCAGCGGCCACTGCAGAAAGAGGAGCAGGACGACCGGCAGGGCGAGCAGCCGGCCGAACGACAGGATTCCGCCGATCAGCCCATCGAGAACGCGGATGCCGCGGGACAGGATCATGCGTTCGGTCCCCGGGTCGGCCATGGCGCGCCGGAGCTTAGTTCACCTTGATGTTCGCCGCCTCGATCACCGGCTTCCAGCGCGCGATATCGGCGGCGATCCGGGCGCGGAACTCCTCCGGCGTGCTCGGGGTGGCTTCCATCACCTGCGCCGCGAGCTTGTCGCGCACGGCCGGCGACTCGAGCGCCTCGACGACTGCCGCGCGCACCGCCGCGACGATCGGCTCCGGCGTCCGCGCCGGTGCGACGAGGCCGTTCCAGGCGTCGGCCTCGACGTCGATGCCGGCTTCCTTCAGGGTCGGGATGCCCGGCAGCAGGGCCGAGCGGCGCGCCGTGGTGATCGCCAGGATCTTCACCTTGCCGGCGGCGGCGTGCGGCGTGACCGAGATCGCCGGCAGGCAGGCCATCTGCACGTCGTTGCGGATGAGCGCGGTGACGGCGGCCGGCGAGGACGGGTAGGGGACATGCACCGCCTGGGTGCCGCTCTTGAGTGCGATCGCCTCCATGGCGAGCTGCGACAGCGATCCGGCGCCGATCGAGCCGTAATTGTACTTGCCGGGGTTCTTCTTCATCAGGGCGATCAGGGCCTGCACATCGTCGACGCCGAGCGCCGGGTTGACCGCGAGCGCGCTCGGCTGCGAGGTCAAGAGGGTGATGAACGCGAGGTCCTTCTGCGGATCGTAGGGCAGCTTGCCGAACAGCAGCGGATTGATGGCGAGCGGACCGCCGATCGAGATTCCGAGCGTGTAGCCGTCGGGCTCCGCCTTGGCGATGGCGTCGGTGCCGAGATTGCCGCTGGCGCCCGGCTTGTTCTCGACCACGAAGCTCTGCCCGGACTTCTCCTTCAGGCGATCGGCGATGACGCGCATGATCACGTCCGGGGTCGAGCCGGCGCCGAACGGCACGATCAGCTTGACCTGGCGGGTCGGCCAGGCGGGCGCCTGCGCCAGGGCAGGAAACCCGGCGACGAGGAGCGCGAGGAAGGCGAGGGTGAGGCGTCGGGGCATCGGCGTGATCCTGGATTCGTCACGGCCGTATCGTCTCGGCCGGTTCATGAAGGCAGGGTTAGAAGAGCCCGCGCCGCCCGACAAGCCCGGTGCGGCGCATGATGCCTCCATCGTATGCCGGCCGATTGTCATCGGCCTCCAGTGATGTAACGTCTGGCAAAACCACGCAGCAGTCGAGCGACCGGGAGGACACAATGAGCAAGACACAATTCATGCGTGCGACCGCGGCGGTTGCGCTCGTCACGGCGCTGGCGCTCGCGCCGGCGAGCGTGCGCGCGCAGGCCGCGCCCGATGCGGCCGTGCAGGTCGGAGCGTCCGATCTCGGCGGCGTCGTCCGCGGAGCGGACGGCCCGGAAGCGGGCGTCTGGGTCATCGCCGAGACGAGCGATCTGCCCACCAGGCTT
>DASTZX010000035.1:0-60441 GCA_035764045.1 Xanthobacteraceae bacterium | reverse complement strand
GCTTCGGATCGGATGAGAGCGCGACGGTCTGCGACATGATGAACATGCCGAGATTGGCGATGTTCTGGCGGATCTCAACCGGCAATGGATTGTCCTGGCTCAGGGCCGAGGAGAGAAAGACAGTCCAAAGCTTGCGATTGTACAGCAGTGCTGCGTCGAGATCCGAACGGTTCTTGTCCCACGCGTCGACGACAGCCTGCAAGCGTGCCGCCGCCTTGAGAAGCAGGTTCGCCTCCAGCTCACGCGGACTTGCGATCTCCTTCGCCACCGCGCGGTATGCGAGAGTTCCCTGATGCATGCTGGAGAAGCTCCTCCTCGTACACGATGAGTTTTTTTGCCGCTTTGAGGGCCTTATAGAGCTCGCCCGTTAAGATATGATTATTGATGGTCTCGATGTACCGCCACGTGCTCGGAGCCGCCTGCACGATATCGCGCATCAGCGCGAAGTACGTCTCGTGATGCAGGCAGGGGTCTTTCGACAGGTACATCAGCTGCACGGAGAGATAAACGCGCTTGGCGGGCGTGTTGGCGCTCGCCGCCGTAAGGATGTCCTTCTCGCGAAGAATGGGGGTTTCGCCCTCGATCAGCAGACGGGTGCGCTGATCCGAGTTGGTGATGACGCAGTCGCCGATGATCACGCGTTCGCCGGGCTTCAGCTCGACTTTCAAGGCCATGGCCGCCTCCGGTTTCAGGTCTTTTGTCCCATCGTCGGTAGAGAACGTTAACCAATCGTTAACGAACCCAAAGGCTGCCCGCGATCCGTCCGGAGCGATCCGGCGGAACGTCAGCCGAACAGCTTGAGCACCGACTGGTTCGCCTGCGAGGCGAGGGACAGCGCGGTGATCGAGAGCTGCTGGCGAGTCTGCAGGGCCAGCATGTTGGCGCCCTCGAGGTTGGTATCGGCGAGCGTGAGCCCGTCGGCGCCGGTCTGCAGGGTGTTGATCATGTTGTTGGTGAAGTCCTGGCGATTCTGCACGATCGACAGATTCGATCCGAAGTCGGAGGCCTGGCTCGCCACCTGGCCGAGCGCGCTTTGCAGGGCGAGCAGCCGTGTGTCGAGCTGGGTGTTGCTCTGGAATTCGGTATTGCTTGCGGCACCGATGCCGAGCGTCGAGCTGTTGACGCCATTCGGATTGGTCGACTGGATCGACAGCGTGCTGGTGCTGAACTCGTTGAAGAACAGCTTGAGCACGTCGCCGTTGAGCAGATTGACGCCGTTGAAGCTCGCGTCCTGCGCGGTCTTGTCGAGCTGATCCTTGAGCTGGTTGAACTGGCTGACGAGGTTGGCGCGTACGCTGTTGCCGAGGACCGTGTTCGTGCCTGTGCTGCCATCGAGCTTGCCGCTCGATCCGATGCCAGTGACCACGAGGGACGCGGTCGACAGATTGGTGATCTGCAGTTGGCCGGCGTTGTCCGACGCCTTGATCTTGCCGGAGAGCGCGGCGTTGCTGTTGATCGCGGTCACGAGCTGGTCGACCGATTCGACTGCGCCGACTGTGGCGGTCGATGTCGTGGTTGAGAAGCCGGCGCCCGTGACGGTCGTGCCACCGGTGTTGTCGCCGAGCGTGATCAGATTGGGGCCGGCGTCCTGCAGCGTGATCTTGCCGGTGCCGTTAGCGGACGCCAGCGTGTAGCCGACCGCGGCGTTGATGTTAGCGACGATCGTCGTCGCGGTATCGTTGGTCGTCACGCTAAGGGTGACAGCCACGCCGCCATTGATGTCGGCCGCCTGGATGGTCAGGCTCCCGGCCTGTGCAGCCTTGCTCGTGGCGGCGGTGAACCCGCCTGTCAACGTCTCCTGATCATTCAGATTGACGCTGACCGCGCTGGTGCCCACCGCACCGTTGATGAATGAGATGGTCTTGAGGGTGGTCGTCCCAATCGTCGTGGCGTCGATGGTGTAGGTCCCGCTCTGCCAGGATGCGTCCTGGCGGGCCTGGGTGACCGTCGCCTGCATCGACTGGATCGTCTGGGTGATCGAGGTGAGGCCGTTATCGGCGGCTTTCAGCGTATTGACGCCGTTGGTCATGGAATCGAGGAGGCTCGCCAGCTCATTGCTGCGCGTCGAGAGGGCGGCGGCGGTGAAGTAGTTGACGGCGTTGTCGAGGGCCGAATTGACCTTCTTGCCGGTCGCCAGGCGCTCCTGCGTCGTCTGCTGCAGATTGGCGGTGTTCTGGAGCGAGAGCAGGTTCTGCCGGATGCCCGCCGTAAGGACGATTTCGCTGCTCATCCGAGGATCCTCAGAATCAGGGCAGCCGTCGGGTCCGCCCTCGTGCGGCGATAATCATTCGGTAACCCTAATGGCTGGTTAATGAGGAGTTGACGAAAAGTTAACGAACCCGGTTTTTACTGTCGCCAGCGAGGGCGGCTGCGCGGCTGGCGCCCGCCGGGACCTGGAATGATGCAAGGACGCAACGGCGGCGACCGATCGCCACGAAGCCGCAGCGGGGCTGGGTTGTCGCGAATCATTGTCTCGGCCATGGTGCGAATCGCGGGGGGCAGGCGGCTGCCTCCGGCCTCCCTTTCCCCTCGGCGAGGTGGATGAGCAACAGATCGCAATTCGATTCGCGCCGCGGTGGACCTCCGCCCGTGCGCGATCCGCGCCAGGCGTCAGGCGCGGCCGCCGGGGGCACGTCGCCGGAGCTGGTGACGCTGTTCGGCCAGGCGGTGGCTCTGCATCAGGCGGGGCGGCTCATGGAAGCCGAGCCGCTTTACCGCCAGGTGCTGCAGGCGCAGCCCCGGCATTTCGACGCTCTTCACCTCATCGGGGTCATTCACTATCAGCGAGCGGAATACGACGAAGCCGTACGCCGGATCGATCAGGCGCTGAAGACCAACCCCAATGTGGCGGCCGCGCACAACAATCGGGGCGGCGCGCTCAAGGACCTCGGCCGGCTGAAGGAGGCGCTCGCGAGCTATGACCGGGCGATCGCCCTCAAGTCCGACTATGCCGACGCGTTCTACAATCGCGGCAACGTCCTGTGTTCGCTGGCGCGCTTCGAGGAAGCCGTGGCGAGCTATGACCGTGCCATCGCGCTACGGCCCGCATACCCCGACGCCTGCAACAACCGCGGCAGTGCGCTCAAGGAGCTCGGACGATTCGATGACGCGCTCGCCAGCTTCGACCGCGCGTTGGCGCTGAAGCCAGACTATGCCGAGGCCTGGTACAACCGCGCCAACGCGCTGAACGATTTGAAGCGGTTCGACGAGGCGCTCGAGAGCTGCGACCGGGCCATCGCTCTCAAGTCCGATCTCCCTGAGGCGTTCAATAATCGGGCGAACGCGCTCAAAAGCCTGCGACGGTTCGAGGAAGCCGTCGAGAGCTATGACCGTGCGCTCGCGCTGCGGCCGGACTACGCCGACGCACTCAACAACCGCGGGAATGCGCTGAAGGAACTCAAGCGTTTCCACGAGGCGCTAGCCGACTACGATCGAGCGATCGCGCTCAGGCCTGACCATGCCGACGCCTTTTTCAACCGCGGCATCGCGCTCGCCGAGCTCAAGCGAAACCAGGAGGCTCTGGCGAGCTACGAACAGGCGGTCACGCTCAAGCCGGATCATGCCGAAGCATACTTCAACCGCGGTTCGGCGCTGCTCGCGCTCCGGCGCCTCGATGAGGCGGCCGAGAGCTTCCGACAGGCGCTCGCGCTCAAGCCTGATCAGGACCATCTCAAGGGCATCTACCTTCACGCCCAGATGCACCTGTGCGAATGGAACGATTTCGAGCGCCTTTCCGCCGAGCTAAATGCCGATATCGCCAACGGCCTTGCGACGACCTATCCGTTCCAGCTTCTCGCCTGCGCGTCGACGGCGGAGGCACAACTCGAGTGCGCGCGCATCTTCGTCACCAACAAGTGCCCGGCCTATCCCGAGCCGTTGTGGCGCGGCGAACGCTATGCGCATGATCGCATCCGTGTGGCCTATGTGTCGGCAGACCTTCGCGATCACCCGGTCGCGTATCTGATCGCCGGGCTGTTCGAACGGCACGATCGATCGCGCTTCGACACGATCGCGATCTCCTTCGGGGACGACAAGCCAGGGGCGGTCCGCGACCGGTTGAAGGCGTCGTTCGAGCGATTCATCGACGCCAACGGCATGAACGATCGCGAGGTCGCGAAGCTGATGCGCGAGCTCGAGGTGGACATTGCGGTCGACCTCAACGGGTTCACCGATGGCTCGCGCCCCGATGTCTTCGCCTACAAGCCGGCGCCGGCTCAGGTGAACTATCTGGGCTATGCCGGCACGCTGGGACAGGACTACTGCGACTACATCATAGCGGATCGCTTCGTGATCCCCGAGGACGCGCGGGCGCATTATGCCGAGAAGGTCGTGTATCTGCCCGGCAGCTTCATGGTGAACGACTCGCAGCGAGGTATCTCCGAGCGAACGCCTTCGCGCTCCGAGGCGGGACTGCCCGACAAAGGGCTGGTGTTTTGCTGCTTCAACAACTCCTACAAGATCACGCCCGAGGTCTTCGACATCTGGATACGGCTGCTTGCCCAGGTCGACGGGAGTGTGCTCTGGCTTTCGAGCTCGAATGCGCATGCCCCGAGGAATCTGCGTCGTGAAGCGGAAAAGCGGGGCGTCGCCGGCGATCGCCTGGTGTTCGCACCGCGCGTCCCGCTGAACGAGGATCATCTGGCACGCGTGCGTCTTGCCGATCTCTTTCTCGACACGCTTCACTACAACGCGCATACGACGGCCGCGGACGCGCTCTGGGCCGGCGTACCGGTGCTGACCTGTCCGGGCGCCACTTTTGCGAGCCGGGTCGCCGGCAGCCTGCTCACCGCGGTCGGGCTACCCGAGCTGATCGCCGGTTCGCTGGCCGAGTACGAAGGTCTGGCGCTGCAGCTCGCGCGCGATCCGGTGCGGCTCGCCGGGCTGCGGCAGACGCTTGCGCGCAATCGCGAGGCGTTTCCGCTGTTCGACACCGACCGGTTCACGCGGCACCTCGAGGCGGCGTTCACCACGATGTGGGAGCGCGTTGAGCGGGGCGAGCCGCCGCTGAGCTTCGCGGTTACACCGGTCGAGGGTTCCCGCACATGAGCCGGCGCGGTTCGACCGCGCAAGGAAAGGGGCGGCCGCTTGCGGTCGCGCCGCAGCGGGAGCGCGCGGCCTCAGCCGCCGCTGTCCTATTCGGCGAGGGTGTGGCGCTGCACAGGGCTGGACGGCTGGCCGATGCCGAGACGCTCTATCGCCGCGCCCTCGAATCCGATCATGGTCATTTCGAGGCGCGGCATCATCTCGGCATCGTTCATTACCAGCGCGGGGAGCATATCGCGGCGATCCGTCAGATCGATGCGGCTTTGCAGCTGAATCCCAATGTGGCCGCGGCGCACAACAATCGCGGCGTTGCGCTCGCGGCGCTCCAGCATGGCGAGGAGGCGCTCGCGAGTTACGACCGGGCGATTGCGCTGGCGCCCGGCTATGTCGACGCCTGGATCAATCGCGGCAATGCGCTCAAGGAGCTTGGGCGGTTCGAGCTGGCGCTGGCGAGCTACGACAAGGCCATCGCGCTGGCGCCCGGCCACGTCATCGCCCTCGCCAAGCGCGGCAATGTGCTTCAGGTGCTGCACCGGCTCGAGGATGCGGTCGAGAGCTACGATCGTGCGATCGCCCTCAAGCCGGACTTCAGCGAGGCCCATAACAATCGAGGCAGCGCGCTCGTCCGGCTTGGCCGGCTCGGGGAGGGGGTCGCGAGCTTCGAGCGGGTGATCGGGCTGCGGCCGGACGACGTCAAGGCATGGAGCAACCTCGGTGAGGCGCTCGCCGGGCTCGAATGCCTCGAGGAGGCGGTCGCGAGCTACGACCGCGCAATCGCGATCGACCCGGATTGTGCCGATGCGTTCAACGATCGAGGTGTCGCGCTGTCCAAGCTCGGCCGCCTCGGCGCGGCCATCGAGAGCTATGACCGCGCGATCGCGCTCAAGCCGGAGAATGTCGAGACGCTCTGCAACCGCGGCAACGCGCTCCACGAGCTCGAAAGATTCGCGGAGGCTGTTGTGAGTTACGACCGGGCGATCGCGCTCAAAACGGACTACGCCGACGCCCATTGCAATCGAGGCAACACGCTCAGCGCGCTGAAGCGGTTCGACGAAGCGCTGGCGAGCTTCGAGCGGGCGATCGCACTCGAACCCGATCACGTCGAGGCGCTCAACAACCGCGGTAACGCCCTTTACGCGCTTAAACGCCTCGACGAGGCGCTGGTGAGCTACGACAAGGCGATCGCTCTCAGGCGTGATTATGCCGACGCCATCAACAATCGCGGCAACGCGCTGCGCGAATTGAAACGCTTCGACGAGGCGCTTGCAAGCTATGCGGAGGCGATCGCGCTCAAGCCCGAGCACGCCGAATACCACAACAATCGCGCCATCGTGCTCGCCGAGCTCAAGCGCATTGACGAAGCGTTGGCGAGCTACGACCGCGCGATCGCGCTCAAGTCGGATTATGCCGAGGCATATAGCAACCGCGGCTATGCGCTTCGCGACTATCGGCGCTATGATGCGGCTTTGGCGAGCTTTGCCCGGGCGCTCGCGCTCAAGCCCGAGTTCGAATACCTTCGGGGTACGTCTCTGCACGCCAGGATGCACGTCTGTGACTGGACGGATTTCGACCGCGAATGCGCGGCGGTGCTGGCTGGTGTCGACGATGGGCGGCCTGCCGCGCTGCCATTCCAGCTGCTGGCAATCGCGGCGACGCCGGAGCAGCAGCTTCGTTGCGCGAGGATCTACGGCGCCGACAAGTATCAGGCCCCGCGCAGCCCGCTCTGGCGCGGCGAGCGCTACGCACATGGGCGTATTCGCATCGCCTATCTTTCGGCGGACCTGCGCGAGCATCCGATCACTGCGCTGACCGCCGGAATGTTCGAGCGCCACGACCGGGCGCGCTTCGAGACGGTGGCGATCTCCTTCAAGTCCGATACCCACAACCAGATCCGCGATCGGCTGAACGCCTCATTCGACCGCTTCATCGACGCGCAGGGGATGAGCGACCGGGAGGTCGCCGCGCTGGTGCGCGAGCTCGAGATCGACATCGCGGTCGACCTCAACGGCTATACGGAGGGCTGCCGGCCGCAGGTTTTCGCGCGGCGGCCGGCGCCCGTGCAGGTCAACTATCTCGGGTTTGCCGGAACGCTCGGGCAGAGCCATTGGGATTACATCATCGCGGACGAATTCGTCATTCCGGAGCACGGCCACGCCTGCTTCGACGAGAAGGTCGTGTATCTGCCGGATTGCTTCATGGCGAACGACCGCGGGCGCGGCATCTCGGCTCGCACGCCCACACGATCGGAGGCCGGTCTTGCCGAGACGGGTTTCGTCTTCTGCTGCTTCAACAATGTCTTCAAGATCACGCCGGATGTGTTCGACATCTGGATGCGCCTGCTTGCGGGCGTGCCCGGCAGCGTCTTGTGGCTGTCAGCCGCCAATGGGAGCGCAGTTGCCAACCTCCGCCGTGAGGCGGAACTGCGGGGCGTCGCGGCCGACCGTCTGGTGTTTGCGCCGCGCGTGCCGCTGAACGAGGATCATCTGGCACGGCTGCGCCTCGCCGATCTCTTCCTCGACACGCTGCCCTACAATGCCCACACCACAGCGGCCGATGCGCTGTGGGCCGGCGTGCCGGTGCTGACCTGTCGGGGGGCGACCTTCGCGAGCCGCGTCGCCGGCAGTCTGCTCACGTCCATCGGTCTGCCCGAGCTGATCACCGGATCGCTGGCGGAGTACGAAGGACTCGCCTTGGCGCTCGCAAGCGAGCCGGAACGCCTCACGTCGCTACGTCAGAAGCTCGCGCGCAATCGCGACTACTATCCGCTCTTCGACACCGATCGCTTCACCCGCCACATCGAGGCCGCTTACGCCGAGATGTGGCACCGCGCCGAGCGAGGCGAGCCGCCGCAGGGCTTCGCGGTTCCCGCCACGCCTTGCGCGGCCATTTGACGGAACGCCGAGCCGACATGGCGCACAATCCGCGGCGACAGTGGCAGGGGCGAGGGGCAGGCGCCAGGCCCGACCCAAAGGTGGTGCTCTCGCGCGCGGTCGCCTGCCATCAGGCGGGGCTGCTGTCGGATGCCGAGGAGCTGTACAAGAAGGTTCTCGAGACGCATCCGCGACAGTTCGACAGCCTTCATCTGCTCGGGCTCATCCACTATCAGCGCGGCGCCCATGCGGAAGCGCTTCGTGACATCGATCGGGCGCTCAGCATCAATCCCGAGGTCTCTGCCGCCCACAACAGCCGTGCCGCAGCCCTCAACGGGCTCGGGCGGTTCACTGACGCGATCGCGGCGTGCGACCGGGCGATCGCGCTCGACCCCGGCAATGCCGAGCCCTTCTGCAATCGTGGCCATGCGTTGGTGCAGTTGAAGCGCGGCGAGGAGGCGCTGGCGAGTTGCGACAAGGCCCTTGTGCTGCGGCCGGACATGGCTGAAGCCTTCAACAACCGCGGCAATGCGCTGAAGGAGCTCAAGCGCTTCGATCAGGCGCTGGCGAGCTACGAGCGGGCGATCGCGCTCAAGCCGGATTATGCCGAGGGCTTCAGCAACTGCGCCAATGTGTTGATCGGCCTCAAGCGCTTCAATGAAGCTCTCGAACATTGTCAGCGCGCGATCGCGTTGCGCGAAGACCTCGCTGAGGCCTTCTACAACCGCGGCATCGCGCTCCATGAGCTCAAGCATTACGATGACGCTCTGGCGAGTTACGACCGGGCGATCGCGTTGAGGCCGGATTATGCCGAGGCTCTCGCCAATCGCGGCACCGCGCTGCTCGATCTCAAACGCCATGACGAGGCGCGGGAGAGCTATGAGCAGGCGCTGAAGCTCGCACCCGATCATGAGTATCTCAAAAGCATGCACGTGCATGCCAAGATGCTCGTCTGCGATTGGACGAATTTCTCGCCAGATTGCGCCGGGCTCAACGCTGCAGTGGCCACGGGAGCGGCGGCCGCGCTGCCCTTCCATCTTCTGTCCTGCATGCCGGATCCGCAGCTGCAGCTCGCCTGCGCGAGCGGCTTTCTCCGGGACCGATATCCGGCGGCGTGGCCGCTCTGGCGCGGCGAGCGTTACGCGCACGGCCGGATCCGCCTCGCGTATCTCTCTGCCGATTTCCGCGACCATCCGGTGGCGTTGTTGGCGGCCGGCCTGTTCGAGCGGCACGACCGGGCGCGGTTCGAGACGACCGCGATCTCCTTCGGAGCCGATGCGCCGGGCGCCATGCGCGCGCGGCTGAAGGCGGCCTTCGATCGCTTCATCGATGCCAGCGCAATGGGCGACGGCGACGTGGCTCAGCTCATGCGCGACCTCGAGATCGACATCGCGATCGATCTCAACGGTTTCACCGATGGATTGCGGCCGGAGGTCCTGGCGCGCCGGCCGGCGCCGATCCAGGTCAACTATCTCGGCTATGCCGGAACCATGGGCGGCCCGCATTGGGATTATATCCTGGCAGATCGCTTCGTCGTTCCGGAGGAGTCCCGCCGGCACTATGCCGAGCAGGTCGTCTACCTGCCGCATTCCTTCATGGTCAACGATGCCGGCCGCGCCATTTCCGGTCGCACGCCATCGCGCGCGGAGGCGGGGCTGCCGGAGCACGGCTTCGTCTTCTGCTGTTTCAGCAACGCCTACAAGATCACCCCAGACGTCTTCGAGGTCTGGATGCGGCTGCTCGGCCGCATTGAAGGCAGCGTGCTGTGGCTCGCGACGGTGAGTGCGAGCGCGGCCGAGAACCTGCGGCGGGAAGCGCAGGCACGCGGGATTGCGGCAGAGCGGCTGATCTTTGCCCCGAAGGTGCCCTTGAACGAGGATCACTTGGCACGCATCCGCCTTGCGGATCTTTTTCTCGACACGCTTCCATACAATGCGCACACGACCGCGGCCGACGCGCTGTGGGCGGGTGTGCCGGTGCTGGCGTGTTCCGGCGCGACGTTTGCGAGCCGCGTCGCCGGCAGCCTCCTCGGCGCGGTCGGACTGCCCGAGCTGATCACCGGCTCGCTGGCAGATTATCAGGCGCTCGCCTTGCGGCTTGCCAAGGATCGCGCGCTGCTCTCCGGATTCCGACAAAGGCTGGCGCGGAATCGCGCGACTTGTCCGCTGTTCGACACCGACCGCTTTGCCCGCGACATCGAGACGGCCTACACCATGATGTGGGAGCGCAGCCAATGCGGTGAGCCGCCCGGGGGTTTTGCCGTCGATGCAGCAGCTGAAGCGGGCGGCGCGGGGATGGCGTGACGAACGTCGCGGTCAACCCAGAGCAGGCAACATCCGTCCCGTCGGAGCGGGTCGATGTCGGCTCGCTTCTGCGCACGGCGCTGGCGCTCCATCAAGGGGGGCGGCTGGCCGAAGCCGAGGATCTCTACCGGCGCATCCTCGTGTCCGAGCCACGGCATTTCGACAGCCTCCATCTTCTCGGGGTGATCTTTTCCCAACGCGGTGAGTATGCGACGGCCGTTCGTCAGATCGCGACCGCGCTCACAGTCAATCCGAACATCGCGGCGGCGCACAACAATAGCGGCGTGTGCTTGAGCGCGCTCGACCGTGCGGACGAAGCCCTCGCGAGCTTCGACGCGGCTCTGGCGCTCGCTGCCGATTATCTCGATGCGCATCGCAATCGGGCCGATACGCTTCTGGGCATGCGCCGGTTCGAGGACGCTGTCGCGAGCTACGATCGAGCCATCGCATTGGATTCGAATGTCGCCAGCCTCTTTACGAAGCGCGGCCACGCATTGTCGGCCTTGAACCGGCCGGAACAGGCGATCGACAGCTATGACAGGGCGATCGCGCTCGAGCCGACGGATCGGGACGCTTTTTTCAACCGTGGGCTCGCGCTTGGCAGGCTCGGGCGGTTAGACGATGCCATCGCGAGCTACGACAGGGCGATCGCGCTCGACCCGGGGGACGCTGAAGCGTTGAGCAATCGGGGCGCAGCGCTCAAATCGCTCAAGCGGTTTGTCGAAGCGGTGGCGAGCTGCGAGCGCGCGATCGAGATCGACCCCAGCTTTGCGGTCGCCTTCAACGATCGCGGGATCGCCCTCAAGGAGCTGAACCGCCTCGACGAGGCTCTCGCGAGCTACGATGCCGCAATCCAGCTCTCCCCGGGATACGGCGAAGCGCTCAGCAATCGCGCCAATGTTTTGGCCTCGCTCGGGCGGCTCGATGGGGCGATCGCGGACTATGACCGCGCTCTTGCGGTCAATCCGGACGATGCCACGGCGCGGTGCAATCGCGGAATGATCAAGCTTCTCACCGGTCGTTTCGATGACGGATGGGAGGATTACGAAGCCCGCTGGTGGACTGGTCCCATGGCGGCGGATCGGCGCCGGTTCGTGCAGCCGCAATGGACCGGCGAGGCGGACATCAACGGCAAGCGCCTGCTGCTTTCGGCCGAGCAGGGGCTCGGCGACACCATCATGGCGGCGCGCTATGTTCGGCAGGTGGCGGATCTCGGAGCGCAGATCATTCTCTCTGTGCCGGCGACGCTCGCCTCGCTGATGCATGAAATCGAGGGCATCACGGTCGTCCCCGAGGGCCAGGCCTTGCCGGACTTCGACCTGCATTGCCCGCTCATGAGCCTGCCGCGCGCATTCGACACGACCTTGGACAGCATTCCGGCGCAGGTGCCGTACCTGCGGGCGCCGGCCGTCCATCTCGAGAGATGGCGCCGGCGGCTGCCGCGAACCGATGCCCTCAAGGTCGGCGTCAACTGGGCGGGAAACCCGCAGTTCAAGCATGACGCGGCACGTTCGATCGGGCTGCGCCGCATGTTGCCGCTGCTCGGGTGCTCCGGCGTCGCGTTCTTCAGCCTGCAAAAGGACCTGCGCGATGGGGATGCGGAAATTCTACGCGCCCATCCGCAGATCACGCCGCTCGGGCGAGAGGTCGAGACGTTTGCTGACACGGCCGCGATCGTGTCGCTCCTGGATCTGGTGATCTCCAGCGACACCTCGGTGGTCCATGCCGCCGGCGCGCTTGGCAGGCCGGTCTGGGTGCTGCTGCAATCCGTACCCGATTGGCGCTGGCTGCTCGATCGCGACGAAAGTCCCTGGTATCCGACCGCGCGGCTGTTCCGGCAGACGGCGCGGGACGATTGGCCCGGCGTCATCGATCAGGTCGGGACGGCGCTCGACCGACTGGCGCGTGCGCCACGGACGATCGAACCCCAGGGCGACCAGAGCGAACCGCGAAACCCGTCTTCGTTTCTTTCGAAATGCCCTAACATCGCAAGGTGATTCGCCGTTTCTGCCCCCGCGACCTGCTTCCCACTTCCAGTCACACAGCCGAGCGTTGCCATGAATGAGCTCATCGTCCGCGTCAAGAAAGGTGTGTCGCTGGCGGTGCCGGCCGCGCTCGACGCGATGACGACGTATGTGGTGCTGGAGCAGGAGGAGTGGTTCGAAAAGGAGCTCGACTTCCTGCTGCGCTGGCTCAAGCCCGGCATGACGGCAATCGATATCGGGGCGAACGTCGGTGTCTACAGCTTGGCCATGGCACGCGCCGTCGGTCCACATGGACATGTGTTCGCCTACGAGCCGGGCAGCGCGCCGAGATCGATGCTCGAGCGCAGCCGCGGGATCAATCGCACCGACAATGTGCAGATCATCGCGGCGGCGGTGTCCGACAGCGCGCGCCAAGGCCATCTTACGCTTGGCTGGTCGAGCGAGCTGAACAGTCTGGACGGCACCGGGCCGGGCGAGCCTGTTCAGATCACCTGCCTCGACCAGGAGGACCGTATCCGCGGGTGGGACAAGATCGACTTCGTCAAGATCGACGCGGAAGGGGAGGAAGAACGCGTCCTCTCGGGCGCCCGGTCGTTCTTCGCACGTCATTCGCCGCTGGTTCAATTCGAGATTCAGGATAAGAATGGGCTCAACGAGCCGCTGCGCTCCGCTTTCCTGCAGCATGGCTACAAGGTCTATCGGCTGCATCGCGGAGCATCGGTCCTGGTGCCGGATGCGCTGGACAAGCCGATCGATTCGTTCGAGCTCAACCTGTTCGCCGCCAAGGCCGATCGGGCGGCGGCACTGGCGCACGAGGGATTGCTCCTCGATGCTGTTCCGGATTGGACGCCCGATGCGCAGGCACGCGACCAGAGCTTGAGCCTGCTCAGGGCGCAGGAATTTGCGCCGGCTTTTGGGTCCGTGTTTGCGGCGAGCGGCGAGATGGACGCCGCGTATCGCGATGGTCTCGCGGGCTATGCGGTCTGGCGCTCGCCCGAGCGGCCGGCGGCCGAACGCTGCGCGGCGTTGGAGTTCGCTTGTCGCACGCTGCTCAAGTTGTGCCAGCGAGTGCCCACCCTGTCGCGGCTGTCGACCCTGGCGCGAGCGAGCTGGGAGGCGGGACAGCGGGACATATGCGCCACTGCACTGAAGTCGTTCGGACAGCTGGTTGCCCACGGTCAAATGAATGTGGGGGAGCCATTCTGGCCGGCCAGCCCGCGGTTCGACGGAATCCCGCCCGGCGACAAGCGGGCGGAATGGCTGCTTGTATCGGCCTTCGAGCAGTTCGAAC
Organism: Xanthobacteraceae bacterium; assembly: GCA_035764045.1. Lineage (GTDB taxonomy): Bacteria > Pseudomonadota > Alphaproteobacteria > Rhizobiales > Xanthobacteraceae > JAVDCA01. The sequence continues at coordinate 46,949 of DASTZX010000035.1, read as the reverse complement.
GCGCGTCGGCGCATTCGTCGCTGTTCAAGGGACCGATCGTCGACCTTGATTGGCTGTGCGCCCAGCCTTTCGTCTCGGCCGAGATGGAGCGCCGCAGGGTTCTCCGCCGCGCCGTGGACGGCGAACGCATGGAGGTTCCGGCGCGGCTCTGCGTTCCAGCCGACGATCACCTCAATGCCGATCTGTGGCGCGCAGGGTTGGTCCCCAACACCTGGGTGCGCGACGCGGTCCGGGCCGGCTGAGGGTCAGGGGCATCGGTGATGCGACGCGATCTTCACGCGAAGACCGGATAATCGCGTCGCGCGTGCAGCGCACTCCCCGCTCGTCAGGCTCGCGCACAACATCGGTCCTCGGCCCGATCCGCCGGCGCGGCCCGAGCGTTTTCAGCTGCGGGCGAATCAAAGTAGGGTGTAGGAAAATAGAAACGACCACCACGGTCAAGGCGCAATCAAGGACTGCAGGCTCTCCCGGGAGGCCGCGAAGTTTGACAGATTGGTTCACGCGATTCGCGAAGGCGACTCCGCAAATAGAGCGGCAACGCAGCCTGATGACGATGGAAGGGGCCGAATGAGCTTTGAAATCCCGCTCGCCAAGCCGGATCTCAGCGGCAACGAGAGCAAGTATGCGCTCGAGGCCATTCAGAGCGGCTGGATCGGGACCGGCGCGTTCATCGGGCAATTCGAACGGGAATTCGCGCGACTGTCGCAAGCTCGTGCTGCGATCGCCTGCGCGAATGGGACGGTGGCGCTGCATCTCGCTTTGCTGGCAATGGGCCTTCAACCCGGCGACGAGGTGATCGTGCCGTCGTTCACCTACGTCGCGACTGCCAATGCGGTAAAGTTCTGCGGCGCCGACCCGGTGTTCGTGGACGTCGATCCCGATACCTGGTGCATCGATCCGGCCCTTGCCGAGGAGGCGATCACACCGCGGACAAAGGGCATCATGCCGGTGGATTTGTACGGCCACCCCGCCGATCTCGACGCCGTCAACGCGCTTGCCGCGCGCCACGGGCTGTGGGTGGTGGAAGACGCCGCCGAAGCGGCCCTGGCGAGATACAAGGGCCGGCCGGTCGGTGGTCTTGCGCGGATCACCACCTTCTCGTTTCACGTGACCAAGGTCTTCACCTCCGGTGAAGGCGGGGCAATCACGCTCAACGACGAGACGGCAGAAGCGTTCATCCGGATGATCTACAGCCACGGGATGGACCCGGATCGCCGCTTCTTCTTCCCGGTCAGCGGCTACAACTATCGTCTCACGAATATCGCCGCCGGCCTGCTATGTGCGCAGATGGAACGCCACCGGCACTTTCTCGAGCGGCGCGCCGCGATTTTTCGCGCTTATCACGACCTGCTGAGAGACGTTCCAGGCGTCGGCTTCCGTCCGGTGGCGCCGTGGGCCACGCTGTCCCCCTGGCTGTTCTCGATCACCGTCGATCCGGCGGAGTTCGGTGCTACGCGCGAACAACTGATGGCGAAGCTTGCCAGCGAACAGATCGAGTCGCGGCCATTCTTCATTCCGGTACACAGCCTCCCGCCGTTCAGCGAGGGCTCGCGCAGACGGAACACGCGATGTCCGACGACGAATCGGCTATGCGACATGGGGATCAACCTGCCGACGTACACCACAATGACCGATGGAGAGATCGAGCGCGTGGCCGCAGCCATCAAGTCTGTGCCGTGGCGGGCGCGCCGGGTTGCCGCATCGTCGGCCGGATGAAGCGATTCCCCGAACGAGGAAAACAGGTGTGAGAACGACTCCCGACTACGATCCGATCGTCAGCCGTCATTATGACAAGGCTGCGGCCGAGCACGGAATCGCGCCCAGCAGCACCATGCCGGATGAGATCACGCGATCGAAGGAAAGCGAGACGATTCTCCGGTTCGTCGAGACGGTCGCGCGCGGACGCAAGGCTCGCGGAACTGCCGGAAAGAAGCTTCTCATCGCAGACGTCGGATGCGGCAACGGCTACACGCTCAGCCGTCTCGCCACGGCTCTACCGGGTCATCGCTTCGTCGGCATCGAGTTCAACGACAACCTGCGGTCCCTGGCCGAACGGCAGCTTGCAGGCATACGCTCGGCGAAAATCCTGTCGGGCGATTTGCGAGATGTGGATTCGATTGCGCTGGCAAAGGGCTCCGTGGATGTTCTCGTCTGTCAGCGCGTCCTCATCAATCTCCTGGATATCGAGCATCAGCGGGCGGGGCTCGAGACCATCGTCGGCCTGGTCAAACCGGGCGGGGCGCTCCTGTTCATCGAGGCGTTTGCCTCGGGGCAGCGACTATTGAACGATGCCCGGGCCGAGTTCGGTCTGACCGAGATAAAGCCGGTTCCGCACAACATGTATTTGCCCGATGATTTCTTCGAACACAAAGCCTTGCGCGCTCTCGATTTGGCAAAGGCGGGAATTCGCGAAAATCTGCTCTCGACGCATTATTTCGTGACGCGCGTTCTGCACGACGTGGCGCTCATGGCCGCCGGCCGCGACGGCTTCATCCGCAACTCGCATTTCGTTCGGTTCTTCTCGGCCGCCTTGCCGGACGCCATCGGGAATTATTCTCCTCTCCGGATACGAACCTTCGAGAAGGTCCGCCGCGTCCGATGAGCACGCACGCCGGGCGACGCGGGATGTTCCCGAAGTCGCGAGGAATGCGAGGTTTGTAGTTCCGTTAGTGAACTCTTAACCATCTTCAGGAAGGATCGGCCGGAAAGCGGCGCCGCAACGCGTGGCGAGTCTGTTCGGCGATACCGCGCCTCCCGGACGGCAGCTCCGCCCTCTGTGGCTTTTCCCCGCTGGTGTGATCGTGGATCCGTGTCTGGACCGAGCGCGTGCCTGCGCTGACAAGCGCGAAAGCGATAGGGCCGTTTCTGATGGGAATGTCTGAACGCGGCGCGCAAAGAAGTCCGCTTCCGGAGTCCAACCGAGAGGGTCTGAGCGCTGCGAAAGGCAAGGAAGCGGACTTTCGCGAAGTACGGCGGTGCCGATGCTGCGGAAATCCCAACCTTGTTCCGCTATTCGATCTCGGTGAGCAGTATCTCACCGGCGTCTTTCCTTCCTTGACTTCGCCGACGCCCGGCCGGGGGCCGGTGCAGCTGGTGAAGTGCATGGGGGATGATCCGCGCACCTTCTGCGGTCTCGTCCAGATGCGACACAGCTTCGCCGCAGAGGCGATGTACGGTGCCAGCTACGGATATCGATCCGGATTGAACCGATCGATGGTCGCGCATCTGCATCGCAAGGTCGACGCGTTGCAGGATCGCGTCGCGCTCCGCACCGGCGACCTCATTCTCGATATCGGCAGCAACGACGGAACATTGCTGGGGCGCTACCCGGACAAAGGTCTGACCCTGGTGGGTATCGATCCGAGTGCCCGGAAATTCGCCAAATACTATCGGCCGGACATCGAGCTGATCGTCGACTTCTTCTCCGCCGGCGCGTACCGCCGTTTTTTCGGCGACCGGAAGGCCATGATCATTACGTCGATTGCCATGTTCTACGATCTCGAGCATCCGCAGGGATTCGTCGACGATGTGGCCTCGATCCTCGCAGATGACGGCGTGTGGCATCTCGAGCAGAGCTATCTGCCGTCGATGCTGCGCACCAATTCCTATGACACCGCCTGTCACGAGCACATCGAATACTACGCATTGCGCCAGATCGAATGGCTGATTCGGCGCGCGGGGCTGCGCATCATCGACATCGAGCTCAACGGAACCAATGGCGGGAGCTTCGCGGTTACGGTCGCAAAGCGGCAAAGTCGATTTGCGGCCAACAGCGCCGTAGTGGATCGGATGCGCGCAGCCGAAACTGCACTCGGGCTCGACACGCGGAAGCCGTTCGAGGAGTTCTGGCAGCGGGTCCTCGCGAGCCGCACGCGCCTGCTGGCGTTCTTCGCCCAGGCAAAGCGCGAAAACAAGACGGTCATCGGCTACGGCGCCTCCACGAAAGGCAATGTGTTGCTCCAGTTCTGCGGCATCACACCCGACATGATGCCGTGTATCGCCGAAGTCAACGAGGACAAATTCGATCGCTTCACGCCCGGAACCTTGATCCCGATCATTCCCGAACAGCAGGCTCGCCAAATGAATCCGGGCTACTTTCTCGTGCTGCCGTGGCATTTTCGAGACGCCATCATCGCTCGTGAATCGGAGTTCAGGGCGCGCGGCGGCAAGCTTGTCTTCCCGCTCCCGACCCTGGACGTCGTCGCATGAACAAGCCGGCTTCGGCGGCCACAAGCATCCAAATGCAAGCCGACGCAGGCATCTCGGGCGGCGCGGAATGGAACGATGTGGAAGCGCTCCAACGAGCTGCGGCCGCGATTTCGGATGCTGCGGCCGTGCTTGCAAAGGCCAACGATGGGGCGAGCCTGGATCGCCTCAGAGCAGTTCGTGCGCAGGCTGTCGAATCGCTACTCGCGTTAACGGGGCCGCTCGGGCCGGCGCTCGCGGACAGTCTGAATGCGATCGTCGGCTCCTGCCATACGAGCGGGGTGCTCACCTTCCCGAGAAGCACGGCGGAGGAGCATCTTTTCGCGCGTTCGCAAAGCGCATTGACCTCGGCATCTTCGGACAGAATCGCGGCTTGCGCCTTCGCTGCCGCTCTCCTGGCGTGTCATCCGTTCGAGTTGGATGTGCTGCTGCCCCTGACGGCGTTTCCACGGGCGCTGCACGCGGCGTGGCTTTTGCTGCTGCTGCAACTGCCACCAGGCTTCGCCCGAAATGGGGAGGCGGAAAAATTCGCCGAGTATCTGCAGCGGGTCTGCGAGCAGATCGAGGAGCATCTACGCACGACGACCGAGCCTGTCGACGACATCGCCAATGCATTCTTCGCCACGTCGGCGTTCTTGCAGGCCTATTTCAACGAGCTCAACTTGCGCGGACTGATGCGCTCGCGCGCGGCAATCGTCGAGCATCTCGTCCAGCGCGGCGGCACCGTCATAGACCAACTGCGCGTGGCAAAGCCGTGCAGGGACCGGCCGCGGATCGGATTCATCTCGTTGGGCGTGACCGACGGGACGGAGAGTTCCCTGCTCGCCGCCTACATGGAACGGCTCGACCGCCGGCGTTTCGATGTGCGTCTCTACAGCATGAACGCGCCAAGCGGCAGGATCGGGGCGCTGTGCCGCGCCGCGGCCGAGACCTATGTCCAGTTGGCGACCAGCCCCTCCGTGGCCGTCGCGCAGTTGCGGAATGAGAATCTGGACTTGGCGCTGTTTTGCGCGAACTTAACCGCCCGTGTGCACCCGCTGACCCAGGTAGCCGTCCATCGCGTCGCTCCCATCCAGGCGACGACGGGGGTCTCGCCGGTCACCACAGGGCTGCGCAACATGGACGTGATGCTTTCGGGGATCCCCAATGAAACCGAGGATTCGCCTGAGCATCACACCGAGCATCTCGTCCTCATGCCGCGGGCCATCAACTGCTACCCGTTCCAGTATGTGCTCGAGGGGCTCGCCGAGCCCGGCACGATTGTGCGATCCGCGCACAACATTCCCGCCGATGCGGTCGTCTTCTTCTCGGCGGCGAATTTTTACAAGATCTTGCCGGAACTCAGCGAGCAATGGCTGCGGATCCTGGCGCGCGTTCCGAACAGCTACCTCATGCTGATGCCGTTCAATCCCAACTGGTCGAACGCCTATCCGGTGGTGTCGTTTCACGAGCGTCTGCGCCGTCAGGCTGCAGCGGCGGGCGTGGCCACCAACCGGCTCCTCATCCACCCCGCAGTCCCGACCATCGCTCATCTCCATCGCGTCATGGAGACCGCCGACGTCTATCTCGACGCGTTCCCGTTCTCCGGCGCGTGCTCGATCTACGATGCGCTCACCGTCGGCCTGCCAGTGGTCGCGCGCAGCGGCGCGGTCTGTCGGTCCCGCCACAGCACGGCAATCTTGGAGGACGCGGGGCTCGGCGATTGGGCGGTTCACGACGCGGCGAGCTATGTCGAGCGCGCGGTCGCGCTCGGACGGGACATTGCGGAGCGGAGCGCTCAGCGCGCCCGCGTCGATCGCTGTCGACGGGCTGGCCTCAGGCTGACCGACACTGCTGCATTCGCAGCCATGCTCATGCCAGCGCTCGAGAGCGTTCTGAACACATGGAATCTGCGGGCCGAAAACCTGCGCACGATGGCGCCCTCGGCACTCGCGCAGCGCATCGCAACGGTGGTCCCGGAAGCCGCCGAGGAGCTCGGATCCTTCACCGACCGCGACCTCGTGCTGCAGATCGTTCTGCCTTATCTGCGTCACGGAGGCAGCCGGCGCCTGATCGACGTCGGCGCCTGCGTCGGCGCCATGACCAGCCCATTCCTCGCTGAAGGCTGGCAGGCCGTCATGTTCGAGCCCGACCAGCGCTGCCATCCGAGCCTTGCGTCGCTCGCCGAGGCGCATCCCGGCCAGGTGCGGATCGAGCACACCGCTGTGACGGCCGATTGCGACGGCAGCGTGCTGTTTCACATCGCTGGCGCTCCCGGCCTGTCGGGGATGTCGCGCTCGCCCTTTGCCGCCGACCTCGCCACCATCGACGTGCGCGCGCTCGCCCTGGCGCCGTATATCGTCCGCAACGGCCTGTTTGACGTGGATTTTGTCAAGATCGACGCCGAGGGCCACGACTTCGCGATCCTCGACGGAATCGATTTCGGCCGGATCGCGCCGCGCCTCGTCATGGTCGAGTTCGGCGAGCAGTTTTCCGGACAGGATCGCGTTGCGGTCGAGGGGGTGCTGCGCCGGATGACAGGCCGAGGCTATGGCGCTTGTGTGCTCTGCCTGCGACCGCTCGGCGATCTCGCGCGTCATGACTGGCGCACCGGTCTGCTGGCGATCGGGATCGACGCGATTCCTGGCCTGCCGGCCGGCATGCCGCTGTTCGGCAATATCCTCTTCTTTCGCCAGGACGACCGCGATTTCCTGCCGAGCCTTTGCGACTGGCTCGAGCAATTCGAAGATCGCAAAAGGCGCGGTCTCTCGCCGCTCCCGCGACGGACGCGGATGCTGTCGAGCGCCTAGCTCGCTCGGCTGGCCTGCCATTCCGACCGGGGCGAATTTCCGCGAGTCAGTTCTTATGCAAGCCTGAAACAGGCTTCATGCCGGCTTTGCTGATCGCGCTGAGCCGCTGGCATGCGGCGCGCGCTCCCCCCACTCGAGCAGCTCGGCGACCGCAGATCGTTGGAGCCTTTCGCGCCTGCGCCATGGCCGCGCGTACCGCGACGCGTCCCGACCGTTGGCAAAAAAAACGGCGGGGCCGAAGCCCCGCCGCCGAGTAAGTAACCGCTGTTCGGGATTAGCCGAACAGACGCAGCACTGCCTGGTTCGCCTGCGAGGCAAGCGACAAGGCCTGAATCGACAGCTGCTGGCGGGTCTGCAAGGCGAGCATGTTCGCGCCTTCCAGGTTGGTGTCGGCGAGCGTAAGCCCGTCGGCGCCGGTCTGCAGCGTGTTGACCATGTTGTTGGTGAAGTCCTGCCGGTTCTGCACGATCGACAGGTTGTTACCGAAGGCCGAGGCCTGGCTGGCCACGGTCGTGACGGCCGTCTGCAGGGTCTGCAACCGCGAGTCCAGGGACGTGTTGCTCTGGAACTCGGTGTTGGTCGCCGTGCTGATGCTCAGGGTCGAGCTGTTCACGCCAGCCGTGTTGGTCGACTGGATGGTCAGCGAGCTGGTGGAGTTCTCGTTGAAGAACAGCTTGAGCTGGTCGCCGGTCAGGAGGTTGATGCCGTTGAAGCTCGAGTCCTGAGCGGTCTTGTCGAGCTGGTCCTTCAGCTGGTTGAACTGAGTGACCAGGTTGGCGCGGGTGGTGTTGCCGCCGATCGTGGAGGTGCCGGCGCTGCCGTCGAGCTTGCCGCCCGAGCTGTTGATACCGGTGACCGTCAGCGAGCTGATCGACAAGTTGGTGATCTGCAGCTGACCGGCGTTGTTCGACGCCTTCACCTTGCCCGAGAGCGAGGTATTGGCGTTGATCGCCGCCGCGATCTGGTCGACGGTCTCAACCGCGCCGGGGCCCACCGCCGAGGTCGTGGCCGTGCTCGAGAAGCCAGCGCCCGTGAGGGTGGTGCCGCCGGTGCTGTCACCGAGGGTGATCGTGTTCGGACCGGCATCCGTCAATGTGATCTTGCCGGTGCCGCTGGCGGCCGCCAGCGTGTAGCCGACCGCCGTGTTGATGTTGGCGGCGATCGTGGAGCCGGTATCGTTGGTCGTCACCGCAACGGTCACCGCAACGCCGCCGTTGATGTCGGCCGCCTGGATGGTCAGGTTGCCGGCCTGCGTGGCCTTGCTGGTTGCCGCGGTGAAGCCGCCGGTGATGGTCTCCTGGTCGTTCAAGGCGACGCTGATCGCCGTGCCGCCAACCGCACCACCCTGGAACGAGATGAACTTCGAGGCGGTGGTGCTGATGGTGGTGTCGAGGGTGTAGCTCGAGCTCTGCCAGGAGGCGTCCTGGCGGGCCTGAGTCACGGTCGCTTGCATCGACTGGATGGTCGTCGTGATCGACGTCAGGCCGTTATCCGCGGCCTTGAGCGTGTTCACGCCATTGGTCATCGAGTCGAGGAGGTTGGTGAGCTCACCGGCGCGTGCCGAGAGCGACGCCGCGGTGAAGTAGTTCGTCGGATTGTCGAGAGCGGAGTTGACCTTCTTACCAGTCGCAAGCCGCTGTTGGGTTTGGCTCTGCAGCTGGGTGGTCTGCTGCAGCGACAGCAGGTTTTGGCGGACGCCTGCCGAGAGGGTAACGGAAGAAGACATGGTAGAACCTTTCTGGTCTTAACGCCGTACTGGCGGGTTTAGCGGCCCGATCCATCGGGATCGGGGCCGACCGCATGGGTCGACAGGTATTTTCATGACACGCGTCGAAGTAATGGCCGGTAAATAAACGTGGTTAATCAAACGTATATGAGATTAGGCTAATATAATGTATCGGCCGCGGCGGGGCGTCTCGATGTTAATCCTTCGCTAACCGCGAAAATTGACGCGGGAGCAAGCATCTCGAACGGGAATGGCGGATGTTCCGCGATCAGATTTCGAGATTCGCCAGCATCAGCGCTTCGGTGGTGCTCTTGCCCTGATCGAGCGCATGCGCATAGGCCTGCATCCGCAGGACGGCCTGCTCGGGCGTCTGGCGGACGACCTGGCGGGAGCGCACGTCGATGGTCCGGAACACGAGCTCCTGGGTGGCCGGATCGAGGATCACCGTGCGCTGATACAATTCCGACGAGGTCGACGTGTCGTTGCGCGGCGCCAGGCTTGTATTGGCCGCGCTGACAGCCTTCTCCGGCGCCAGGTCAGTCGCCACCGCTTCCGCGACCGGAGCCGGTGCGGGGCGGTTGGGGACCAGCGGGGGTACACCGGCCGCGGGGCCTATGGTGCTGACAGGGCTCATGGCGCTTCTGCCGTGATGCGACCTCTCATCGTCAAAACCCTCTCCAGGGTTTCGCAACAAGTCTAGAAATCCGGTCTTAAGTTTCCCTTAGGGAATATGACTAATAGGTTGGGGTGGAAAAGCGCGCAATTTTAACAAAAATGTAAGAGACCGCAGGCCGCGCGAGTCCGCGTTCGGCCGGCCTGCGGTTGGCTCAGGCGAGGCGCTTTAACTCCTCGGTTGCCTTCTCGACAACCCCAGTCCAGTCGTCGATCCGCTCCTGCCGAAAGAGTCGCGCGGTCGGGTACCAGGGGCTGTCCTCGCAGTCGAGCAGCCAGCGCCAATCCGGCACGAACTGGAGCAGCACCCAGACCGGCTTGCCGAGCGCGCCAGCAAGATGAACCACCGACGTATCGCTCGAGATCACTAGGTCCAGGAGCGAAATGATCGCGGCGGAATCGGCGAAGGTCTCGATTTCCGGGCCGAGCACTGTAATTTGCGGATGACTTTGCAGGATTTCTGCATCGCCCGCACGCAGGTCCTTTTGCAAACTGAAGAACTGGACGTCGGCGGACGCGAGCAGTGGCAGCATGCGGCGCAGCCCGATCGAGCGTGCCTGGTCGCGCTTGAATTCCGAGTTGCCCGCCCAGTTGATGCCGACCTTCAGAGCACTGGTTTGCGGCAGCCGCGGGCGCCATTTCTCGAGATGCGCCGCCGGCGCGCGCAAGTAGGGTATTTCGGTCGGAATGGTGTCCAACGTGGTATCGAACGCCCGCGGAAGGCTCATCAGCGGGCAATGCAGATCGAAGGGCGGCAGCCCTCCGGCTTCGGTCACGACCCTGATGCCCTCGATCTGATCCATGAGGGATGCGAGCGCCCGCGGTACACCAAGAATGATATTCGCGCCCAGTTCGGCGACGCGACGCACATAGCGTGCCGCCATGATCGTGTCGCCGAAGCCCTGCTCGGAATGCAGCAGCACCGTCTTGCCACCGATGTCGCCTCCGCCAGTCCACTGCGGGCGACCGCAATTCTCCCAGGGCAGCAATGCTTCGTCGGTGTTGATGCGGCGTTCGTAGTCGGTCCAAGCCTCGCGACAACGCCCGAGCAGCAGATTGCAGATCGACCGGTTCCACAGCACGTTGGGGTGCTCGGGATTGAGTGCGATGACCCGTGCGAAGTCCGTCAGCGCATCGTCGATGCGGCGGAGCTCCATCGACGTCGTGCCGCGATTATAGAGTGCCTCGGCGTAATTGGGCCTGAGCGCGATTGCCCGGTCGAAGTCCGCCATCGCCGTATCGAATTGCCGAAGCTCGAAGGCGGTCGTGCCGCGATTGTAAAACGCTTCCGGATAGGCCGGCTGCAGGGCGATCGCCTTGTCGTAATCGGCAAGCGCCTGATGATATTGTTCAAGCTCTTTGTACGAGTTGCCGCGATTGTTGTATGCGTCGGCGTTGTCGGGCTTGAGGGCGATCGCCTGGTCGTAGTCCGCCAGCGCCTCGGTGTACCGTTCCAAGTCCTTGAGCGTATTGCCGCGGTTATTGAAGGCTTCGGTGAAATCCGGCTTGAGTCGGATCGCAGCGTCGAAGTCGGCGATGGCGTCCGTGAACCGGTCAAGCTCCCGCAGCACGGTGCCGCGGCTGTTGAGAATGAGCGGGTCGTCGGGCCGCAGCTCCGCGGCGCGGTCGTAGCTCGCGAGCGCCTCGTCGAGCCGTTTGAGCCTCTTCAGCACATTCCCGCGGTTGAAATGCGCGTCGGCGATGCCGGCATTGATCCTCAGCGCCGCGTCGATCTGCTCCATCGCGTCCGCATAGTTGCCGCGTTGGTACGAGATCACGCCGAGGAGGTGCCGGCAATCGAAGCTCTTCGGATAGGCCTCGAGCACCCTTCGATACTGGGCCTCGGCCTCGACCAGCAGCCCGGCGCGATGAAAAGCGAGCGCCTGGTCGAACGTGGATTGCATGTCGGCCGCCTTCGACGGCGGCGGTAAGGATTCTCGCCTCTTCGTGATGACTGCGCCGGAGTTTTTGGCTTGGGATCGGTTCTTGTTCGACATGGGGCCGTTCGTGTGATGAAACTCGACCGAGCACGAATCAATCCGCGCTCACGTTATAGCACGCGACTGACTGCGAGCGGCTGCGCGCGCCCGGCGTACGCCGCGCTTTTTCGCCCGGACGCGCCGTAGGTCTGTGGCGTCGATTTCCGGTTGATCTCCTCCGACACGCCACGAATGATGCCTTCCGCGACCGCGTGCGCGGTGGCGAGCACCGTCAGATTGATCTGAAGCATGTTGCGGAACGTGGTGTGGCGCTCGCGCAAGACCCGCAGCACGCCCGGCACGGCCTTTGCGAGATAGGCCTGGCTCGCCTGCAGCCGCGCAGTGTCGGCGAGATAGCGCCGCGCCAGATCGGTCTTCTCGGGCCGCAGTCGCGCGACCTCGGTGAGTCGTCCGGCGCGGACGAGCTTGGTTTCCTCTTCGACAATGCGGATGAGCGCGTCCATCACGTCGCTCAGATGGCCGATCACCCGTTGCGCTTCGGCCTGATTGTCGATCACGCGCGTGAGGGTGGGCTGCATTGGTTCGTCGTTCGGTGTCGTCATCTCAAGATCCCGGGGTGCGTGCTTCCTGGTGCGCGAGCAGCGAGCGGTAGACGTCGGCGGCGATTCCGATGCCGCCCGATTTGACGAAGCTCTTGGCGTATTCGTCGGTGAGGAACGAACGCCACGGCCCGACGCCGGTGCTGTTGCCGAACGGCCCGTCGCCTTCGATCCCGGTGTACATCTGCTGGAACATCGAGTTGACGAATTGCACCTCGAAGTCCTGCGCCTGCGCCCACATTCGCGCCTGTTGCGGGGTCTTCGGGCCGGCGGCGGCGAGCGGGTCGCTCGCGAGCGCGCCGGTCCTGGGGGCGAGGGCGGAGAGGGAGGGCGTCATCACATCACCTCGATGTCGGCCTGGATGGCGCCGGAAGCCTTGATGGCCTGCAGGATGGCGATCAGATCGCGCGGCCCGATGCCGAGCGCGTTGAGCCCATCAACGAGTTGCTGCAGCGAGACGCCCTCGTTGACGACCGCGAGCTTGCGGCCATCCTCCTGCACGCCGACCCGGCTGCGCGGGACCGTGACGGTGCGGCCGCGCGAGGCCGGCGCCGGCTGACTCACTTGCGGCGCCTCGGAGATCGTCACCGTGAGATTGCCCTGCGCGACCGCGACCATCGATACCCGCACGTCGCGGCCCATGACGATGATTCCCGATCGCTCGTCGATCACGATCTTGGCGGGAAGGTCGGGCTCGATCTGCAGCTGCTCGATCTCGGTCAGCAGCGCGACCGCGTTGCCCTGGTACTGCTGCGGGACCGTGAGCTGCACGGTCGAGGGGTCGAGCGGCTCGGCGGTCGCGGCGCCGATGAAGTCGTTGATGGCCGTCGCGATGCGCTTGGCGGTGGTGAAGTCGGCGTTGCGCAGGGCGAGGCGAACCTGGTTGAGACGGTTGAGCGCGAAGTCGATCTCGCGCTCGATGATTGCCCCATTGGCGATGCGGCCGACGGTCGGCACGCCGCGCACGATCTTGGCGGCGTTGCCTTCCGCCTGGAACCCGCCGATGGCGAGCGAGCCCTGGGCGACCGCGTAGACATTGCCATCGGCGCCGAGCAGCGGGGTGACGAGGAGGGTCCCGCCTTGAAGGCTTTTCGCATCGCCGAGCGCCGATACCGTCACATCGATTCGCGTGCCCTGGGTCGAGAAGGCCGGCAGATTGGACGTCACCATCACGGCGGCGACATTGCCGGTGCGCAGCGTCTGGCCGCGGATGTTGACGCCGAGCCGCTCGAGCATGGCGGTCAGCGACTGCTTGGTGAACGGCGAATTGTTGATGGTGTCGCCGGTGCCAGTGAGGCCGACAACGAGGCCGTAGCCGAGCAGCTGGTTCTGGCGCACGCCCTCGATGTTCGCGAGGTCCTTGACCCGCGAAGCTGCGTGCGCCGGCTGCGCCATGCCTGTCATCACGCACGCTGCCGCGAGGGCGGCGAGCGCGAGCATCGGTGTCCTCGTCATCCCATTCTCCCCGATGAGGTCGGACTGCGCAGCGCCATGCGAGCGGCGTGCCAGTCTGCTGATCCGGTACCCCTTTGATTTGAAAGACCTTCTTCGAGTTCCCCGTGGACCCGCCCGCTCCGGCGAGGGGAACGGCTTGCCGCATGCGGCAAATTTTGCCGGGCATTTACCGGTCCTTAACCATTGAGGGAGGAGCCTCCGCCGATCGCGGCCGTGGGCCGCGCGAGAGGCGAATCGCCATGCGCATTTCGGGACCGACAGGGCCGGCTGCCCCCACCACGACGGGCCCGGCAGCGCGCCGCCCCGGCGCAGGCGCATTCAACCTGCCATCGGGCGAAGCGGCGACAGCGCCGGCCGGATCCGCCGGCACGCGCACGCTCGGCGGAATCGACGCGCTGCTCGCCCTGCAGGGTGTGGAAGCGGCCGGGATCGTCGAGACCCCGGAGGAGCGTCGCCGTCGCGCGGTCAAGCGGGGGCATTCCGCCCTCGACCTCCTGGACGAAATGAAGCTCGGACTGTTGTCGGGCCGGCTCGATCCGGCCTTGCTGCTCAGGCTCAAGAGCGCGGCTGCCGGCCTCAAGGACCTCTCCGGAGACCCGCGGGTCGACCAGGTCCTGGCCGAGATCGACCTACGGGTCGAGGTGGAACTCGCCAAGGTTGAGAGCGCCCAGGCGGGCTGAGCCGCCCTCTGTGGCCGCGGCGCACCGGCAGTCACGGTTCCGTTGCGATGCACAAGTAATTCCCTCGTGCGACCATTGTCGCAGCCCGGCCCGGTCGGTATAAACCCCGCCCGCGAGCCGGGCTCGCCCAGGGGATTAATGCACGGAGTGGAAGTGCATGCGCGCGGACATCAAGGAAAAAAGCTATCGGCCGACCGAAAAAGAGCCGTTCATGAACGACCGCCAGCGGGAGTATTTCCGCCACAAGCTGCTCGCCTGGCGCGAAGAAATCCTGAAGGAAGCCCGCGATACCCTTCAGCACCTGCAGGACGAGAATCAGAACCACCCGGACCTCGCCGATCGCGCCTCCTCGGAAACCGATCGCGCCATCGAGCTGCGGGCCCGCGACCGGCAGCGCAAGCTCATCGCCAAGATCGATGCGGCCCTCCAGCGGATCGAGGACGGCACCTACGGCTACTGCGAGGAAACCGGCGAGCCGATTTCCCTCAAGCGGCTCGAAGCGCGGCCGATCGCGACCCTCTCGATCGAGGCGCAGGAGCGGCACGAGCGGCGCGAAAGAGTCTATCGCGACGATTGAGATCGCCGGCGTCGCGCCGATCAAACGAATCGATTTGCGGTGGGAGCGAATTTATCGCGACGATCGCGCGCGCCCGCAGGTCTGGCGAATCGTGAAGCGCTGCGCGCTGCTCTGACGATCGCTTTGGATTGCAAAACGAGAGCGGCCTCCGGCGGGGGAGGCGCCGAAGGCCGCTTCGTTACGCCGTCCCGACCCGGGTTTCGGGAACGGCGGGGAGCCCACAATCAAGGTCAGCGATCAGGCATCAGCAGCTCCGGTCCTCATCTCGTGCCGCTGTCCGTTTCCCGACCCGTCAGAACGGGAGAATGATGTCGGTGAGCTGGTCCCCGTAGCGTGGCTGCTGAACATCCGTGATCTGGCCGCGGCCGCCGTAGGCGATCCGGGCCTCAGCGATCTTGCTCGAGTCGATCGTATTGTCGCTCTGGATGTCCTCCGGACGCACGATGCCGGCGACTTTCAGCTCGCGCATCTCGAAATTGACGCGGATCTCCTGCTTGCCTTCGACCACCAGGTTGCCGTTCGGCAGCACCTGGGTCACGACTGCGGCGACGTTCGTCTGCAATGCTTCCTGGCGGTTGACGGAACCCTTGCCGTCATTCGCCAGGCTTGAGTCCGTCGTGAGGATGCGCCCGGGAAACGCCGCGCTCGCAGCCGCCGTCTTGGAGCCGGGATATGCGGTGATGCCGGAGTCCTGGGTATTGGTGCGGCTGCGCTGGGTCTCGTTGGCGATCGCCGCCTTGTCGGTGATGTTGACCAGCACGGTGAGGATATCGCCCACCTGGCGCGCGCGCTGATCCTTGAAGAAGGCGCGCGAGCCGTTGCGCCAGAGCGAATTGGGATTGTAGACCGCCGGCTGCGGGGCGGGCATGGGCATCTGCACGGGCGTGTAGCCGGGCTGCGCGGTGGGATTGTCGATCTTCGACAGCGTGGGCTGCTCGCCGATCTTGCTGATGCGGTCGAAGGCTGCGCAACCGCACAGCAGCGACGACAGCATCACAACCCCGGCGAGGGCCCTCAGACTCGGACGTGCAGGATGACCAGCGGACATTTTACCTCGCTTGATGCTCAACGTGACGCTACGGTACGTGGCGCAGCCGCGGCGACGAGATCGGGCGACGTTCGCGCCGTCGTCGCCTTGATGGCGACGCGGCTCGGACCGGTGACGATTCCCTGGATGGCGCGCTTCGATTCCACATTGATCACGCTGATCACGTCCCCTTCGGCGCCGCCCTCGAGCGCCTTGCCGCGCGTGGTGAGCAGGATGCCGGGCACCTCGTAGGTGAGCGTGATCTCTTCGTCGCGATGCACGATCTTCGGCACGGTGAGGTCGGAGCGGCGCAGGGGCTGTCCGGCGCGCACCGGGATGCGAAGCGCAAGCCCGATCGCATCAGCGGTCGCGCCGACCGTGTCGCTGCCCGCTTGCGCTTTCGGCCGCCGCTCGAGCACCACGTCGGACGGTCTGACGGTCGCGCCGGGTGCAAGCGCGCGGGTTGTGACCGCGACGGCGAGCGTCTCGACCACGGTGCCGGTGAAGCGCATCGGGCGGCGCGAGGCGGATGGGCCGGGCAGATCGTAGGTGACTTCGAAGCGGCCGGAGAGCGGGCTGACTACGGCGCTGCGCAGCACCAGATCGCCGGTCGCGGACGCGTCCACCACGACGGGCTGCGGCGGCACGTCCAGCGTGACGGTGAGGTCCTTGGCCTCGCCGAGGCCGTAGCGGCCGGCGAATGCACGGGCGATGCGTGCATCGATATCGGAGAAGTCGATCGTCCGGCCGGCGCGGGTGACCTCGACCGCAGAAACCGTCCCGGTGTCGATCAGATACATGTGATGCGCCTTGAGCACATCGAGCACCTGCTGCACCGACACGGATCCTGTGGTGCCGAGGTCGGGCGAGCGGAAGATGGGCGTGTCGGCGGCGGCGCCGGCATTGTCGACGAGGTCGCCGATGCGCACGATCTCGGACGAGACGGTGACGGCGCGCTTGAGTGTCGGTGTGGCCGCGAACGGGCCGGCATCCCGAGCGGCGGCGGGCGCGGCGGCGAGAAGCGCCGCGAAGGCGAACGCACGCATCATGGTCGCGCTCCTTCTCATCGGTACAGGCCTACGACCGACTGCAGCATCTGGTCGGTCGCGCTGATGACCTTGGAGTTCATCTCGTAGGCGCGCTGGGCGGCGATCAGGTCGGAGATCTCGGTGACCGCCTCGACATTCGCCTGCTCGAGATTGCCTTGCTGCAGGTCGCCCATGCCGTTGGTGTTGGGCACCCCGTCCTGCGGGGCTCCGGAGGCCGGGGTCTCCGTGAACAGGTTGTCGCCGATCGGCAGCAGGCCAGCCTTGTTGATGAAGCGCGTGAGGGTGAGCTGGCCCAGGATCGTCGGGGTCGTGCTGCCGGAGACGACAACCGAGACCTGGCCCTGGCTGTTGATCGTGAGCGAGCTCGAGTTCTGCGGGATGGTGATGCCGGGTTGAACGAGATTGCCCTGGGCGGTCACGATGCGGCCCTGCGCGTCCATCTGGAACGAGCCGTCGCGGGTGTACGCGAAGGTGCCGTCGGGCATCAGGATCTTGAAAAATCCCTCGCCGCGGATCGCGACGTCGAGATCGCCGCCGGTCTGCGTCAGCGTCCCTTGCGTCATGATTCGCGGGGTGCCGACCGTCTTCACGCCGGAGCCGAGATCGACGCCGACAGGCAGGATATTGCCCTGGTCGGTGGTCTGGGTGCCGATGCGGCGGACGTGCTCGTAGAGCATGTCCTGGAATTCCGCGCGCTGGCGCTTGTAGCCAGTGGTGCGCATGTTGGCGATGTTGTTGGCGATGACCTGGACATTGAGCTCCTGGGCCATCATCCCGGTGGCGGCAGTGTTGAGTGCTCGCATCGCGCGATCTCCCGGATCTCAGCCCACGTCAGCTCGGAACATTCGCGAGGTCATGGATCGCGTTCTTGTGCAGATCGCTCTGCTGCTGAAGGAGAGTCGCCACCTGCTGGTAGGCGCGCGAAATCTCGATCAGCCGCGTCATCTCGACCACGCCGTTCACGTTCGATTTTTCCGTCACGCCCTGCATGACCTGCGATTGTGTGTCGGGCGTCGGCGTGACGCCGTCGGGGGCTGAGAACAGGGTCCCGGCCTCCTTCTGCAGCTGCTGGGGAGCATCGAAAGTCACCAGCCTGATCCGTCCGCGCTGCGACTCGGTCTGGGTGTCGGCGCCCTCGACGACCGTGACGCTGCCGTCGGGCGAGATCGATATGTCGCGGTCGGTCTCCTGCAGCACGATCGGTCCGCTGCCGCCCATCACCGGCGACCCGTCCATGGTGACGAGCTGGCCCTGGGCGTTGACCTGCAGCGCGCCGTTGCGGGTGTAGCGCTCGCCGTCCGGCGTCTGCACCACCAGGAAGCCGTCGCCCTTGATCGCGATGTCGAGCGGGTTGCCGGTCTGCTGCAATGCGCCCGGCTGGAAATTGTGCCAGGTGCCGCGATCGTTGACGAAATTGAGCTGCCGGTCCGGAACGTTGAACCGGTTTTCCCGCGCCACCGGCATCAGGAATTGCTCGAACATCGAATTGTCGGCCTTGTAGCCGGTCGTATTGAGGTTCGCGATGTTGTTCGCGACGACGTCGAGCTGACGCGACAGAACCATCTGGCGCGATAGTCCGATGAGAAGAGCATTCTCCATCGGTTTTCTCCCCTTGCGCGACCGCGCCCCGTTCTCCCAAACGGGACTACCGGCCATGGCCGCTGCTCTCCCAAGCTGCGGGCCGCCGATGGTTAAGCAGGCTCCGTGCCAACTGCAGGAATGCCGGAAAATCAGTGGTTTGCGCGATCAGTCCGAGCTGCGACCCGGCACTTTCCGCCGCCGCGACGCGGCGTGCGGCAAAATTTTCCGCGCCGTTGCGGCAGCGGCCAAATGAAAGAGCGATCGCGAGAGGAGGAAAACGGCCCGGAGGCCGATCAGCTGAAGATGTTCACGGAGTTGATCACGCCGAGGGCGGCGGACGTCGACGTGGTGTAGCCGTGCAGGGTCTTCGGATCCGTCGGCGGCGTGTAGGCCTTCTTGGCGGCGGCGGACGTCGAGGTGCTGCCGGAGCTGGACGAGGTGGCCGTGCTCGTGCTGCTGGAGCTGATCCCGTTCGGGGCGTTGTAGGTGAGCGAACCTTCGTGCAGCAGCGCCCAGTTGCCCTGATTGCTGACCGAGCCGTAGTCGTTATACACGTCCATCTCGACGGTCGGCATCGCCATCTTATGCCCGTTGGCGTCCGTCGCCTGCATCAGCCCCTGCAGGTAGACCGCGTTATAAGAGCCTTTCTTGGTCGTCTGATCGATCGGCGCGAGCAGCTTGAAGGTATACAATCCGGTGTCCGGCATGAGCGTGAGCGTGAACACGTCATGCGCGTTCGGGCCGGAGGTGCTGCCGGTCATCGTGTTGCCCACGACCGAGACCTTGTCGACCGCTTCCCCTTCCGACATCTTGCTGCCGAACGCGACCTTGAACGCCGCGTCCAGATTCGTCCCGCTGACAAAGCGATACGCGCCGCCGTTCGCTGGGCCGGCCGAGCCGAAGTTGATCCCGAGCGATCCCTGGAACGTCACCTGGCTGCTCAGATCGCCGGCCGGCTTCTTGGTGCTCGTATTGATTTTTGCGGTCTGCGCGTTGACCCGGTCATTGCCCTCCTGGGCGGCGAGCACGGCAGCGTTCATCGAGGCGTTCAGGAAGATCTGGCCGAACGAATTGATGATCGAGTTGGAATTGCTGCTCGGGTCCGTGAGGACGCTCGCGGACAGCGTGCTGCTCGTGCCGGCGCTGAACAGCTTGGCCGCCGCCGCGTTGGCGGCATCCATCTGATCATTGGCCGCCGCCGCCGCAGCGCGGGCGTTCTGATTCTGTTGCCAAAACGAGACGGTCAGTGACATGGCTCGCCTTCTGCGCGGCAGGCTAGGACCGATTCGTTAACGGCTGGTTGGCATGCCGACGGCCCGCCAGAGTCCGTTAAGGATCCGGCGACCGCGCCGGTTCGGCCGCATGCCCGCGACGTGGATCTCGCCGACCCAGCCCACGATCGAGCCCGGCAGGCGTCAACAAGACCCCGTTAGTCTTTCTTAAGTTGCCGTTAACCATTGCATCCGTACGGTGCCGGAAAGGGCGGCGGGGGTCGCGCGCCACCGGCTTTGTCACGAGTGCCTCGGATCGATCTGCGGCCCCGCGCGGATGCAACCTGCGCGACCTGAGGCGAACAGGATGGCACTGAAAGCAAAGGCGGTTCAGGCGGAGGCCAAGGAAGCGGAGGCCTCGGCGGAAACAGCCGAATCGGCCGAAGCCGGAGCCCAGGCGAAGACCCGCAAATTCTCGCTGAAGCTCATCGCGATGGCGGCGGCAGGGGCCGTTCTCGTGCTCGGCGGCGGAACGGCCGCCTATCTGATGCTCGGGCCCTACGGCAATGCGCATCCCGCAGCGGCGGAGGCGAAGCCAGCCGTATTTCTCGACGTGCCCGAGGTGCTGGTCAACCTGTCCAATGCGGGGAGCGACCACACTCAGTATCTCAAGATCAAGCTGGTGCTCGAGCTGCCCGATCCGGCGCTGATGCAGCAGATTCAGCCGGTGATGCCCCGCATCATGGATGCCTTCCAGACCTATCTGCGCGAGCTGCGGCCAACCGATCTCGATGGCTCAGCGGGTCTCTATCGCCTGAAGGAAGAGCTCACCCGGCGCGTGAACACCGCCATCGCGCCGCGCAAGGTCAACGGCGTGCTGTTCAAGGAAATCGTGGTCCAGTGACGGACTGAACGCCATGGCGAACCAAGTCGACCAAGACGCACTTGCCGCGGAATGGGGCGAGGCCCTGGCCTCCGAGCCGGCGGACGGCGCTGCCGCCGCAGCGGCGCCGGTCGAGGCCGTCAGCGAGGAGATGGCGGCCCAATGGGCCGCGATGATCGACGACAGCAACCAGTTCGCCTCGGCCGCGAAGGGCGGAACCGAGCGAATCCTGAACCAGGAGGAAATCGACACCCTCCTCGGGTTCAGCATGACGGACGTGTCGATCAGCGAGAATTCCGGCATCCGGGCGATCATCGATTCGGCGATGGTCTCCTACGAGCGCCTGCCGATGCTGGAAATCGTCTTCGACCGCCTGGTCCGGTTGATGACGACGTCGCTGCGCAACTTCACCTCCGACAACGTGGAGGTCACGCTCGACCGGATCACGTCCGTGCGATTCGGCGATTATCTCAATTCCATCCCGCTGCCCGCGATCCTCGCGGTGTTCAAGGCCGAGGAATGGGACAATTTCGGGCTGTTCACGGTCGAGTCGAGCCTGATCTATTCGATGATCGACGTGCTGCTCGGCGGGCGGCGCGGCACCCAGGTGATCCGGATCGAGGGCAGGCCCTACACGACGATCGAGACCAGCCTGGTCAAGCGCATGATCGAGGTCGTGCTCGCCGACGCCGAGCTCGCCTTCAAGCCGCTGTCGCCGGTCAAGTTCAACATCGACCGGTTGGAGACCAATCCGCGCTTCGCCGCCATCTCGCGGCCGGCCAACGCAGCGATCCTGGTGCGGCTGCGCATCGACATGGAGGATCGGGGCGGCAACATCGAACTCCTGCTGCCCTATGCGACGATCGAGCCGATCCGCGACGTCCTCCTGCAGATGTTCATGGGCGAGAAGTTCGGTCGCGATCCGATCTGGGAGGGGCATCTCGCGACCGAGATCGGCCAGGCGGAGATCGCGGTCGACGCCGTCCTTTACGAGGCGAAGCTGCCGCTCAAGCAGCTCATGGATCTCGACGTCGGCGACACGCTCACCCTGGACATCAAGCCCGACGCTCTGGTGACCGTGCGCTGTGGCGACGTGACCCTGACCGAGGGGCGGATGGGCCGCGTGGGCGACCATGTCGCGGTGCGCGTGGCCAAGCCCCTGCGCAAGCCGCGTACCACCTTCGCCATGTTCGAGACGGCGGGCGAGACCTCGAACCGCATGGAGGGACCGTGAGCCACGCCTTCGCATTGATCATCGAAAGCCTGGTCGCGATCCTGCTCCTGGTCACGATCGGCTACTGTGTCGTTCTCAACAAGCGGCTCAAGCGCCTCAAGGCCGATGAGCAGTCGCTCAAGGCGACGATCTCGGAGCTGATCACCGCGACCGAGATCGCCGAACGGGCGATCGCCGGCCTCAAGGTGACCGTGCGCGAATGCGACCAGGATCTCGGCGAACGCCTGCGCACAGCCGAGCGCTTCTGCGCCGACATGGAGCGCCAGCTCGCCGGGGGCGAGGAGGTGCTCGACCGCCTCACCAAGATCGTGCTCGCGAGCCGACCCGAGCCGATTCCGGTGGCGCCGACCGCCGATCCGCGCGCGCTGGTCGCGGCCGCGCACGCCTTCGCGGAGCGCGCACGCTCGCGACTGGACGGACGGGCCGCGTGATGCGCATTTTGCGCGAATTCCGTCTGATCCCGGTCGTCCTGTTGGCGACCGTCAGCCTGCTTGGCCTCAAGATTCTCGGCCTCGTGCTCGACGGCGGGTTTGCGCTCACGGACTTCAACGACGGGGATCAGCGCGGACAGGTCGTGCGCGTCGGCGTTCCGGGGGGAGGGCGGCTGTCGAGCGACAACGCCATCGCGATCAACCCGCGGCCCAAGACCGCCTGGGCGCGTGACATGTTCAATTTCCCCGACGTGACCGGCTCGGTCGATTCGGAGAAGCAGAACGCCCAGAAGCGAGCCGCCGGCCAATCTGCCGGCACGACCGGCCAGAGCAAGCCGGTCGAGGATGGCGCAGGTCCGGCGAACAAGCCGGCCAGTCCGAAGCCCGCAGATGCCCGATCCGCGGAGCCGAAACCCATCGATGCGAAGCCGGCGGACGCCAAGCCATCCGACGCCAAGCCGGCGGAAGCCAAGCCCGGGGAAGCCAAGGCGACGGATCCCAAAGGGGCGCTCAGCAGCAGCAGCGGCGGCGTCATCCCGCTCAGCCCCAATGGCCTCCCGTCGGCCGGCGAGCGCGCCGTGCTCGAGCGGCTGGGCGAGCGCCGCCAGGAGCTCGATGCGCGGGCGCGCGAGCTCGAGATTCGGGAGAGCCTGGTCAAGTCGGCGGAAAAGCGGCTGGACAGCCGCGCCAACGAGATCAAGGGCCTGGAGTCGGAGCTCAGCGGCAGCAGCAAGAAAAAGGCGGAGAACGAGGCGGCGCAGCTCAAGGGTCTCGTGGCCATGTACGAGAACATGAAGCCCAAGGACGCCGCCAAGATCTTCAATCGCCTGGAGATGCCGGTGCTGATCGCGGTGGTCTCGCAGATCAACCCGCGCATCATGGCCGACATCATGGCACAGATGCAGCCCGAGGTGGCCCAGCGGCTGACGGTGGAGCTCGCCGGCAGGGCGATCGGCACCACCGCGGCGGCGCCGGCTGCCGAGCTGCCGAAGATCGAAGGGCAGCCGCGCTGAGGCGGTGCCGGCGAACGCATCTCCCCGATTTGGATCGTCGATACCACCCGCATCGGGCCGGTGCGACAACATTGCGCCGCAGCGATCGCAGCGCCGGCACGATGGCACAAGGAGAAATCGCCCGCGTAAGGTTAGCCAGTTCCTAATGCATTGATTTCAAATGCTTGCGGTAACGCCGCGTTAAACCGCGATGCCTAGGCTGAAAACCGTAGGCGCGTTCTCGTGTGCGCCCGAGGCAAAGCGGCGCAGAACGCGTCATGGGCGAACGATCACACATCCGGATTGGACCGACGGAAGGCAGCGGGCGCTCGGGGGCCCGCGGCGGACTGCGCGCGCTTGGCCTCGCACTGCTCACGCTCGCCGCGCTTGTCTTGCATTCGCCGCGCGCAGCGCATGCCGAGCCGGTTCCGGCCGAGATCTCGGTCGACACGCGGGGCGGCTTTGCCCGCTTCGTTTTCCGCTTCAACGAGGAGCTCGAGGCCGACGTACGGATGGCGAACAGCATCCTCGTCGTGTCCTTCAAGACCCCTGTCCGTATTGTCGTCGACCGGCTTCCGACCGAGGCGCGGGGCTACGTCAACGCGGCGCGCCGCGATCCCGACGGAATGGCGGTGCGAATGGCGCTCGGCCGCAAGGTCCAGCTCCATACGACGATGGTCGCCGAGCGGCTGTTCGTCGACCTCCTGCCGGATGACTGGACCGGAGCGCCGCCGCCCCTGCCGCAGGAGGTGGTGGAGGAATTGGTGCGGCGGACGCGGATCGCGGAAAAGAAGCAGCGCGAGCAGGAGCTGCTCACACGCGAGCGCCAGATGGCCCTTACTCCGGTCAGGGTCGCGCATCAGCCGACGTTTTCGCGCTACGTATTCGAGCTCCCGGAGCTGATGCCGATCACGACCGAGCGCGACCGGGACAAGCTGACGCTGGTGTTCGGCCGATTGATGAAGCTCGATCTGGCGAACGCCAAATCGCCGTTGCCGCCGATGATCAAGTCGATCGAAAGCAAGCCGGGCGATCAGTCGACCGCGGTGACGTTCTCGTTGATCGGCAAGGTGGATGTGCGCAGCTTCCGCGAGGACAACGACTACGTTGTCGATGTCATGACGATCGGCGCCAACCCGAACCGCGCTACCGTCATTCCGCCGGCCGCGTCCGCACGGCCCCCGGGCGGTGAAGACATGACGGGCCCAAGTCCCGCCCAAAGGGGCGATGCGCTAGCAGCCCCTGTGGCCAAACCAGCGGCCGCCGCGGCTGTCGCGCCTGCCGCAGTGCCGGCGCCGCCGCCCACCGCACCATCGCTGGCTCCTTCGGCCCCGCCTCCCGCCGCCATGCCTGCGGCCGTTCCGCCTGCGGCCGCCCCGCGTCCGGCCGCGATGCCTCTCCCGGCGACGGCTCCTGGCGTATCGCCTCTCGCCGTAACGCCTCTTGCCGTAACGCCTCCTGCCGGCCAGCCTTTGCCTGCGCCCGTCGCGCCTCGTGCCGCGCAGCTTTTGCCTGCGCTCGCCGCGCCTCCTGCCGTCCAGCCCGCAGCCCCGCCGGCATCGCCCGGCGCGGCGCTCGCTCCGCCAGTCCCGCCCGCCGCGGCGCCTGCGCCGCCGCCCGCCATGGCTCAGGCCGATGCGCCGAAGCCTTCCGCCGTGCCTTCCCCGCCAACCGCGCCTCTCCAGACCGCGGCGCCCATGCCGGCGCAGCAAGAGCACCGCGCCGAGCTCGCCGCGCCGTCCAATCCGAATGCGCCAATTGCGGCGGGGCTCAGTTATCAGGGCGACAATCTCAAACTGACGTTCCCGTTCCAGGCGCCGACGCCGGCAGCAGTGTTCCGCCGTGCCGAGACGCTCTGGATGGTGTTCGACACGCCACAGGCGATCGACGTCACGGCACTGACCAAGGCGGGGACCGGAAAGATTCGCGCCGCGACGGTGACGCCCGAGCGCGACGGCCAGGTCGTGCGCATCATTCTGGAGCGGCCGCAGCTCGCGAGCTTCGCCCAGGAGGGGACGTCCTGGATCGTGAAAATCGGCGACATCGCGCTCGATGCGACCCAGCCGCTCGCAATCGTGCGCAACACGGCAGGCGGAGCGCGCTCAACCGCGATCATTCCGTTCGACGGTCCGCGCACCGTCTACCGCCTGACCGACCCGGAGGTGGGCGACACGCTGTTCGTTGTCACTGCGCCGGCGCCGGCGCGCGGCATGCTCAAGGAGCAGGATTTCGTCGAATTTCGCGCGCTCGCATCGACGCATGGCGTGGTGATCCAGCCCATTGCCGACGACCTCACCGTCGAGATCGCGGCCGACAAGATCATCGTCGGCCGACCGGGCGGCCTGATGTTGTCGGCGGGCAATTCGGGAGGGGCCAAGCTCACCGGCTATCGGCCCGTGGTGTTCGATTCGCAGCTGTGGGGCTTCGATCAGGAAGCGGCGTTCCGTGAGCGCCAGATGAACCTCATCAACGCTGCCGCGATTGCGCCGGAGTCGAAGCGTGCCGCTGCGCGCTTCGAGCTGGCGCGCTTCTATCTCGCGCGCGACATGTACCAGGAAGCGAAGGGCGTCCTCGACGTGGCGCTCAACGGCGAGCATCCGGGTGCGGAAGAGGCGATCGGCCTGGTGCTGCGCGCAGTCGCCAACATCATGATGCTGCGCAGCGAGGAAGCCCTGCGCGACCTCGCCAATCCGCTGATCGGCAATCAGCATGATGCGCAGATCTGGCGGGCGGTGGCCTATACGCAGCAGGGCAAATGGGCGGAGGCGCGGGACGGATTCCGCGATCTCGACACGTCGCTCGGGACGCTGCCACTCGAGCTGCAGCGGATGGTGCTGGAGGAGGCGCTACGCACCTCGATCGAGGCGCGCGACTTCGCCGCCGCGGCGAACGAGCTGAACGAATTCGACCAGATCGGGCTCACCTCCTCGCTTGCGCCGGCGGTCTCGGTGCTCCAAGGCAAGCTCGCCGAGGCGCTCGGCAAGAACGACGACGCGCTCGCCGCGTATCGCGCCGCCTCCGATTCGATCAATCGGCCGGACGCGGCCCAGGGACGCCTGCGCGAGACGGCGCTGCGCTATCACCTCGGCGATCTCAAGCGCGACGACGTCATCTCCGATCTCGAGACCCTCACCACGATCTGGCGCGGCGACGACACCGAGATCGAGGCGCTGCAGCTTCTGGCACGTCTCTATACGGAGGAGGCGCGTTACCGCGACGCCTTCCACGTCATGCGCACCGCAATCAAGGCGCATGCCAATTCCGACCGCACGCGTCGCATTCAGGAAGAGGCGGCAGGGACGTTCGATTCGCTGTTTCTGGCCGGCAAGGGCGACGGCATGCCGGCAGTCGACGCGCTCAGCCTGTTCTACGACTATCGCGAGCTCACGCCGATCGGACGGCGGGGCGATGAGATGATTCGCCGCCTCTCCGACCGACTGGTCTCCGTCGATTTGCTCGACCAGGCGGCCGAGCTGCTGCAGCATCAGGTCGACCATCGCCTGCAGGGGGCGGCGCGCGCGCAAGTCGCGACCCGCCTTGCCGTCGTCTATCTGATGAACCACAAGCCGGAGCGGGCGCTGCTCACGCTCAACGCCACGCGCCAGGCGACGGTGACGCGGGAGCTGCGCAATCAGCGGCTGCTGATCGAGGCCCGCGCCTTGTCCGACAGCGGCCGCACCGACGTCGCGCTCGAGGTGATCGGCAACATCGAGGGGCGCGAAGCGACGCGGCTGCGTTCGGACATCCTGTGGTCGGCCAAGCGCTGGCGCGAGGCGGCCGAGCAGATCGAGCTTCTCTACGGCGATCGTTGGCGCGACTGGCGGCCGCTCAACGACGCCGAGCGCAGCGACATCTTGCGCGCCGCGATGGGCTATGCGCTCGGCGAGGACAAGCTCGGACTCGATCGCTTCGTCGGCAAGTATGCGGCCAAAATGGCGGAAGGACCCGATCGCCACGCCTTCCAGGTGCTGACCTCGCCGGATACGGCGGATGCGCAGGAATTCCGCAGGATCGCCCGCGCCGTCGCCGCCACCGACACCCTCGAAGCCTTCCTGCGCGAGATGCGTGCGCGCTATCCCGAGACCGGCGCGTTCATGCCCGCCAGCGCCGCCTCCACGCCGGCCCCCCAATCCGGCGCGCCGAGGGCGAGCCCGCGCCGGAGCGGAGCCCTGGCGGCGCCGACGCGTACGGCTGCGCGCTGACGCGGAAGCGTGACTGCGAGCCATGCGAAGCGCATCCCGCTTGCGTCGAGATCGTTGCGTCGCGCTGCCCGCCCGCGCAATGAGGATCAGGTGCCGTAGCTCTGCACCAAGCTGCCCGCGACCAGGCTCCATCCGTCGACCAGGACGAAGAAGATCAGCTTGAAGGGCAGCGATACGGCGACGGGCGGCAGCATCATCATGCCCATCGACATCAGCACCGAGGCCACCACGAGGTCGATGATCAGGAAGGGCAGAAAGAGCAGAAATCCGATCTCGAAGGCGCGCTTGAGCTCCGAGATCATGAAGGCCGGCACCAGCACGCGCAGCGACATGTCCTCCGGCGTCGACGGCTGCACCTCGTGGGCCATGTCGACGAACAGCCGCAAATCCTTCTCGCGCACGTTCTTGAGCATGAAGGCGCGCAGCGGGCCGGCCGAGCGCTCGAACGCCTGCTCGGTCGTGATCTGGTTGTTGATCAGCGGCTTGACCCCGACGTCGTAGGCCCGCTCGAAGGACGGAGCCATGACGAACCCGGTGAGGAAGAGCGCCAGCGAGATCAGCACCGAATTGGGCGGCGCGGTCGCAGTGCCGAGCGCGGTGCGCAGGAGCGAGAGCACGACCACGATGCGGGTGAACGAGGTCACCATCACCAGGATCGAGGGCGCGAGGGAGAGAACGGTGAGGAGCGCGATCAATTGGATGACGCGCTCGGTCAGGCCGCCGCCCTGGCCGAAATTGATGCTGATGTCCTGAGCGCCGGCCGGCGCAACCGATCCGAGGACCACCGCTACCGCGGCCGCCACCGTCGCGAGACGGACGCAGCGGCCGGTCGGCGCATGCGTCACGTCTTGGCTGAGGGGCGGCCGAGCAAGCTCGCCATCTCCTGTTCGAGGCTATCGAAGGCTGCCTTCGGGGCGACCTTGACGGCCGGCTTGGGCACCGGCTTCACAACCGGCTCGGGCCGGGGCGCAGCCGGAACGGCAGCGATGTCGGGACGCGCCGCCGGCGGGGAGGGTGGCGCCGGGGGCTCGCCGGCGGATCGCGGGCGCTGCAGCACGGATTCCAGCCGCTGGGCCATTTCGGCCAGGTTCTGCTCTTCATTCGGAGACAGCGACGGGACCGCCTGCGGCGCCGTTCGCCGCGCCTCGCCGTTGCGGCGCGGAGGCGGAGCCGAAGGCGGCTCGGCCTCGGCGAAATTGCGCGACAGATCCGCCACGAGACCGGACAGGCGATCGGACGTCTGCACGCGCACCACATTGTCCTTGATGCTTTCGCGCGTCGTCTCCCGCATGCTCTCCTTTGCGCTCTCTCGCGTGATCTCCCGCCCGTTCTCCCGCCCATTCTCCCGCTCGGGCGCCCGCGCCGCGGCCTCGGGCGGCGCCGCCCACGGCGCATCGGCGCGGTCGTCCTCCGGCAGGGGCGCCGCGGCGCGCTGCGGACGCACGATCGGCTCGGGTTGCAGCGGCCACATGCCGTTCTCGGCGAGCGGCACCGCGCGCGGCAGCGCATCGGCCGTCACCCGCGCGGGCGGCGTCTCGCGCACCGGCACCGCCGGGGTCGCACGCACGATGTTCTGCTCGATCACGATGTCGGTCGGCCCGCCCGTCATGATCAGGTGCTCGACATTGTCGCGCCGGATGAGGAGGAGGCGGCGGCGGCCGTCACCGACCATGGCGACGTCGGTGACGCCGAGGCGCGGCTGGCGACCGCGCGTCGTCACCGCGCTGCCGAGCGCGCCGACACCGAAGCGGCGCACCGCATAGATGAAGCCGACGAGCAGCGCGAGAATGATCGGGAATGCAATTGCGAACTTGACCGGCGTCGACAGTTCCGTGCCGAACAGCGCGTCCAACATCTGACACTCCCCGCGGTCTTCGCCCCGTCCAGGCCCGTCCCACACCGGCCCGCAACATGGTTAACGGCACCGGCAAGATTTGCCGCGCCATGCATGAAGGAATCATTAACACCGAACGCGGCCTCCGTCACAAGTCCCGTGTTGGAGAACGCTTCATCGGTAACAGCGGATGGAACGGGCGGGCCGTGTGGCGGCGGTTTACCAAGCATTAACCATACACCGGGCAAAGTCTGCCGAGTAGCGCGAGACGCCGCTGCCCGAGGAGGCTTCATGGCCCTTTCCGACTTTCCGCTGCTCTCCATGCTGCGGACGCGCATGCAATGGCATCAGCAACGCCAACAGGTGCTGGCGGAAAACGTCGCGAACGCCGACACGCCCGATTACAGGCCCAAGGACCTGGTCGAGCCCAAGTTCCAACTCACCGCGCCGGGCGTCTCGCCGCTGGACCTGGCTCGGACCAATCCGGCTCATCTCGCCGCGCTCGGCGATCCAAGCGACTTCCGCAGCGATCCCAACAGGTTCCAGGTGAGGCCGGCGGGCAACGCCGTCAGCCTGGAGGACGAGATGCTCAAGGTGGCGGCGAACCAGATGGACTACCAGGCCGCGACGCAGCTCTACAGCCGCAGTCTCGGCCTGTTCAAGCTCGCGAGCGGCAAAGGCTGACGGATCGGGGAGACAAAGCCATGGACTTCGTGAAATCGCTCGCCATTGCCGCCTCGGGACTGCGCGCCCAGGCGGGTCGCATGCGCGTGATCTCGGAAAACATCGCCAACTCGGATTCGGTCGCGCAGACGCCGGGCGGCGACCCCTACCGCCGGCGGGTGCCGACCTTCCGCGCGGAACTCGACCGCTCGATCAGCGCCCAAGTGGTGGCGCTCGGTCCGGTGCGCACCGATCAGACCCCGTTCCAAGTCAAATACGAGCCGGGCAATCCGGCCGCAGATGCCGCCGGCAACGTCAAGTACCCCAACGTCAATCCGATGGTCGAGATGACCGACATGCGCGACGCCCAGCGGTCCTATGAGGCCAATCTCAATGTGGTCGGCGCGACCCGCAGCATGATCCAGCGCACCCTCGACATTCTGCGCAACGGCTGATCAGGAGATCGATGATGGCAACACCCGGAATTGCAGCCGGAGCCTATGCCCGGACGGCACGCATCGCCGATCCGGTCGGCGGCCTCAGCAAAGCAACCGGCGCGCCCGGGGACGGTCCGAGCTTCGGCGCGGTGCTCAAGGACGCGCTCGGCGCGGTGCGCGAGACGGCGGCCAAATCGGACGCACAGTCTCAGGCGCTGGCGAGCGGCGCCAGCAAAGCGAACATCGTCGATGTGGTGACCGCGGTGGCCGAAACCGAGACCGCGATCAACACGCTGGTCTCGGTGCGCGACAAGGTGGTCGCTGCCTACCAGCAGATCATGCAGATGCAGATCTAGAGCATGTTCCGTTCCTGCGGAATCGGAACATGCTCTCGTGTCATTGATTGGCGCATGTCCTTATCGGCGAACCGGTAGCCACTTCGCCGGGACATGCGCTAGCGGCGGCTCTCTCCGGGGGGAGGGGGCTTGGGGGCGGGGGTCGAAGTTGAGCGCAATCCAACTTCGACCCCACCACCCGCGCTGTCGATGGAACCCGCGCCGCCGCGCGCCCTTCAGGAGATGAAATGACCGGCCCGGAAGTGCTCGACGTCGCCCGCGATTCGATCCTGACACTGGTGATCGTCTCGAGCCCGCTGATGGTGGTGGGGCTGGTCGTCGGGGTCGTCATCTCGCTCTTCCAGGCGCTCACCCAGATCCAGGAAATGACCCTGGTCTTCGTCCCGAAGATCCTCGCCATCTTCGTCGCCATGCTGCTCGCCCTTCCATTCATGGCCGACGTCCTGCACGGCCTCATGGTCCGGGTCGCGGCGCGCATCGTGGCCGGCGGCTGACGCGGGCAGCGCAACATGCGCATCGACCTCTCGTTCCTCCCCGCGCTCGCCGCCGCCTTCATGCTGGTGTTCGCGCGCTGCGGCACCATGCTCATGCTTCTGCCGGGCATGGGGGAATCGATGCTTTCCTCGCGCCTGCGGCTGACCGGCGCCGCGGTGCTGGCCGCCCTGATGCTGCCGCTTCACCGCGACGCCTACCATGTCGACCTGCACGCGATCGGCCAGGTGCTGGTCATGATGGCCGAGGAGATGCTGATCGGCGCGGTGCTGGGCATGACCGCCCGGTTGACCGTCGCGGCGCTGCAGGTCACCGGCTC
This sequence comes from Xanthobacteraceae bacterium, assembly GCA_035764045.1. GTDB lineage: Bacteria > Pseudomonadota > Alphaproteobacteria > Rhizobiales > Xanthobacteraceae > JAVDCA01. Next base: position 15,594 of record DASTZX010000035.1, on the reverse strand, counting down.
GATCGTGGCGCAGCAGCTCGGGCTCGGCTTCGTCACGGCCGTCGACCCGACACAGGGTCAGCAGGGCTTGATCGTCGGCAATTTCCTCACCCTCCTTGCGCTCACCCTGCTGTTCGCCACGAACCTGCATCACCTGGTGATCGCCGCGCTCGACGACAGCTACTCGTTGTTCGCGCCCGGCGAGGTGCCGTTCACCGGGGACATGGCGGCGCTGATGACGCGCACGGTGGCCGGCTCGTTTCGAATCGGGGTGCAGCTGTCGGCGCCGTTCATCGTGTTCGGCCTCCTGTTCAACGTCGGGCTCGGCCTGCTGTCGCGGCTGATGCCGCAGATGCAGGTGTTCTTCGTCGGCATGCCGCTGTCGATCATGGCCGGCTTGCTGATCCTGGTCTTCACGCTCGCCGCGATGATGGGGACCTATCTCGACGACATCGAAGGCATTCTGCGCGAGCTCGCGCCCCATGCCGGCCAAGTGAGATAGCCGAGTGAGACAGCCGGGTGAGATAACGGGGTGCGCCGGCAGCGGCGGGATCGGGCATGGCCGACGAACGCGACGACACAGAAAAGACAGAAGACCCGACGCAGCGGCGGCTTGACGAAGCGATCAAGCGCGGCGACGTCGCCAAGAGCCAGGAGGTCAATGCCTGGTTCGTGCTTGCGGCCGCGGCGCTCGCGCTCGTGACCTTTTCCGGCTCGATGGGATCGCAGCTCACCGCGACGATGCGCGGCATCATCGCCAACGCGTACCGGATACCGAGCGACGGCAGCGGCCTGCTGCACCTCATGCGCGAGATCGGGCTGGAGACGCTGGGCGCGGTCGCGCTGCCGTTCCTGCTGCTCGTGCTGGCCGCAGTCGGCGGCAACGCGATCCAGCACCGTCTGGTCTGGTCGGCGGAGTCGCTCAGGCCACAGTTTTCCCGTATCTCGCCGATCGCGGGCGCCGGCCGGCTCTTTTCCAAGCAATCGCTGGCCGCCTTCATCAAGGGACTCGCCAAGCTCGCGATCGTCGGCACGGTCGCCACGGCCCTGCTGTGGCCGGCGCGCAAGGCACTGGAAGGCCTGGTCGCGACGGATCCAGCCGCGATCATCCCGTTCACCCGCGCAATGTCGCTGAAGCTCCTCGGCGGCGTGGTCGCGATCCTCGCGGTCATCGCGGCGGTGGATTATTTCTTCCAGTACCGCCAGTGGTACAACCGGCAGAAGATGTCGCTGCGCGAGGTCAAGGACGAATTCAAGGAATCGGAAGGCGATCCGAAGATCAAGGCGAAGATCCGCCAGCTGCGCAGCATGCGCATGAAGAAGCGCATGATGGCAGCGGTGCCGAGCGCGACCGTGGTGATCACCAACCCGACCCATTTCGCGGTCGCGCTGCAATGGGAGCGCGGCATGAACGCGCCGGTCTGCGTCGCCAAGGGCCAGGACCTGATCGCGCTGAAGATGCGCGAGATCGCCGAGGAGCATGGCGTGCCTATCGTGGAGAATCCCCCGCTCGCGCGCACCCTGCACGCGACCGTCGAGATCGATGCCGAGATTCCGGCCGAGCACTACAAGGCGGTGGCCGAGGTCATCAGCTACGTGATGCGCCTCAACGGCGCGCTGCGCCACGCGCGCTGACCGGGGCAAATCACGCGAGCCCGAAGGGCGGCGCGCCGCCGTCCCTCCCGTCACACGCCGCTCGTTCGTGGACAATGCCCATTGGCCGGGGTGGGCTTGCCCGACCGCAGGTTCCCGCCTGCCGCCACCGTATCGCCGCAGCGCCAGCGTTATCCCTTGCGCGTGCAGCCGCGCCCCCTTGCGGAAACTGCCTCGACTGGGGCACTGAAAGGGCGCACGGTATCGGGCGCGGGAATCACGAACCCAGGATGGCGAGCGAGAGCGCGAGCGACAGGGTGGGCGGCGAACGCCGCGGCAGCATCGGCTTGGTGCTGCTCGTCGCCGTCGTGCTCATCGGCGCAGCCATGGGCCTGACGTTCGTCGGCCGCGACCAGGGCCAGCTCTACATTCTCGGCTTGCTCGCCGTTCTCGGCATGGTCGGCGTCTTTTCGCTGTTCGCCATCGCGGCCGGCATCCTGCAGCTCGCCGGCAAGGACCACGCCAGCCCGCTGCTGACGGCGCTCACGGAAGGCGCCTTCGACGGCATCGCGGTCACCGACCCGTCCGGCCGCGTGATCTATGCCAACGCCGCCTACCGGGTGCTGACCGATGCGGCCGGTCCGGACGATGTGCGCCCGGTCGAGCGCGTCTTCCTCGGCGATCCCGACGTCTCGGAGGCAATCTACCGCCTGGTCAAGGCGGCGCGCGAGGGGCGCCGGCTGCAAGAGGAGGTGCGCGTCGCCGGATTGCGTGGCGAGCCGGCGCGCTGGCTGCGGATGCGGGTGCGCCCGCTCGGCGAGGGCGGGCGCGAGGCGCGCACCGCGGTGTGGTCGATCGCCGATGTGACCCGGGATCGCGACCGCAACGAGACCGCCTTCCAGGGGCTGCAGCACGCGATCGACTATCTCGACCACGCGCCGGCCGGCTTCTTCTCGGTCGATGCATCCGGCTACATCGGCTACCTCAATGCGACGCTCGCCGGCTGGCTCGACTACGATCTGGCGCAGGTCGGCTCCGGTGGCCTCAAGCTCACCGACATCGTGCCGGGCGACAGCGCGGCGCTGTTGACGGCCTTCACGGCCGAGCCCGGCGACGTCAAGACCGAGGTGGTCGATCTCGACCTCAAGACCCGCGGTGGCAAGACGCTTCCGGTGCGGCTCTATCACAAGGTCGCCTTCGCGGCCGATGGCAGTCCCGGCGCCTCCCGCACCCTGGTGCTCAACCGCGCCCGGGATGACGGCACCGATCCGCAACGCGCCGCCGAGGTGCGCTTCTTCCGCTTCTTCCACAATACGCCGCTCGCCATCGCCACCGTCGACGCGACCGGCCGGATCGTGCGCACCAATGCGCTCGCCGCCCGCATGTTCCAGGGCATTCTCCGGGGCGAGGCGGAGGGCCGCTCGATCCTCAATCTCGTCAATCCGGCCGGGCGCTCGGCGGTCGAGGCCGCGATCGCCAACGCGGCGGCCGGGCAGGGCGACATCGCGCCGATCGACGCCGCGCTCGCCAGCAACAACGCCAAGGGGCCGGTCAATCCGGCCATGGCCGAGGACGAACGGTGGGCACGCTTCTACGTGACGCCGGTCGAGGACGCCCAGGGCGACCACGAGGCGGCGATCGTCTACGCGCTCGACACCACCGAGCAACGCAAGCTGCAGCATGATTTCAACCAGGCGCAGAAGATGGACTCGGTCGGCCAGCTTGCGGGCGGCATGGCGCACGACTTCAACAACCTGCTGCAAGCGATTACGCTCGCGACCGATTTCCTGCTCACGACGCATCGCCCGACCGACCCGTCGTTCCAGGACATCATGCAGATCAAGAACACGGCGAGCCGTGCGGCGAGCCTGGTTCAGCAGCTCCTGGCCTTTGCGCGCAAGCAGACGCTGGTGCCGCAGGTGCTCGATCTCGGCGATGAGCTGAGCGATCTCTCGATCATGCTCAAGCGCCTGATCGGCGAGAAGGTCATATTGCGCGACATCGTCCGTCCACGAGACCTCTGGCGGGTCAGGGTCGACAAGAATCAGCTCCAGCAGGTGATCGTCAACCTCGCGGTCAATGCCAGTCACGCCATGCCGGATGGCGGCAAGCTGACGATCAGGACCGCCAACGTGTCGGCGGAGGAAGCCAGCCGCTTCGCCTACAAGGGCATGCCGGCGGCGGATTATGTGATGGTCGAAGTCGCCGATACCGGCACCGGGATCGCGCCGGAGATCATGGACAAGATCTTCCTGCCGTTCTTCTCGACCAAGGCGGTGGGCGAGGGCAAGGGGCTCGGCCTGTCGTCCGTCTACGGCATCATCAAGCAGACGGGCGGGTTCGTGTATCCCGAATCGGAGGTCGGCAAGGGCACCACCTTCCGCATCTTCCTGCCGCGGCACGTGCCTGGCGCCGACGAGGCGCTGGGGCAGCAGCCGGCGGCCGCGACCGGCGGCAAGCCGGCCGGCGCCGACGAGGACGCGCAGCCTGCGCTGGCGGACGATACCGGGCAGGGGACGATCCTGCTGGTCGAGGACGAGAAAGACCTGCGCGCCCTCAATGCGCGGGGCCTGGCATCACGCGGCTACACCGTGCTGCAGGCGAGCAACGGCGTCGAGGCGATCGAGGCGCTCGAGCGGCACGACGGCAATGTCGATCTCGTCGTCTCCGACGTTGTCATGCCGGAGATGGACGGCCCGGCGCTGCTCAAGGAGCTGCGGCGGCGGCGGCCTGATCTCAAGATCATCTTCGTGTCGGGCTACGCCGAAGAGGCGTTCGCAAAGAACATCCCGGAGGGCCAGCGCGAGTTCCTCGCCAAGCCGTTCTCGCTCAAGACCCTGGTGGCGACCGTCCAGAGAACGATGGCGTCGTGACCGGACTGTCGGCGCTGGACGGGCTGTGGATGAGCCACCGGCATGACTGAGCCTCCGCACGGCGACGAAGAAGAATCGGATGCCGATCGGCGGAAAGCCAATATCGTCCTGCTGGTGGCCGCCGTGATTCTGATCGGCGGCGGACTCTGGCTCGTCAATGCTCTGATCGATGCGCGCAAGGCGGAGGAATGCCTGGAGTCGGGCCGCCACAACTGCAATCCGATCAGCGCGCCAGCCCGGTGAACCACCTGCGGGTGAGCGACCGTTCGGTCAGTCTCAGAGCCAGTCCTTGGCAAGGACCGCGACCCCGACGAGCGTGATGCTGCTGCCGAGCAGCGAGCGCTTCGGAACCCGCTGGATCACGCCCCAGACGAACTCGTGCTGAAGCCGCGACAGTGCGACCATGCCGAGGGCGAGCCATGTGGCGAGGCAGATCGCGAGCAGCAGCTGCGCAATCGCCATCGCGCTCAGGATCGTGCCCGACAGCGCGTACTCGCCCCCGTAGATCCACAGCCGCACGTCCCACCAGTCGATCATCGCGCGCGGGCCGAAGGTTGCGACGCTCGCGTCCATCAGGCGGAACGCGCCATAGCCGGCGAGATCGGCGGCAAGCGCCACCGCAAGGCATCGGCCGGTGCAGGTGAGCAGATTGCCGCCGCCGGTCAGAAAGCCGACGAGGTGCGGCCCAGCCAGCATCAGCACCGCCGCCGCCATGCCGAACGGCGCCGCGAACAGCACCAGCTCGCGAAACGCGAGATCCCCCACCGTCGTCGCATGGCCGGCATAGCCGACACGATGCCCGAGGAGCCAGAACGCCAGCGTCTCGGCGATGAGGATGGCGGTCAGAAGGAGCTGCCGCACGTGCGGCCGGTCGAATTGTCCGGTCAGCCGGCGCTGCCGAACCTGGGTGGCAATGCCCCAGAGCCGCTGCGAGCAGTGGGTGATTCGCTGCCGCTGCCGATCGGCCAGCCTCCAGTCGATCAGCGCGCCGGTGACGAACATGGTTCCGACCGCCTGGCCGACGTTAGCCAGCGCCGATGACCAGATATGAGCCTGCATGCCATGCCCCTGCCGGCGCCGATCCAGGCGCCGGGGACGATGGTGGCCCAGTCCTGTTAAACCGCTGTTGCGGGGGGCCCGCCGCCAGGGGGCTAGTAGCCTTAAAATTCCCTTAGCAACCGCAGACCCCTATCCGGGGCTCGGCGCGGCCCGGCAGGCGGACGGATGCTTTTCCCAGAAGAAGTCGCCGCAGCGGTCGCAGCCGGCGAGCGTGAGGGGGAGGGCGAGCGTGCAAACGAGCGTGAGCAGACGCCCGGCGAGCACGGCGCCTCCCGGAAAGGAAGACTGGCGCGGGCGCATGGCCGCGAACGCCTCAATAGCGGCTGGAGATCCAGCCGTAGCGTTCCTTCTCCGGGTCGTAGCCGCGCGGCCAGATGCAGACGAAGCTGATGTAATCGCCGTAGACCCGGTGCACGCTGGTGATGACCGCGAGCTTGTTCCATCTCGCGCATTCGCCGGCGGCAATCTCGCGGTATGTCAATGCGGTCTCGGGCGACCAGGCAATGATCCCGCCGGTGTCGTTGGTGTGGCCGTTCCAGCCCCAAAAGCCCGCCTGGGCCGCCGTGACGAGCAGCGGCACCGCGAGCGCGGCCGCGAAAATGGACCTGCAGCGCATGGAAATCCCCCTCCCGCCTGTCTTGCCTATAGCATATCGGAGTCGCGAGCGCACGTGGCGCGCGCGGATTCAACAGATAAGACCAGGGTGAGGCCGGAGGCGGCGCGGAGCCGTCCGCCTATGACCACGGTCCCTCCTTGGCGACCTCATAGATGATCTGGGCCAGCGCGATGGCGAGGCATCCCCCGGCGAGGAGCGAGCGCGCTCCGGTCGGAAGCCGCCGCGCGATCACGATCGCGGTCGCGCCCGCCGCGAACAGGAGCGGGGGAATCGCCGGATAGGCGAGGCGCTCGGTGACCCAGCCGACACAGGTATAGAAGCCGAGCAGCGCGAAGCTCACGTAGAGGCCGATCACGATCATCGGAAGAGCCGCGGAAAGCTGGGGCAGTGCGATTTGCCGCCGCCGCACCGCGACCGCGATCATGATCGCCAGCCAGCCGATCAGCGCTGCCAGCGCGATCGCCTGCGGCGCCGCCATCTCGAGAAGCTGGCCGAGATAATCGAACCACTGCGCCAGCAGCGGGCCAATGCCGTCGGCGAGCGCATCCTTCATCCAGACGACCTGCTTGAGATTGAGCTCGGCATAGAAGATGCGATCGGCCACGATGCGCAGAAACGCGTACCAGAGCGCCGACGGCGCCACGCTCAAGAGCGCCAGCAGGGCAAGGCTCGTCAGGTCGCGCCGGCGGACGCGGGCGGACCGCGTGCGCACCATGCCGATGAGGACGGGCAGCAGCATGCACGCCGGGATCACCACGAACACCGGATAGATCGTCATCCCGATCCCGACCACGAGCCCCATGCCGAGGGCAAACTTGCGGTCGAACCGCCGGTCCTCGATCACCCGGCGCGTCGCGTAGACGGCCAGCACGGGGACGAGGATGTTCAGCATCTGCGTATGGGGCGACCAGACGAACGCCTTGGTCACGTCGTTCGCGACCAGCAGGAGCCCGGTCGCAACCAGGATGACGGCCTCGGCGGCGTAGCGTGCCGGCTGTCCGCGCTCGATCGCCCGGCGCAGGACATAAAAGCTCGCGAGCAGCATCGCGACATTGAGCAGGACGTAGGCGAGATAGGCCGGCCGGTCCTGGAAGAAGCTCCACGCCACCCGCGCCGGATCATAGAGGCCCTGGTACACCGGTGTCGGCGTGCCGGCCGGCGCGACGATCAGCGACAAGGGCGCCTGGATCAGCGCGGCGAGCAGGATGAGACCGGGGCGCGACTGGCGCGAGTTGAGATGATTGATGAGGCCCTCCGGGTCGCGGGCGAGCCACATGAACTCCGGCGAATCGCAGTTGAGCTCGAATCCGAACGGACCCCAGAGCTCGACATTGCCGACGCAATTGTATCCGGCATCGGCTACCGGCACGCGCGGACCGAGCAGCAGGCCGAGGCAGAGCAACCAGAAGCCGATCAGAAACAGCGGCCAGACCGGCGGACGACCGACCGCCTTGGCGCGGCGGAGCAGGCCCCCGGATGCCGCCTCGGCCGGCCTGATCGACGGCCCGGCCCCAAGCGCCGCGCTGCGCGGTTTCGGCGCGCGGCTTTCCACCTCCCTGGCACTCATTCCGGCGACATCCACACTCGTAGACCCCCTGCCCAACGCGCGCGGAACGGCTTGGTTGCGCGATGCCGGTGTCGCAGGGCGAGGTGCGGCGGAATTTGCGTGCGGGCGAATTCCGCCGAGGGCGCCGGAATAGGGGCGCATTCGGCGGGGTATACTCGGTCGCGATCACGTCACGGCTGCGCCGTCCCGTCGGCGCCGACCATCACAGGGAGGACACCGCAATGACCACCACGCCCCGATTTTGTCTGCTCGCCTCGGCCGCCCTGTTGGCGCTGGCCGCGGGCTCGCCTGCGCCGGCCCAGCAGGCCAGCATGACGTTCTTCGTCACCAGCGTCGGCGACGGCAAGGGCGCCGACCTCGGCGGGCTCGCCGGCGCCGACAAGCACTGCCAGGAGCTCGCCGCGGCGGTCGGCGCGGGCGGCCATACCTGGCACGCCTATCTCAGCACCCAACCCTCGGGCGGGACGGCCGCGGTCAATGCGCGGGACCGCATCGGCAAGGGACCGTGGACCAACGCCAAGGGCGCGGTGGTCGCCAAGAGCGTCGACGACCTGCACAGCGCCAACAACAATCTCACCAAGCAGACCGCGCTCAACGAGAAGGGCGGGGTGGTGAACGGCCGGGGCGACAATCCCAACATGCACGACGCCCTGACCGGCTCACAGCCTGACGGCCGCGCCTTCGCGGCCGGCGAGGATCGCACCTGCAAGAATTACACGAGCAGCACGCAGGGTGCCGTGATGCTCGGCCACATCGACCGGCAAGGCCTGCGTGACGATGCGGAGTCGAAATCGTGGAATTCGTCGCATCCCTCGCGCGGTCCGGACGGCGGCTGCAGCCAGAACGATCTCAAGAGCACTGGCGGGGCGGGGCTTTTCTACTGCTTCGCGGCGAACTAATTTAGCCTCGGGTTCGCAGATCGTCGGGCGGGTTTCGTCTCGCTCACAACCCACCCGACGACTCTGCGAACCGGAGCCTCACCCATGCCCATCGCAATCGTGGGTGGCGTCGCACTCAATCACGAGATCATCGGCACCCACCGACCCGCCATGGCGCTGACGCCCGGCGGGTGCAACCCGCTCGGCCAGGTTCGCTCGCTGGCGGAGCGCATGGCAGCCCGAGCATTTCGCCGAGCTGGTGCGCAACCGGCCCTCGAACCGCGAGCGCCTGCTCGCCATCGATCCGCGCGCGTTCATCGCGGTCATGCAGGCGTGGCGAACGCATTTCATGGCGAGCGCGGACTGGCCGCTGATCGGGATGAGCGAGCGCGACCTGCGCAGCATCGCGGTCCCGGCCTGCCTTGTGCCGGGCGACGATCGCACCCATGGCGAAGAAACCGGGGTTGCGGCGGCCCGCCTCATCCCGGATTGCGAGCTGAACGTGATGACGTCCCGCACGCGCAACATCGAGATGGCCGATCTCGCCGAAATGGGACGCGCGGGAGGAAGCGATGGCGACGCTGTTCGCCGATTTCCTGGCGCGGAAACTCGCCCTTCGTCGCGCGGGGTGAGATTTCGTCGGTCCAGCTCGCTGCGATCAGCTTCCTCGGCTGGTTTGCGCTTCGCTCAACCCAACCTACGGCGCCTTCCGGCGCCGCGTCTCGCTCCACAGCAGAAACAGTCCCGATCCGACCACGACCGCCGAGCCGACCAGGAGCTGGAGCGTGGGAACGTCGCCCCACACCAGGAAGCCGAGCAGCATCGCCCACACGAGCGAGAAATAGTTGAACGGCACCACCGCCGATGTCGGCGCGAGATGCAGGGCGCGCGTCCACCAGTACTGCCCGAGAGCGTTACCCGCGCCGTTGAGCGCCATGGCGGCCGCATCGTTCCAGCCTGGCATGACGAAGCCGAACGGCAGCGACAGTGCGAAGACGCAGGTCAGCATCAGCAGCTGATATATGGTCAGCGTTTCGGTCGATTCGGTCGCCGTCATCCGGCGCACGCCGACCGTGACCGAGCCGTAGAGCACCGCATTGCCGAGCGCGAACAGCGAGCCGATCTGAAACGTGTCCGGGCCCGGATGGACGACGAGCAGCACGCCGGCAAAGCCGACCAGAAGTGCCGCCCACCGCGCTCGCCCGACGGCCTCCTTGAACAGCAGCGCGGCGACCAGGGTCGCGAACAGCGGCGCCGAGAAGTTGATCGCGACCGCGCCCGCGAGCGGCATCAGGCTGAAGGCGATCAGGATGAAGGTCTGGGAGCATGCCTGCGACAGGCTGCGCGCCGCATGGGCGCCGAGCCTGCGGGTATAGAAGACGCTCGGGCCGAAGCGCGGAAGGATGAATGCCGAGACACAGACGAGCCCGACGGCGCAGCGCGTGAACAGGATCTCGCCGACCGGATAGTCGACGACCAAAAGCTTGGAGATCGCACTCGAGCCCGCGAACAATGCGGTTGCGGCGATCATGTGGGCGATGCCGAGCGGAATGCTCTCGCGCCGGGGGACGCGCGCGGCAGCACGGCTCTGGATGCTGCCGGATGCGGTCAAACCTCGTCTCCTGGGGCAGGCGGTTCGGGGTTGGTAGCATGCCACAGACGCGCTCCGGGAGCGAAAATCCGTATACCCCGCGCCCCGCGGGCGCATGGCAGGCGCCGGGAGTCATGAGTTGGCGCAGGTCCTGATCGGCGAAGCGATCCCCACGTCGCCGGACCATGCGTCAGGTCCAAGGCTTGATCCGGGAGGCGCGCCGGCCGAAGCTCGGGCCAATGCTCGATCCGGTCACGAGGTGCCGCGATGCGCTATGAGCTCTATTACTGGCCGCAGATCCAGGGCCGCGGCGAGTTCGTCCGGCTCGCACTCGAGGACGCGGGGGCGGATTACGTCGACGTCGCGCGCCGGAGTGGCGGCGAGGACAAGATGATCGCGCTGATGCAGCGTGCGCGCCAGGAGCATCCGCCGTTCGCGCCGCCCTTCCTCAAGGCCGGCAAGCTCGTGATCGGCCAGACGGCGAACATCCTGCTTTATCTCGGCGCTCGCCACCGGCTCGCGCCCGGCAACGAGGCCGGACGGCTGTGGACGCACCAGCTCCAGCTCACCATCGCGGACTTCGTCGTCGAGATCCACGACGCCCATCATCCGGTCGGGTCCGGTCTCTATTACGAGGACCAGAAGAAAGAGGCGAAGCGCCGGGCCGAGGATTTCCGCAAGAACCGCGTGCCGAAATTCCTCGGCTACTTCGAGACGGTGATCGAGCGCAGCGGCGGCCCGTTCCTGCTCGGGCGACGCCTGAGCTATGCGGATCTGTCGCTGTTCCAGATCGTCGCCGGCCTGCGCTATGCCTTCCCCAAAATGATGAAGCGGCTGGAGAAGAAGGTGCCGAATGTCGTCGCGCTGCACGATCGCGTGGCGAAGCGCCCGCGCATCGCGGCGTATCTGGCGAGCGAGCGGCGGATTGCGTTCAATACAATGGGCATCTTCCGGCACTACCCGGAGCTGGATGGTTAGCTCGCCGGCAAAAAATCGCCTCAAGAAACGGTTGAAGACTTTCCGCTAAGTGCGATTTTTGCATTTCCTGCATCTACAGGTGAAATACAGGCGATCTACAGGGAGCCGGTTCGATCGTTTTTTGCCGTTGCCCTCAGCCGATTTCGGCCGCTCGGAACGCGCTCCTAAAATGAAAAGCGCCCGCGAGGGTCGGGCGGGCGCAAGGGATCGAGACTAGAATTTCACCATCGCAGAGATCGGCCTCCGACGCCAGCGCGGCGAAAAGATTTGCCCGCTATTCACCTCCCCACCACCCTCATCCTCCTGGTGAGGATGAGGACGGCGCGCGGCGTCTGCCGGTTCGGCTAGGCCGCCTTGCGGCCGACGCGCTGGAGCGCATTGCGCAGCGTCTCGGCGCTCTTCTCCAGGCCCCGGCGCTCCTCGGCCGACATATCGGGCATCAGCACCTCGTCGACGCCGTTGCGGGCGACGACGCTCGGCAGCGACAGCGTGACGCCGAACTCCTTGTGGTAGCTGCCGATCGGCACCACCGCGCGCTCGTCGCGCACCACCATCTCGGCGATCCGGGCCGACACGATGCCGATGCCGAACTGGCTTGCATTGTTGCCTTCGATGATCGTGATGTTGGCATAGCGCACGTCCTTCTCGAGCTGGTCACGGAATTCGGCGAAATCCTCGCCGCGCGCCTCGAGCAGCATCTGCGCCGGAGTGCCGCCGATGCGGGCGCCCGACCAGAGAAAGACCTGAGAGGTTCCGTGATCGCCGATCACCTGCGCGTCCACGTGGGCGGCGTCGACGTCGAAATGGCGCGCGAGATGGACCCGGAAGCGCTGGCTGTCGAGCAGCGTGCCGGCGCTCAGCACGCGGTCGTGCCCGACGCATTCGCGCGCCACGTCGGCGAGCGGGTCGGGCGGATCGGTGACGACGAGGATCACCGCCTCGGGCGCGGCGTGGGCGATGCGCGGCACGATCTCGCGGTAGATGCCGGCGTTCTTGTCGAGGAGGCGCAGCCGGCCCTCCGGATCGCTGCGATCGGTCGCGCCGCCGGTCTTCTCGTTGACGCCGGCCGTGATCATCACCAGCGCGGCGCCCGCGAGGTCGCCATAGTCGCCGTCGGAGATTGTGGTTTTCGGGGTGAGCGTCGTGCCGTAACGGATGTCGGTCGCGACCGCCTCGGCGCGCTTGCGGGTGCGGTCGACGAGGACGATGTCGCGCGCGCTGCCGCGGTTCACGGCGGCCATGGCGCAGGCGCACCCGACCGCACCGACGCCGACGATTCCGATCTTGCCCATGGCTGAATCCTTTGTCGTGGCCGTCCCGCCCTCACATCATATGAGATGCGGAGCCGTCCCGCCTTGTTCCATCTTGCTGCTTTCAAAGGTCCGGCAAACTGCCTAAAAGGACGAACTCCGCGACCCGGCCCAGACAGGACTGCCATGAACGCGCCCGCTCAGATCGTTCCGCCGTACCGGCACACCCCCCTGTTTCCGCTCGGCAAGGATTCGACGCCCTATCGCAAGCTCACGTCGGAGGGCGTGCGCGTGGACAAGGTCCTCGGCCGCGAGGTCGTGGTGGTGGAGCGCGAGGCGCTGCGCGTGCTTGCGGAGGCCGCGTTCACCGACATCAACCACCTGCTGCGGCCCGGGCATCTCAAGCAGCTCGCGGCGATCCTCGCGGATCCGGAAGCCTCCGACAACGACAAATTCGTCGCCTACGACTTCCTGAAGAACGCGAATATCGCGGCCGGCGGCGTGCTGCCGATGTGCCAAGATACCGGCACCGCCATCATCATGGGCAAGAAGGGCCGGCTGGTCTGGACCGAGGGCGACGACGAGGCGGCGCTCGCGGAGGGCGCGCGCGACGCGTACCTCAAGCGGAACCTGCGCTATTCCCAGCTCGCGCCGCTGTCGATGTTCGAGGAGACGAACACCAAGTCCAACATGCCGGCGCAGGTCGAGATCTATGCCGATGGAGAGGACGCCTACAAGTTCCTGTTCATCGCCAAGGGCGGCGGCTCGGCCAACAAGGCGTTCCTGTTTCAGGCGACGCCTTCCATTCTCACCCGCGAGCGCATGCTCGCGTTCCTCAAGGAAAAGGTGCTGACGCTCGGAACCGCCGCCTGTCCGCCCTACCACCTCGCGATCGTGATCGGCGGCACCAGCGCCGAGCTCACGATGAAGACCGTCAAGCTCGCCTCCTGCCGCTACTACGACGACCTGCCGACGCAAGGCTCGGAGGACGGCCACGCGTTCCGCGATCTCGAGATGGAGCGCGAGATCCACAAGATGACCCAGTCGCTCGGGGTCGGGGCGCAATTCGGCGGAAAATATTTCTGCCACGACGTGCGGGTGATCCGGCTGCCGCGGCACGGCGCTTCACTCCCGATCGGGCTCGGCGTCTCCTGCTCGGCCGACCGCCAGGCGCTCGGCAAGATCACCCGCGACGGGGTGTTTCTCGAAGAGCTGGAGCGGCATCCGGCGCAGTATCTGCCCGAGATCGATGCCGAGACGCTCGGCGGCGAGGTGGTCGAGGTCGACCTGCGCCAGCCGATGAAGCAGATCCGGGCGCAGCTCAGCCGCTACCCGATCAAGACGCGGCTCTCGCTCACCGGCCCGATGATCGTGGCGCGCGATCTCGCCCACGCAAAGCTGCGCGAGCGGCTGGAAAGCGGGCAAGGGCTGCCGGAGTATTTCAAGGATCATCCCGTCTACTACGCCGGGCCGGCCAAGACGCCGGAGGGCTACGCGTCGGGCGCGTTCGGGCCGACCACCGCCGGGCGCATGGACTCCTTCGTCGACGCGTTTCAGGCCGCCGGCGGCTCGATGATCTCCGTCGCCAAAGGCAACCGCTCGCCGCAAGTGCGCGAGGCGTGCAAGAAGCACGGCGGCTTCTATCTCGCGTCGATCGGCGGCGCCGCCGCGAACCTCGCCGAGCACTGCATCAAGAAGGTCGAGGTGGTGGAATATGCCGAGCTCGGCATGGAGGCGATCTGGCGCATCGAGGTGGAGAAATTCCCCGCCTTCATTGTCATCGACGACAAGGGCAATGACTTCTTCAAGGAGTTGAACCTGGGGTAGGCGCAAGCCGCGGCCCGCTTCCCCCGTCATGCCCCGCGCAAGCGTCGCGCAAGCGGGGCATCCAGTATCCGCCGGCGACGGTCGTGGTTACTGGATCATCCGCTTGCGCGGATGATGACGCCGAGTGTTTCGAGGACTTTGCGCGGGCAATGACGGCCGGTAAGGTCAGCGGTCACTTAGAAGCTGATCATTGAGGTGCTCTTATGAACACGACAGCGGCGCCGGCGCGCGCCAAGGGGCCGCGCGTGTGGCTCGATATGGACCAGAAGGAGCTCGACGACGCCTACGACCAGGCCGTCTATGCGCCCAACTCGGCCCAGATCGCGAAGCGGCGCACGGTCAACAGCGCGGCGGCGCGCGCGCGGCTCAACCCGCGGCGCGTCGCCTACGGGCCGACGCCGCACGAGATGCTCGATATCTATACGACAAAGGCGCCCAACGCGCCCGTGATGGTGTTCATCCATGGCGGCGCCTGGCGCGCCGGCAATGCGGCCGAGAACGCGGAATGCGCCGAGCTCTTCGTCAACGCGGGCGCGCATCTCGTGGTGCCGGACTTCATCAACGTGCTCGAGGCCGGTGGAAGCCTGTTCCCGATGATCGAGCAGGTGCGCCGCGCCGTCGCCTGGGTCTATCAGAATGCCGCGAGCTTCGGCGCCGACCGCAACCGCATCTATGTCGGCGGTCGGTCGTCCGGTTCCCATCTCGGCGGCTGCGTGCTGATCACCGACTGGGCGAAGGAATTCGGCCTGCCGGCCGACCTCGTCAAAGGCGCGCTGCTCGGCTCCGGCATGTACGACCTGAAGCCGGTGCGGCTGTCGAAGCGCGGCGACTACGTGAAGTTCACCGACGCAATGGAGGAGCAGCTCTCGTCGCAGCGTCATCTCGACCGCATCAACTGCCCGGTGGTGCTCGCTCATGGCACCTACGAGACACCCGAGTTCCAGCGCCAGACGCGCGACTTCGCGGCTGCGCTCAAGGCCGCCGGAAAGCCGGTCACCCTCATCGTCGCCGAGGGCTACAATCATTTCGAGCTGCCCGAGACGCTCGCGAACCCGTATGGAATTCTCGGTCGCGCCGCCCTCACGCTGATGGGGCTGAGCAAGGGATGAGAGGGTGGGTGGCGTCATCGCCCGCGCAAGCAAGCGGGCGATCCAGTACTCCATGATGCCGCGGTGCCGACGCAGCCAGTACTCATGGGCTGCTGTGCTTACTGGATTGCCCGCTTGCGCGGGCAATGACGCAGGAGAATGATGCTGGAATCGGCAACTATGGCGCAAACCATGTCGGATCCCGCGCATGCGCTGACGCTGCAATTCCTCGCCTGGGTTGCGGAAGGTCCGCGCACCTATGCGCAGGCGATGGACGCCTGGCGCAGCACGTGCC
>DASTZX010000034.1:0-2296 GCA_035764045.1 Xanthobacteraceae bacterium | reverse complement strand
CGATCGGGCGGATCGTTGCGCAGGATACCCGAGCCGGTAAAGGCGCCGAAGAACAATGTCCTGCGCTCCAGCGCGTAGGGCACTGCGACCGCAGCGGTCGGCGTGCCGACATTGCCGATGAAGCCGAACACCTGATCCTTTTCATAAAGCTGCTTCATTCCGTCCAGCGTCCGCGTCGGCTCGTAGCCGTCGTCGGCGGCGAACAGGTGCAGCATGCGGCCGTTGACGCCGCCGGCATCGTTGACGCGGTTGAAGGCGGTATCGATGCCAAGCTTCATCTGGCGGCCGAGCTCTCTGGCGGAGCCGGAGAACGGTGCCACGATGCCGAAGCGGATTTCCTTGTCGGTCACGCCGCGGACATTGGGAGATGCGAGCGGGATAGAGGGTGTGACGGCCCCCGTCACCGCGGCGGTCTGCTGCTGAGCCTGCTGAGCAGGTTGAGCCGCAGCGGGAGGAGGGGCAAGCGCCGGGGGAGCCGCGGCCGCAGCCGGCGGAATGATGGATGCCAGCGGCGTAGCGGTGGCCGGTGACGGCGGAGCGGCTGTTGCCAGAGATGGCCCGGAAATCGATCGCTCAAGGTCGGCGAGCTGGCGGTCGACCGATTTGCAGTCCGTCCGGCCCGAGGTGATGGTGCCGCGGCCGTCGATGACCGCCCGGTCGAACTGTTGCGCGAGGTCCATGCGCTCGGCCTCGCTGTTCGAGACATCGCGGATCACGGCGCGGAACTTGTCGGCGACCGTCTGGATGCGAGATTGCGCGATGTCCTGACAGACCAGCGCCGCACCGAGGATCGGCCCGACCCTGCCGGCGAGATCGCGCACCGTCCTGACATTGTCGCCCGCGGCATTAGCCGCCGAACTTGCCAGCACCAGACCGCACAACGCCATCGTCGCCCAGCCCACACACCGGCGCGGATTGCGTGCGGCATTCATTCCAACCCCATTATCAAACATCGTCGTTGCTCCCGGACACGTCAGGGTTTGTCGCTTGAAGCGGCTTTCTGCTGCCATTGCATGAATTGCTGAAGCAGTTGCTCGGACTGCTCGTGATTGAAATTTTGGTCGCCGTCGCTCGTCGCGGCGGGCGCCTGGACCTGCGAAACCGGTTTCGGAGCGGCCTCGGTCTGGTCCGATGGCGGCGGCGCCGCTACGGCAGCCGTGACCGAGGGATCGGCCGAGTCCTTGTCTCTGGGAAAGATATCGACAAGCAGCAGCGTCACGACGGCGGCGACCGCCACCGCTGCGCCCACGCCGATCAGGCCCGCGACGATCTTGCGCCGCAGCCCCCCGCCTTTGAAATCCCTCGGCTCGGGCACGAGTTCGGGCTCGATCCTGCGGCGAGCGGATTCGGGCAGGACGCTGTCGATCCGCTCGCCGAGGGGCGGGACCGGGACCGGGCGTATGGGCTCAGGCCGGGGCGTGCGCGCCAATGCTGCCAATTCGTTGATTGCGGCGAGCCGCGGCGGCTCCGGCCGCTCGCTCCTGCGGCGCTGCGCTGCGTACAGCGCTTCGAGCGCATCCATCGGATTCTGGGATGGCTCGCTTGTATTACTCATAGGCTACTCTCCCCGATCGCTTGCGCGTGCGGTCCTCTTTGCCGAATGCGGCGAAGGCTCAAGCCAGGCTGTATGGAGTTCACGGGATTGGGTTGACCGATAAAATCCGATCATCCGATCCCCGAATAGCGCCCCCCATTAATGGCCTGTCCCCGGCCAGCAGACAGTTTCCCGCCCCGATGCGACTCGCGAGCGACATTATTAAGCCCAAACCGGGGCAGAATTGCGCTAACTTTTTGTCTGCGGACAATTTCCGTGTGGCATTCTTGAGACTGTGATGTCGTGACCGCGGCCGCGCATTCCGGTGTCCGGCAAGCCAAACCGCGCGCCGAATGCCTCGCAAGGGTCGACGAGGAGCCCTGGAGGCGTCCTTCGGCCATTGCCGGGCGCCATCACATTGTGGTGGAGCGGTGACGATTCTCCCCACCCCCGACGGAAGGCGTAGGCGGTCAGTGGCCGCCGATCAATCGTCAAGGCCGCCGATGCGCCAGCATCGGCGGGTGGGGGGCAGCCACGCGCTGCGGCGGATGTGGAGAGAAGATCCCTATCCGCATCGCATCTGACGATGCGAGCTCCCCTTATCAAGGGAAGGTGGGTCGAGCCTTACTCCAGGTCGAGCGCGGTGTACTTGCCGTTTTCGTCGATCGCGGTGCCCCAGATCTTGTGCGAGGCCTGGTGCTCGGCGCGGCCGAAGGTCAGCGATGTGCCGAGGCCGAGATCCATGTTGCGCATGGCCTCCAG
>DASTZX010000033.1:0-8528 GCA_035764045.1 Xanthobacteraceae bacterium | reverse complement strand
CTCCCGCCCGTCGATCGAGCGCAGGATCCAGCCTTGGTGGCTCTCGTTGGTGTGCAGCCGGACGACCTCTCGCGTCGTCCGGTCGAGGAAGACGGCGATGGCCTCGTTGGCGCCGAGGACGGTGCCGACCAGGGTCAGGGTGGGGCGTTGCGGCTCCGCCTTCACGGGACGCGGGACCGAGGCGACGGTGTAGACCGGAGCTGGCGCCGGCGGCGGAGGTGGCCGGCGGGAGGGCGAAAAGATCGGCCGGTCGCGTGTGATCGCCAGTTGGGCGAGGGGCAGGGCACGGACCGGATTGCCCTCCGGAGCGGCCGGAGCCGGCGTGCCCGGCTTGGCGGCGGTGCGGGGCGGGGTCGCTCCCGCGTCGACCGCCGTGGCGGCACCCGGCGCGAGCGCAAATGCAACCGCAACGAGAGCGGTGCCGATCAACACAGGGCGGGCGCGCGGGTCGATCATCATTTGGTACCTTGCCATTGACCGGACACCGAAATCAAGACGTGCAATCGGCTCCCGACCGCGCCCGGCGCGCCCTCGGGAGACTGCGCCACCAGCTGATCGACGAACAGCAGCGGCATCCCAGCCTCGAGATCGTACAGCAGCTTCTGTAAGGAGGGCTGCTCGACCTCGCAGCTTACCGAGATCGCCACGAAGCCGTCCTTCGCCTGGCTCCCCTGCACGTCCACCTGGGACGACAGGATGTTGCCGCCGGCCCGGGTGATCGCGCCGGCCACCCGCTCCATCAGCGATGCGCCGGCCACCGTCAGGGTCGGACCTTCGAGGAACGGCGATCCGGTGACGACCGCCGCATCGCCCACCGGCGGGAGCGCCCGACGGGCCGGATTGCGCGCCTCGAGCACGCTCAACATGTCCGCGGCAGCCGCGACCTCCTGCCGGCGCTCCAGGAGATCGAGACTCGCCCACAGCGCCACCACCGCCAAGGCGAGCACCACCGCCGCATAGGCGATTGCGGCGCTGCGCGGAAACCGCGCCAGGGTGCGGTCGATGATCGTGTTTGCCGTCATGTGCCGAACGTGAAGACCGGGTTGACGTGGGCCTCGATATGGAAGCGCTCTCCGGGCTCGCCCGTCGATCGTGTGGTCGGGGCGAAGAACGTGGCATGCGCGAAGTGGGGCGAGCGCTCGATCAGCTCGATCAGGGACGGGGCGTCTCGGGTGACGCCGACCACCTGCATCTTGTCGCCATCGATGCGGAATTCCGTCACGTAGGTGTGGTCCGGCAGCACCCGCGACAATGCCTCGAGCACCATCACGCTCGACGGTTTGCTGTGCTTGCGCTGCTCGAGTCGCTGCAGTGCGGTCCCGCCCGAGGGGCCGTGGCTCCCCCGCATCGCCGCCCTGATCGCACCGATCTTGCGCTGCAGGTCCTGTTGCCGGCTATCGAGACTGACGGATCCGACCGCGTCGACCCCGATTGCGAGCACGGCGGCGAGCCCGGCGAGCAGGAATACGGCGGTCAACGCCGTACGGATGCGGCCAACATCGATCGCGCTGCGCGCCCTTTGCTCGAAGACCCGGATCGGCTGCGCCTCAGGCGGCGCGTCCGGCGCCTTCGTGGCCACGGCGACCGATGCAGGGCCGAGATCCGCGACGGCATGCAGATAGGGAGCGACCTTGGCGCGGGCGGTGGCCGCGATCGTCAGCGTGATCCGCTCGCTGCCCGCGGCGATGGGCGGTGTCCAGCTGAAGACCGCCTCATTCGCGGTCCAGGGCGTCAGCCGGTCGATCTGCGAGCGAATGATGCCGTCGAGGTATTCGGCCGCGCGCTGCGGCAATTCGAGCGGGCGGAAGAGGAAGCGGGACGGCTGCAGAATGAGCTCGGCCCGGCTGCCCCGCAGCAGCGTCGTCAGGTCGCGAGGCACTTCGCCGACGATCGAACCGTCGGCGATGCGGATGCGGTGCTCGGCCGAGCTCGAGGGCCTGCCGTCGCCCAGGACCTGCACGCTGAAGGAATTCTCGTCTTCCTCGACCAGTTGCACGCGCCGCTGCGATCCGACGCGCTCGAGGAGCGACACGATCGTCGTCGCGACGGAATCGATCCAGCGCGAAAAGAGGTCGATCGCCTGCCGCAGGAGGTTCATTCCAGCCTCGTGGCCGTTCGCGGTTGATCCTGCGCGGCGTCGACGTTGTCGCGCCACGATAGCACGCGATAAGGTTCGCTGTCCGTGCCCAGCAGAACGACGACCTCGGACGTCGTCTTATGACCGTTGTTGAACGCGATCTGGACGCGTACCCGCACCGATTGGCTCGCCTCGGCCGTGGCGCCGGCCTGGTCGGGGCCGAGCAGCAGGGCCAGCGCATCCGCGTCATGCGGGATCGTGTCGCGCCGATCGAGAAAGCTGGTCAATCGCGCCTCTGACATGCCGGGCAAGGCGGCGATCACCTCGGGCGGGGCATCGAACACGTTGATCTCCGCGCGACCGCTGTACACCGTCACGAAGGGCAGGGCACGGGCCACGAGGGCGGGCGGCAAGCCGTGCACCAGCCAGAGCTCGCTCACATGCGGGAACGGCGCGCCCCGTGGGAGGTAAGACAGGTTGGCGGAGCGGTAAAGGTTGTCCTCGCTCGCCTCCGCCCCGCGCTTGGGCGGTGTGCGCCAGCCGATGACGCGGTCGCCGATCCAATCCGCCTGTTCGTCGGTTGCGCCGAGCGCCGCGAACAGCCGCGTCAGCATCTCCTTGGGCGCGGCATTGAGATCGAGCCGCGCGTTTTCAGGCGTATATGACACGACAACGTTCGCCCCATTCAGGCGGAAGGGGAAACTGCCGTGCGTGTGCCGTGTCCCGGGAGTCGGAGCCGTCAGCCGATAGACGCTGAGCTCGACGCCGGTGGACACCAGCGATTCCACTTTCAGCCCATCGTCGAGCGCGGACAAAGCGAGCGCCGATTGCCCGACATAGATCGAGTAGATCGAGACCAGTGTCGCCAGCGCCATCAGGATCCACAGGACCGCGACGATGACGAAGCCGTCGCGGGCTCGCCCCTGCGGCGTGCCATCGGGTTCGCGGGTTTGCGTCGCGCTCACAGCACGCTCCGCGACAGGGGCAGCGCGCCCCGCATGCTCGGCCGCGGCGGCGGCGAGGCCGGTGGCTCACCCCCCGGGCGGTTGTTCTGCCGGGGCTGCATGCAATCGTTCCTTTTCTGCCCGACCATGCAGGCCGGCAGCTCGACGTGCACGAGAGCGGTCGTCGAGATCGACAGAGGCTGTTGCGTCGCGCCGTCGCGAACCGTCAGGCGAATGTCGGCGGGAAGCTGCTGTTGATTCTGCCAGGCGTTGCGCCACTGTCCATCACGGCCGGCGTACGAAAACGAAATGCGGTACGGGGCGCGCAGCAGCACCACCGGATTGGCGAACTTGAGCTGCGAATCGACGGCCGAGCTCGGATCGAACGGCGCAAACGGCATCGTGGAGCGCACGAGCGCGATGCCGCGATCGTCGCGGACCTCGGCCAGCCGCACGATTTCCAGGCCGGGCCGCGCAGCCGGGCCGATGGCGGATCGCACCAGGACCACGGAGGATGCGGTGCCCTCGAACAGCGGCTGGTTTGCGTCGCGGTTCGGCGGGATGAATTCCGCCGCCTGGAGGTCCGCCGTCAGCCGATCGAGGGACATGCTCACCAGCTCGGCGCGCTGGACGCGGGCGATGCCCCGGTTCCAGTTCGGCAGCCATTGCGCCGTGATGGTTGCGAGCGCGGCCAGCACGAGCCCCATCAGCGCGGTCGCGACCAGCGCTTCGATCAGCGTGAAGCCGCGCACCGCGGCGCGGCGGGGCCGCCGGCCAGGCATCGTCACCTTCGCGGATGCGGCTCGTCGCATCATCAGCGCCCTCGCTGCAGCCGGATGGTGTCGATGGTGACAGCCGCGCCGGAAGGCGACTGCACGCGCATCTTCATGAGTTGGGGGATCCATGTCGCGCGGGAGTCCACCACGACCGGGCCGTCCATGATCGGCGACGTGCCGATCTGCCAGCGATTTCCGAACAGTTCGCCCGAGGTCTGGGCGGAGGTAAGCGCCTCGCGCGAGCGCAGGGCGGCGGCCACGCTCCGCGCCGTCTCCATCAGCACGACGTGCTGCTCGACCGAACGCACTCCGCGCGTGGTGCTCGCCACGACGCCGCCGATTGCGCCGAGCACGATCGCCACCACCGCGAGAGCGATCAGCACTTCGAGGATCGTAAACCCGGCTTCGTGGCCGGCGGCGTCACTGTTTTCCGCGCGGCGCAACCTCGATCCCTCCCGTGAGCCAATTCACGCGTACCTCGTAGCCTGCGCCGAGGCGCGACAGGATGATCGTCCCGCCGCATGACATCCCGGTGGCAAAGAACGTGATGGTCCCGCCGGCCGGGCGCTCATTGCACCGCGCCGGCAGCATGGCCGCGATGTCGACGTCGTCCGGGACCTGCAGCGTCCGGTCGCTCCCCCCTGCGCGCAACAGGCGGGCGGGCGCATCGACCCGCGTGGTGACGGTGGCCTGGCGGGCCATCGCGGTGGTGCGGTCCGACTTGAGCAGGGCCGCGGTTTCGATCGCGTAGCCTTCGAGCCGCGGACGCGAGGTTCCGCGCGACAGGTTCGGCATCAGCACGGCGGCCAGCATGGCGACGATCGCAATGACGCAGACCATCTCCAGAAGCGTAAAGCCGGCGTCCGATGCCGCGTCTCTATTCATTGTTGGCGGTCGAGATATCGGCGGCCGTGCCTGTGCCGCCCTCCTGCCCATCGGAGCCGTACGAGGTGATCTCATAGAGGCTGCGTTCGGCCGGCGACCGATAGACATAGGGCTTGCCCCAGGGATCGTTCGGGACGTTGCCGCCCTTGAGATACGGCCC
This sequence comes from Xanthobacteraceae bacterium, assembly GCA_035764045.1. Taxonomy (GTDB): domain Bacteria; phylum Pseudomonadota; class Alphaproteobacteria; order Rhizobiales; family Xanthobacteraceae; genus JAVDCA01. The sequence goes on along the minus strand of DASTZX010000033.1, from coordinate 3,686 downwards.
GTTCCATCCCGGCATGCTGTTGCTCGGCTTGACCAGCGCCTGCAGGCCTTCGGCGGAGGTGGGATATCGCCCGGTATCGAGATAGAGCAGATCGAGCGCGCTGGTGAAGCTCTGGATCTGGATCTTCGCCGCCTTGACCTTCGATTCGCTCAGGTAGTTGAGCACGCGCGGACCGACGAGCGACATGATCAGCGCGATGATGGTGATGACGACCAGCATTTCCACCAGCGTGAATCCGCGCTCGAGGCGCGCACGCGTGCGGCTGAACGTGGTCGCGCCTGGGTCCGAGCCCGGGCGGTGTATTAACAAGCGTGCCATGTTGAACCTCCCAATCTTCAACCGACGATTTGACTGATCGACAGGAGAGCAGTCATGACCGAGACGATAAGACCCCCGACGACGACACTGATCGTTATGATGGCGAGCGGGCCGACGACCGCGACCACGCGGTCGAGGCTGCGCTGCAACTTGGCCTCGTAGAAATCGGCAACGCGGCCGGCCAGCGTCGGAAGCTGTCCCGTCTCCTCGCCGATGCGCAGCATCCGGATTGCCATCGCGGGCAAAAGGGCGGACGCCGCAAGCGCATCGGAAAGCTTGCCGCCGTGGCGAACCCGATCGGCGGTCGCGAGCCACGGCGATCTTTTTCCCGTCACCGACATGATGTCAACGAGAATTCGCAGGGTTGCGGTGAGTGTGACATCGCTCCCGAGCAGGATGCCGAGATTCCGGCAGAACAGCGCGGTGCGATAGAAATTGAACACCGAGGAGATGCCCGGGATTCGCGCGATCTGGCCGATCACCGCGGCGCGCAGCGCGGGCCGGCGCAGCGTGGTCCAGCCCCCGATGGCTGCTGCCGCCGCCAGGACGGCGAGCTGCACGTCGTGCTCATGCATGAAGTCGGACAGGGCGATGAACGTGGTGATCATGCTGTCGGTCTTCGCGTTGAAATCGCGCAGCACCGAGGCGAACTTCGGCAGCACGAACAGGATGAAGAACATCAGCACGCCCGAGGCCGCGAGCAGCAGGAAGGCGGGATACTGCAGGGCGTCGGTCACCTTGCGCCGCAAGGCTTCGGAGCGCATCCGGTCGTTGGCGAGCATCTCGAGGATGCCGGGGAGCTTGCCCGACGTCTCGCCGACCTGCACCAGCGCGACGTAGATCGACGGAAACTGCTCCGGATACCGGGCGACGGCTTCGGCGAAGCTCTCGCCGGACAGAATCCCGGTGCGGATCTTCCCCACGATCGTTCGCAGCCGGCCGATGTCCCTGTCGTCGGCGAGGAGGCCGAGCGCGTCGTCGAGCCGCGCGCCCGCCTTGAGCAGCAGGGCGAGGTCGCGGGTGAAGATGGTCACGTCTTCCGCACGCGGCCGATTGAACAGCGCGAAGGTGGCACGCGAGACGGCGGCCGCGCCTTCCTCGGCCACCGTCTCGATCGGGACGAGGCCGAGATACTCGATGCGATGGGCGACCTCGGACGCGCTCGGGGCGGAGATCGAGCCGTTCACGAGCTCGCCGCTCTGGGTCATGGCGCGATAGCGATAGGTCTGCATCGCGTTACCGTATGGTCGTGACGCGGAGGACTTCCGCCGGCGAGGTCAGTCCGGCGCGGCACTTGGCGGCGCCGTCGTCGACCATCGTGGTCATGCCGGCGGCGATCGCCGCCTGATCGAGCGACACGGAGTCGGTGTGCGCGCCGATCAGGCGGCGCACGTCCTCGGTGATCTGCAGCACCTCGAACACGCCGAGCCGGCCGCGATAGCCCGTGCCGCCGCAGCGCTCGCAGTTGCCCGGCTCGAAGATCGTCTCGCCGACCTTCAGGCCGACCGCGCTCAGTCGCGGATCGGCGGCGAGCTCGGCAGGCCCGAGCGTCCTGCGCCGCTTGCAGCGGTCGCACAGCTGTCGCACCAGCCGCTGCGCGATCACGGCACGCAGCGTCGATTTGAGGAGGAACCCCTCGACCCCGAGGTCGAGGAGGCGGGGGACCGCCGCCGCCGCGGTCTCGGTATGCAAGGTCGTCAGCACGAGATGGCCGGTCAGCGCCGCATGGATGGCGATCTGCGCGGTCTCCGGATCGCGGATTTCGCCGACCATGATCACGTCGGGATCCTGGCGCACGAAGGCGCGCAGCGCGTTGGCGAAGGTCAGCCCGATCGCGGGCTTGGCCTGGGTCTGGTTGACGCCCTGGATCTCGTATTCGACCGGATCCTCGATGGTGAGGATCTTTCGCGTCGGCTCGTTGAGGATCGACAGCACCGTCGCGAGCGTCGTGGTCTTGCCGCTGCCGGTCGGTCCGGTCACCACGATCATTCCGTGCGGCAGCGCCAGAAGCTCGTTCAGCGTGGCTTGATCGGCGGCCGAGAAGCCGAGCTTCTCGACGACCAGCAGGCTGCGCTCCTTGGGCAAGAGGCGCATCACGGCCGACTCGCCATGCTGCGTCGGCATGATGGCGACGCGAACGTCGATCTCCGAGCGCGCCACCCGGATTCGCGCCGCACCGTCCTGCGGCAGCCGGCGCTCGGCGATGTTGAGGCCGGCGAGGATCTTGACGCGGGAGATGATGGCCTGCGGCAGGACCCCGGCCGGCACCGGCACCGCGCGCAGCAGGCCGTCGACGCGCATGCGCACGACGAGACCGGTCCTGAACGGCTCGATGTGAATGTCGCTGGCTCGCAGCTCGACCGCCTTTTCCAGCATGTCGTTGACGGCGCGAACCACCGGCGCGCCGCTGGCGAGGTCGCGCAGGCTCTCGATGTCGTCCTCGAAGCCGGCGGCGCTCTCGGCGCCTTCGGTCGCCGCCGCAGCCTCGTCGCCGAGCCGCTGATTGAGCGCGGTCGCGATGTCCTCGAACGAGGCGATCCGGATGCTGACCTCGCCGCCCACCACGATCGCGGCCGCCTGGACGGCGGCGGAGTCGCTCGGATCGGCGACCGCGAGCACCACCGCGCCCTGCGGGCTGCGATAGGGGAACACGGTCATTTCGCGCAGGAAGCGCTGGGAGAACTGCTTCACCAGCGCCGGCGCCGCCAGGAGGTCCGGCAGGCCGACCCGCGGCACCTCGAAGAACCGGGCGACCTCGTCGGCAAAATCATTGGCCGAAAGCTCGGACAGCTCCCAGAGCTTTTTGAGGGTGCGCTCGTCGTGCGCCTGTGCGGTCTGGTCGAACGCCTTTATACCGCCCGCAAGAAAATTCCTGCCACGCAGGTATTCGGCAAATTCGCCAGCAAGATCAAGCGGCATGGTGCAGGCCCCGAAGCGCCTCCAGTATAGCGTCGGGCGCGCTGTTTGCCATGGTTCTTGCGGTTTTGGCGGGCGCAATCGCGCCGCCCGGAATGGTATGCGGTGCCGCCGCGAATCCAGGCCGGGTCATCCCTAGCGACCGAAAATGACACAATACCGAAGGCAAGACCTGCCCGGGCGCGCGGCCCCTTTCGCTTCCGGCATGGACCGCGCTGCGATGTGTTGGGATAGTCTGCGCTGCCCGGCGTTGTGCGGGGCGAGAAGCGTGGGGGCGATAATCATTGAGTTGAGAGCTCAAGCAGGGAGGACACCATGACGAAATTCTGGAGTGCCGCTGCCGTGCTCGGCCTTCTGGCCGCGGCGCCTGCCCAGGCATGGGACCGTGGCCAGGTGGACACGCTGACAGTGCTGCCGGACGTCACGCCAGGCGTGCCGAGCAGCGTCGAGGG
>DASTZX010000032.1:0-8320 GCA_035764045.1 Xanthobacteraceae bacterium | reverse complement strand
ACCCTGACCCTGGTCGGCACCGTCCTCGGCGCCAACGAGGCCATCGCCGTCTTCCTCGACCGGACGACGCGAGAGGTCGTCCGGCTGCACACCAACGAGAGCCACCAAGGCTGGATCCTGCGCTCGATCGACGGGCGGGAGGCAAAGCTGGAGAAGGGTCCCGACGCGGCCGTTCTCGCGCTCGCACCGCCCGGCGGCACGCCCGAGGTCACGACCGCGCAGGCGACGCCGGATCAGCTCCGCCGACGCCAGCGACAACGGGATTGACCCCCGGGGATTCATCCCCGGGGATTCATCCCCGGGGATTGATCCCGGCGCGAGGCGCGCCCACGCTGCGCCAGTCACGCCCGCTTCAAACGCTCGATCTGTGGCCGTTCGCCCCTCGCCTTCGCGGTGATCGGCGCGCGCGGCATCCGGGCGATGCCGGGCTCGATCTCGAACGTGTACTCGAGCGAATACCAGGGACCTTTCACGTCGGGCGCCGGCGCCGGCTCGTCCTGGTGCAGCGTGTAATGGCCGATCAGGCGCCGGGTGACGCCGAATTGCGAGTCCGTTTCGAGGTTTGGATCATCGTCGCTGTAGACCTGGCTGATGTGGGTCTTGAAGCCCGGCTTATAGATCAGAAAGTGCAGGTGCGCCGGCCGCATATTGGCGCGGCCTTGCGCGCGCAGCAGGTCGCCGGTCGGCCCGTCCACCGGGATCGGATAGCCGGACGGCTTGATGCTGCGGAAATGGATGTGGCCGTTGTCGTCCGTGGTGAAGATGCCGCGCAGGTTCATGTCCGCCTGCACGGGATCCTGGTTCTCGTAGAAGCCCTCCGTCGACGAATGCCAGATGTCGACGTCGGCGCCCGCCACCGGCTGGCCCTTCTGGTCCTTGACCCAGGCCTTGACGAAGGTTGGCACGCCCGGAGTCGGCGAGCGGATCAGCGACGCGCCGTTCGGCAGGCGGGGCGCTTCCGGCCGCCAGAACGGCCCGAGCAGGTTGGCGGTGGTCTCGGTCGTGCCGCGATTGCCGTTGTTGAGCAGGCAGATCAGCGACGAGAAGCCGAGCGAGCCGGACATCAACACCGCTTCGTTGTGGCTCTCGGTGGTCTTCTGGCCGAGCGCCACGATGTAGCCGATCGCCTTCTGGAACTCCTCCTCGGTCAGCTTCACCTCGCGCGCGAACGTGTGCAGATGGCGCACGAAGGCCGACATGATCTCGCGAAAGCGCGGATCGGGGGCCCGCGCGATCTCGTCGAGCACCGCGGTGGTGACGTCCTCTTGCGTGTTGATGATCATCGCGCCTTTCCTGCACGTCGCATCGGTTCATTCATCATATCACGTCGGGGCACGGCGAAAGAGCCGGCCCGCCGCTGGAAACAGCCGTCAAATCGGGGCACACTCCTGCTAGCTCAGCATCGGAGGACAGCCGTGGCCACCGTCACCCACGAGAAGACCGCCCCCGGCCGCGCCAAGGTCGACGCCCGCGCCGCCATGGAGGCGCTCAACGCCGAGGCCGGCCCCCTCAACATCTGGCTGCGCACCCAGGCCAATGCGCCGGCGCAGCGTCCCTGGTTCCGCGACACCGGCATCGAGGCCTCCGGCCAGCTCGCCGGCGGCCGGGTCGGCAAGGCGCAGCTCAAGGCGGCAGCGCACCGCTGGCGCTGGAAGGAGATCGGGCCCTATCTCGAGCGCATCGCCGAGATCGCCCGCACCTCCGACGTCTCGCCGATCGAGTTCGCCGAACGCCAGCAGTTCCTGCTCACCAATCCGGGCTTCGGCGGCCGCCTCCAGGTGACGAGCACGATCCGCTGCGCGGTCTCGATCTACAATCCGGGCGATGTGGCCCCGGTCCACATCCACACGCCCAATGCCAGCCGCACCATCCTGTCGGACAACGGCGGCTACACCACGGTCGAGGGCGAGCGCTGCGAAGCCTCGCGCGGCGATCTCATCCTCACGCCGCACGGCACCTGGCACGACCACGGCAACGACGGCGCGACCCCGGTGGTGTGGATCGACGTGCTCGACTTCCCGCTGATCGAGTATCTCGATTGCCTCTGGCTCGACGACGAGTTCGAGGGCGACAAGCTCTCCAACAGCCGTGCGCAGGCGCCCACCCATGGCAACGGCTACTCGCATCGGCTTTACGGCGCGGGCGGCCTCATGCCCGGCTTCGTGTCGCACCAGCGCGGCATCGGCCGCGGCGCCAATCCGATGATCCATTACCGCGGCGCCGACGTGCTCGCCGCGCTCGAGGCGCTCGCCGGGGAGAAGGGCGACGCTTACGAAGGCATCACGCTCGCCTTCGTCAATCCGGTCAACGGCGCGCCGGTCTTCCCGACGCTCGCCTACGGCGCTCAGATGTTGCGTCCGGGCCAGGAGACGCAGTGGAAGCGCGAGACCTCGAGCACCTTCTATGTCTGCATGGAAGGCTCGGGCTACACCGAGGTCGGTGGCCAGCGCTTCGACTGGGAGCGCAACGACATCTTCGTCGCCCCGAACTTCCTGTGGCGCCGCCACGTGAACACCGGCAAGGGCAACGCCGTGCTCTATTCCGTCTCCGAAGCGCCGCTGCTGGAGAAGATCGGCCAGTACCGCGCCCAGGGACGGCTCAAGGACGGGAGCGTGACCGAGCTGGTGGCGTGAGTTGTAGGGTGGGCAAAGCGAAGCGTGCCCACCGCTGAGTTAGACGTGGGCACGGCGCGTTCCGCGCCTTTGCCCACCCTACAAAACGTGCTCACAGCAGCCCGAGCTGCCGCAGCTCACGCCGCATGTGCTCGGGCATATCGCGCGCGCCGGGGGCCACGTGATCGAGATCGCGCGGGGCATCCTTCGCCTCGAGATAGCGCCAGCCCTGGAACGCGCGGAACGGCCGCGGCTCGACCAGGATCACCTTCGGCACGAGCGCGACGCGGCAGCGGCCGACGCCCTCCTTGTCGACGAAGGGGCGGATGGCGGCGATCTGCTCGCGGCACGTGATCTGTCCGCGGATCACCCAGTAGAGGGAGCCGCCCTCGATGAGCTCGTCGGCGCGCTTCGGCACCATGCGGGTGGTATGGATGTGCTCGCGCTTCGCGCCCTTCTTGAGCGCATTGAGCTTCTGCTTGATCCAGGCCTCGAGATCGCCGACCGAGTCGGCGCCGACGCAGAGCTTGATGAGATGCAGGGGCATGGGCCCGTTTTCTAGACGCGCCGTCCGACTTTGGCCAGCCCGCTCCGGGTTGCTGTGGATCGCGCTCACGCCGGCGGGCGTGCGGGCTCGATCGTCATCAGCAGCGCGTCCTGTGCCACCTGCTCGCCGGCCTTGGCGTGCATCTGCATCACGGTTCCGTCGATCGGCGAGACGAGCGCGTGCTCCATTTTCATCGCCTCGATGACGGCGAGCCGCTGGCCCCGGTGCACGGCATCACCCGGGGCGACCAGGATCTCGACCAGCTTGCCGTGCATCGGCGCGGTGATGCGTCCCCCCTCGCCGCCATGCGCGGCGTCGAACGGATCGAGCGCGCGCAGCCGCACCACCGTCTGGCGTCCGCCCCGCAACACATAGGCCGCCTCGCCGCCGTCGATCACCTGCGCATCGTGCGCCGGCGGCACGCCCGCCACACTGACCGTGCCGGTGCCGCCACGCTGGCTCAGCACCGCGGTCGCGTTCTCGCCGTCGACATCGAGCGGCAGCGCGATCTCGCGCGCGCCCGCCAGCTGGAATGCATCGCTCGCGCCCCATGGCGACGACCATCCGGTCTCCGTCTCTTCCTCGGCAAGACGCGCCCATTCGCGCGCCACGAGATGAGCGGCGCCGGCCGCCGCGGCGGCGGCATCGAACCCGCCCGGGGCGGCCGCAAGCGCGGGCAGATTGCGCTCGATGAATCCGGTATCGACGCTGCCGGCGCGGAACGCGGGGAGACGCAAGATCGCGGCAAGAAACGCCACGTTGCTGCGCGGACCCGCGATCACGGTCCGCTCGAGCGCCGTCGCGAGCGTCTCGACCGCCTCCTCCCGGCTCGCGCCATGGGCGATGACCTTCGCCAGCATCGGGTCATAGAAGCGCGTCACCTCGTCCCCGGCCGCGACCCCCGCATCGATGCGCAGGCCCTTCCCCGCCGGGAGCGTGAGCGAGAGGATTTTTCCGCTCGACGGCAGGAAGCCGCGGTCCGGGTCCTCGGCATAGAGCCGCGCCTCGACCGCATGACCGGCGAGCGGCACCTGATCCTGGCGGCACGGCAGCGCCTCGCCGGCTGCGACGCGGAATTGCCACGCGACGAGATCGAATCCGGTGATCGCCTCGGTCACCGCGTGCTCGACCTGCAGCCGGGTGTTCATCTCCATGAACCAGAAGGCGTTCGTGCGCAGCCCGCGCCCACCGTCGGCGATGAACTCCACCGTCCCGGCGCCCTGGTAGCCCACGGCGCGTGCGGCCTCGACTGCGGCGCGGCCCATGGCGGCACGCACATCCGCCGTCATGCCGGGCGCGGGCGCCTCCTCGATCACCTTCTGATGACGGCGCTGCAACGAGCAGTCGCGCTCATACAGATGGATGACGTTGCCGTGACGGTCGGCGAAGACCTGCATCTCGATGTGGCGCGGCGCGGCGACGTACTTCTCGATCAGCACTTGCGGATCGCCGAAGGCCGCGGTCGCCTCGCGCGTCGCGCCGGCGAGCGCCGCCTCGAATTCGGAATGCTTGTCGACCCGCCGCAGCCCCCGGCCGCCGCCGCCCGCCACCGCCTTGATGAGCACCGGATAGCCGAGCTCATAGGCCTTTTGCTTGAGGAAGCCGGGCTCCTGCCGTTCGCCGTGATAGCCCGGCACGACCGGAACACCGGCCTTCGCCATCAACGCCTTGGCGCGGTTCTTCAGTCCCATGGCGCGGATCGCGTCCGGCGGCGGTCCGATGAACACGATCCCCGCCTCGGCACAGGCTTCAGCGAAATCCGCGTTCTCGGACAGGAAGCCGTAGCCCGGATGGATGCAATCCGCTCCGGCCCGCTTGGCGGCGGCGATCAGCCGGTCCGCGGCGAGATAGCTTTCGGGCGCGGGCGCCGGCCCGATCGGCTGGCTCTCATCGCAGACGCCCACATGCAGCGCGTGCGCATCAGCATCGGAATAAACCGCGATGGTGCGCAGCCCCATCGCGCGCGCGGTGCGCGCGATTCGAACCGCGATCTCGCCGCGGTTGGCGATCAGGACCGAGGAGAACATGCGTTCGGCGGGACGTGCACGCCGCGACTATACGCAAATCAGCGGACGCAGTGTAAGCGCTTCGAGGCCGCGCGCGTTCACGGCGTCCCGGGCGGAGCGGACGGGGGCGGACCGATCGGCTGGGGCGGCGGCGTCCCCGACGCGGCCCTCGCCGTCGCGTGTTGACCCGACGCAGGCTGTTGCGCGGCACGCTTCGCCGCCGCTCCCGCCTTCGGCTCGGCCTTGGCGCCCGGCTTAGCCTCGGCCTTGGCTCCCGGCTTGGCTTCGGCCTTGGTGCCCGGCTTGGCCTCCGCCTTGGCGGCGGGCTTCGTCTCCGGCTTGGCGTCCTGTTTGGCGTCCTGTTTCGCTTCCTGTTTCGCCTGGGGCGGCCCGCTCGGCTCGGACGCCATGATGCTGACGGGCGGAATCGAAGCGGCCGACGGGAAATCGTATTTCGACGACACCGGCGCAGCCGTCGAGGCCCCCGCGATGGAGGCGGTGGTGGCTGGCGCGCCGGCGGCCTCGGCAACCGGTGTACCCCCCGGCGTCCGCGCCGCCCATTCGGTGGAATAGCGTTCGATATAGTGGTCGAACAGTCGCTCGCGCAGGTTCGCCTGGACGCGGTCCGGATCGTGCAGCAGGACATAGCTGTCGCACAACAGCGGCGTGCAGCTGTTCCGAACCGAGAGCACGTGCGCGACGATCCCGTAGCGATCGGTCTCGATCGCGAGGCGCAAGGTCGCAAGCCCGTTGTCGTAGCCACCGCCGGTGCGGCGCGCGAACTCGGTGGCATCGCCGAGCAGCGCGAGGCGCGCCGAAACGTAACTGACCGCTTCGGCGACGGATTGGGGCGTGGCGAACACCGCCTTCTCGCACGCGGTCTCGACCGCATCGCCGGCGCCAGCATCAAGGCACGCGAGCGGGGATCCGGGCGCGACCGCCCGGCTGTCGAGTGCCGAGATCCGCTGGTCCAAGGCTCGCCGCTCGGCCGCGCGCTCGCGCAACGAAGCCTGATTGAACCACAGCCCGGCCAGCGCGCAGGCGATGACCACGGTCCCGACGCGAAGCACCGCACCCGCGATGCTCGTGCCGCCGCGCAGGAGGGTGAGCGCGCCGACGACGGCGAACAGGGCGGTCGCGCCTGCGACCACCCACAACGGCAAGGCCACCGTTCCGGCGGCGAGTTCCAAGTTCGGCATGGCGGCTGCTCCCCCCGTCATACCCCGTTGCGGCCGATGCCGCAGACCCCGTGGCGACTATGCCGTATGGGGTTGCTGCTGGCTACTCTCAAGATGGTGTCCGGGCACGATATCTCAGTGTTCGGAACGGTATGACCGTGACGTTGCGGCGCCTTTCCCTTCGCGAGCGCTTTCCTGTAGGCTGCGCCCCGGGAAAAATCCGCACGGAACAATGCAATGAACGAGCGAGTCACCTCGGACAGCCGCGCGCCGGTCACCGGGGGAGCAGTCGAGGCGTCGGTACTCCAAGACCTCGTGTACGCGAACCACATCTGCGCCGAGCAAGGGGTGGTCGACGGCTACGGCCATGTCAGCATCCGTCATCCGAAGGCGCCGGACCGCTATTTCCTCTCGCGCTCGCTGTCACCGGCGGTCATCACGCTCGACGACATCATGGAATACGACCTCGATTCGCGACCGGTCGATCAGCGCGGCCGGCTGATGTACCTGGAGCGCTGCATCCACGGCGAAATCTACAAGGCACGACCCGACGTCAATGCGATCGTGCACAGCCATTCGCCAACGGTGGTCCCCTTCAGCGTCGTCGCCAAGGTCAAGCTGCAGCCGATCTGCCACATGTCGGCCTTCCTGTCCGAGGGGGTGCCGAATTTCGAGATTCGCGATGCCGCCGGCATGACCGACCTCTTGATCCGCGACAACAAGCTCGGCCGCGCGCTGGCCGAGACGCTGGGGCAGAAGAGCGTTGCGCTCATGCGCGGCCATGGCAATGTGTGCGTCGGTCCCAACATCATGACGGCCGTGTACCGCGCGATCTACACCGAGGTGAATGCGCGCCTGCAGGCGCAGGCGATCGCGCTCGGCGGCGAGATCACGTTCATGGATCCGCAGGAATGCGCCCTCATCACCGGCCGCAAGGACTTGAACTTCGACCGGCCATGGCGGATGTGGAAGGAACGGATCGGCGCCAAGTGAGACGCAAGTAAGGCGCCACCTGAGGCGCCGCTGGCGCGGCGCTGTCCGGCGCGGGCACAACGGCCTGCGGACATGTGACGACAGATGACATAAGGGGCGTGTGTGCGGTCCGGTTCGACCGATCGAGGCAATCCGGGGCACGGATGCGGGTGGAAGGAGGCAACAATGCTGGCGAAATTTGACAGGGCGACGCTTGCGGCATGCGTCGCGTTGATCGGTGCGATGTCCTTCGCGCCGGCCGGCGCGCAAGCGGAGCCGCTGCTGACCCAAGGCATCGGCACATCGAATTGCACCCGCCTCGCCGCCGATCTCAAGCCGGGCGAAGGGCTCGGCAATCCGGTGAACCTGATGGCGTATTCCTGGGCCCAGGGCTACATCAGCGCCGCCAACATCTCGCTCGCCGAGCAGGATTCCAGGCACGTCGACATGGGCCAGCTCGACGAGAGCAAGGTGCTCACCATGCTGCAGAAGTTCTGCAGGGCCAACCCGGACAAGCAGCCGCTTGGCGCACTCAACGAGTACCTGCGGACCAGCCCGAAGGTGCAGATCAAGTGGGACAAGGGCTCCGTCGAATGGAACCAAGCCGCCCAATAGCAAGCGCGCGGCTTGCGACGGAAAGGCCGGCGGATCTCGCCGCACTCGAGACATGCAAGCTGGGCCAGGGCGATCTGTGCGGTACGCTGTGCTGGTCTGCCGGCATGTCCCGATGACTGGACGTCATCGTGGCCGGCGGCCTAAAACCGCATCCAATCCCTCACTGCCCTCTCCAAGCCGGGAGGAAATCATGGCTCACAAACCCATATTGAGGACGAGAGCCGGCGCGGCGGCGGTCGAGCATGCGCATGGGCTGACCGGCCGGCGGCAACCCTGAAAAATCATAAGACCTCCCGACGGGACAACGACGACGATTACAGAACACGATCGGAGACGAAGATGGACGCAAAGACCGACGAGGGCACCGGCAAGTGCCCGTTCACGCTTGGA
>DASTZX010000031.1:0-31522 GCA_035764045.1 Xanthobacteraceae bacterium | reverse complement strand
GCATGCCGCGCGGGCCCGCCGATGGGATCGACCGGCTCACCGCCGATCTTGCCGCGATCATGCGCGGGCCGCGCTGAACTCGCTCTGAAGCGCGTCCGCCGCCGCCGTTCATGTTGATGAAGGTTTGCCGACGCCGGCGTTGTCGCCCATTCAGCTTGGGCGCGGCCCCGGCCGAACCGGCCTCGGTCCGAGGCCCAAGGGCGCTCCGGCTGCGCGCCTCGTCGCCGGCCGATCACCCCGTTGCGGCTTCGGTGCCGGCGAGCAGCCAGGTCAGGTAGGAGGAATCGACGCTTTCAAGCGGGATCACCAGGATCGCGGGCGTCGTATAGGGATGCATCTCCTTCACCGCCGTGCGCACCTCCTCGGCCAGCGAGGCGCGCGTCTTGATGATCATCACCGCCTCCTCGCCGCGCTCGATCGCGCCCTCCCAGCGGTAGAGGGAGATCATGCCCGGCAGGATGTTGACGCAGGCCGCCAGCGACCGCTCGACCAGCGCACGCCCCGCCTTCTCCGCCTCGACAGCGGAGGGGTAAGTCGTATAGACGAAGACCGCACGTTCCATCCGTTTTCTCCGCCGCCGCACGATAAGCGCACATCAGGCGCCGGGGCCATTCCTGTGCACGAGCGTCGAGTCCAATGAGCCGTTCCCCCGCCCGTCTCGAGCGGATCGCCTTCAGGGCCAGCCCGGCGCCGGAGGCGGAGCGGGCGCTTGTGGCGCTGGTGAAACACTATGGCGATGCCGAGCCTGCGACCGCCGACGTGATCGTCCCGCTCGGCGGCGACGGCTTCATGCTGCAGACCCTGCACAAGTTCATGACCGCCGGCAAGCCGGTCTACGGCATGCATCGCGGCACGGTCGGATTCCTGATGAACGAATTCCGCGAGGACGGCTTGCGCGAGCGGCTCGCAGCCGCCGAGTCCACGAACATCCATCCGCTTCTCATGCGCGCGCTCGACATCGAGGGCCGCACCCACGAATTCCGCGCGATCAACGAGGTGTCGCTGTTCCGGCAGATCTACCAGGCGGCGCGGCTGCGCATCCTGGTCGACGGCAAGGAGCGCCTCGCCGAGCTCGTGGCCGACGGCGTGCTGGTGGCGACGCCGGCGGGCTCGACCGCCTATAACCTGTCGGTCCAGGGGCCGATCATTCCGATCGGCGCGCCCCTGCTCGCGCTCACCCCCATCAGCCCGTTCCGGCCGCGGCACTGGCGCGGCGCGCTGCTGCCCGACAGCGCCACGGTGACCATCGAGGTGCTGGATCCCGAGCGGCGGCCGGTCGCCGCGGTTGCCGATCACGACGAGGTCCGCTCGGTCCGTCGGGTCGACATCTGCCTCGACCGCGCCATCTCCATGCAGGTGATGTTCGACCCCGGTCACAGCCTCGACGAACGCATCCTGCGCGAGCAGTTCGGCCACTGAGCGCGAGTCGAGCCACCGGTGCTCGCCGGTATCCTAAACCCTTCGTTAAGGGCCCCTCTCTAACGTGAGAGGCTGCCCCGGCGTGTCGCCGCGGGTGCGTCGGCACCGCCATGATTCGTATCGATTTCAACCGTCTGCGTTTTCTGGTGATCGACGACAACGCCCACATGCGTCGCATCCTGCGCACGCTGCTGCACAGCTTCGGCACCCGCGAAGTCTACGAGGCCGAGGACGGCGCGGCCGGCCTCGAGGCCTTCACCCACATCATTCCGGACATCGTCATCACCGACTGGGTGATGCCGATCTTCGACGGCCTCGAGCTCGCCCAGATGATCCGCCAGCCGGGAGCCAACGCGAACCCCTACGTGGCCATCATCATGCTCACCGGCCACTCGGACAAGAAGCGCGTGCTGGCGGCGCGCGATGCCGGCGTCACGGAATTCCTCGCCAAGCCGATCTCGGCCAAGGCGCTCTACCAGCGCATCATGAACATCGTGGTCAATCCGCGGCCGTTCATCCGGACTGCCAGCTATTTCGGTCCCGACCGGCGCCGCAACGTCAACCTCAACTATGTCGGCATCGAGCGCCGCAAGGGCGGGAAGGCCGACATCATCAAGCAGCAGGCATTGTTCGACAAGGTCAAGTCGTCGGCCTGACACGAGAGCAAGGACCATGGCACCCAACAAGCCCAGCAAACCCGCCGTCGCGAGCTTCGACGATCACGACGTGATCACGCCGCCCAACAAGCTGCGCGGCGCCGTCGGCCGGGCGTCCCCAGGCGACGATCCGGTCGCGCGCGCGGAAGCCGCGCTGCAACGGCTGTCCTCCGAGTTCTCCGACTGGATGCAGGACGAGTGCGAGCAGCTCGACAAGGCGCGCGTGCGGGTGCACCAGGACGGCATGGCGGTGCAGCCGCGCGAGGCCCTCTTTCGCGCCGCCCACGACATCAGGGGCCAGGCGGTCACGCTCGGCTTCCCGCTGGTCGCCGAGGTCGCCGACAGCCTGTGCCGCCTGATCGAGGACTCACGCGATCCGCGCCGCATTCCGCTCACGCTGATCGACCAGCATGTCGACGCGGTGCGCGCCATCATCCGCGAGCACGCCCGGCCGCATGCGAACGAGGTGGCCGAGAAGCTGACCAGCACGCTGCGCGGGGTGAGCGACGAGTTCCTGCGCCGCGAAGGCAAGCAGGCCGACACCGTTCCGGGCACGCTGAGCCCGCCGCTCGCGCCGCTCAAGTAATCCGATCCCGAGCTCGTCATTCCGGGGCGCGGTCCAACAGGTACGGCCTCCGGCCGGCCCGATGACAGGCTCCGCCCGCGAACCCGGAATCCAGCCATGACGTAATGGATTCCGGGCTCGCCGCTGCGCGGCGCCCCGGAATGACGGAGACGATTGGTCCTATGCGGCGACCCGGTCGCGCGGATCGAACGCAAGCGCGTCGTCGCCCACGAGCCCGTCGCAGTAGCGCCGCGCCTCCTCGCGCGCCGCCTCGGTCGCGAACCGGCGCAGCAACATCAGCAGCGGCTCGAGCTCGCCGACATCCGTCTTCTCGCATCCGGTGAGCACGCGCTCGATCATGCGGCGCTTGAGCTGGCTCGCGCTGCCCGGCTCGTCGTAATGGCTCGCCTCGCGCATCGCATCGACGGCGGCGCGGAAGGCCGGCCAGGTCGAGGCCGGCAGCCGGGCCCGGTCGAAGATCGCGCGGAAGCCGGCGCCGCGCTGGTCGTGCACGAGCCCGCGCACCCGGCCCAGCGCCACGCCGGAAAGCTCGGCGAGCGCCTGCTCGAACAGATCGACGTTGCCGGACAGAAGCGCGCGCAGAATGAGCCCCGCGGTGAGCTGGCCGCTCGCGCACAGATGCCGGATCAGCGGGCGGGTTTCCTCGGCCGGGGTTGCGGCCGCCAGCGCAACCGTGGCCTTCTCGCACGCTTCCTGGGCGACGCGCCGGGCGCGTTCGGCTTCCAGCCATTCGCGCGCGGCGACGAAATCGGCGAGCGTCGCCGAAAGCTTCGAGACCAGCGCCTGACGCGTGGACGCGGGAAGATCCGGGCGGGCGAACAGCGCCTCGCGGATCGCCGCCAGCTGACCGAAACGCTGGACCACGCGGTCGATCGAGAACTGCGCGACCTCGGCGTCCGGATTCTCGATCAGCGTCAGGCACGCCTCGGCCGATCCCACCTCGGCGATCGCGGCCGCCACCGCGCATTCCACCGGCGATCGGCGCGCGATGGCAGCCTGCACCGCGGCAGCGCCGGTCGCGACCTGGTCGACGAGCTCGGCATCGATGAACAGCGGCGAGCGCTCGAGCACCACGGCCGCGACCTCGGGCTGATCGGCGGCGAGCGCCTGGATGACGGCGGCCGGCGCCTGCGGACTCGACGCGAGCGCCTGTGCGAGCGCCATGCGCACCAGGGGCGATACGTCGTCGAGCAGCAGGATCATCGCGCCTTCGGCGGCGGCACGATCGTCGGGGTTGAGGTCGGAATGGAGATAGGCCCGCGCAAGGGCATTCGTGGCTTCAGCCCGCTCGCCGGAGGGAGCGGTGCGCACCCAATGCAGGAACTGACGAACAATCATGACCCACCCAACGCCACAGAGCGGATGACAGCCGCTGGAAAGCAAAACCGGCACCACGCATCGCCGGGACGAGATGATGCTAATGCGCGACGCTTAACAAAGGGTTCACTATAAATCTTTGCGAAAATGACCGAGGTATTAACGGCTTAGTCGCTCGTAATCCGTCCCGGCGAGGGGTGCGCAGGAAGCGCCGGACGCTCCTCGACCGCACCGATAGCCGCAAGATTTGTTGCGTCTCGCGCAACAGCACTTGTTGGAAGCGTCTTTCCGTTCGGACCGGAATCCGGCTGCGCGCATCATCGCGCAATGCCCGAAACCTTAAGTCCGGTCGCGCTCCCCGAACAGCGCCCGTACGTCGCTCGGCTGGTCGGAGAAGAGACCCATCCCGGCACCCGCCGCCGGTGCCGGCCCGGCGTCCGGCAAGGGGGCCGGCGTTCCGGAATCGCCGGTGAGCGCGGCGGCGACGCGGGGATTTGACGTCCACAGGTCGCGGACGAAGCGCGAGACGGGCTCCCGCGGCCCCGTATCGCTGAACAGGCTGCGAAAGCCGGACCGCTGATCGGAAGGCGCCCCGGGCGTCGCTGCCGACGCGGTAACGAGGGCTCCGTCGGGGGGTACGGTCCGCGATGCCGCCGCGAGATCGAGCGGAACCCCGGCGGCCGCGACGGCGGTGCCTGCCGGACCGCTCGGTGCGGCCCGCGCCACGTCGTAGCGGTTGACCAGGAGACCGTAGACGTCGGAGACGCTGCGCGGATGGCCGCTCCGGTCGTAGAAGATCGACGGATTGGCGCGCGCAGCCCCTGGAAAGACCCGCGCGGCGGCCGTGCCCGGGCTCTGGCTTGCGAAATTGATGAGCTGTCCGGCGCCCGAGGCGCCGAGGAAATGCGCGACATAGAGCTCACCTTCGCTCGGGCGGCGGCCGATCGTCTGCGTGAGCTGCGCCGCGTTCTGCTGCGTGAAGGCGCCGGCCATCGCCGCGTTGGCGGTCGGATCGTCGCGCAGCGCGAGGACTTCGCGCCGCATGGCCGGATCGGGCACCGTATAGGCGCCGCTCGATGTCCGGACGATCGCGTCGGCATAATGGCCGTAGCCGAGCGCGGGGCCGGCCTCCTTGAGGGTCGTGAGCCAGGTCTGGTCGATGAACTGGAACAGGCCTTTGGCCGACGAGCCCGATACGGAGGCGCGCGGGTTGAACCCGGACTCGACCTGGGCGGTGGCGAGCAGATACTGGAAATCGGCCCCCGTCGCGCGCGCCGCATTGCGGATCGCGCCGACGACGGCGGAGCCTTGTGTGCCTGTGCTGTCGACGAACATTCGCCTCGGAGCTCGCCCGCGGCCGCCCCGCCGCGCTTCTTCGCGGCTTCGCATGGTCGACACTTATGGTAAACGAAGGGTTAATGTTGCGGCCGGACCGGACGCAAGCCGCCGCTGCCAGGCGGGCCTGGCGCCCCCGGCCGAGCCCATGGAGGATCCTATGTCGGTGGCAAACGCAGTCCGCCACAAGCGCGGCGGGCTCTATTTCGAGGATTTCACGGTCGGCGAGCTGGTCGAGCACCGTTACACCAGGACGGTGACCCAGATGGACAACATGCTGTTCTCCAACATGACCCTCAACCCGCAGCCGCTGCATATCGACCGGCATTTCTGCGAGCAGGAGACCGAGTGGGGTCAGCCGCTGATGAACTCGCTGTTCACCCTCGGCCTGATGATCGGCATTCAGGTCTCCGACATGACGGTCGGCACGACGATCGCCAATCTCGGCATGACCGAGGTCAAGTTCCCCCACCCGCTGTTCGAGGGCGACACGGTCCACGTCACCACGGAAGTCCTCGGCAAGCGCGAGTCGAAATCGCGGCCGGGCGCCGGCATCGTCGAGTTTCATCACCGCGCCTATAACCAGAACGACAAGCTGGTGGCCGAGTGCCGGCGCCAGGTGTTCATCCGCATGCGGCCGAAATAGCGCGCATCCGGCTCATGCGTTCGCTCCTGTTCGTGCCCGCCGACGGCGGCAAGAAGCTCGACAAAGCAATGGCGAGCGGCGCCGATGCCGTGATCGTCGATCTCGAGGACTCGATCGCGCCCGAGCGCAAGGCGGCCGCGCGCGAGCTCGCGGCCGCCTTCCTCAACGAGGCTGCGCCGCAGGCTGCGCGCCCGCGTCTCCTTGTGCGGATCAACGGCCTGCAGACCGGGCTTGCGGACGCCGACCTCGACGCGGTCGTGCCGGCGCGCCCGGACGTCATCATGCTTCCCAAGGCGGAGGGTGGCGCCGCCATCATCCATGCCGCCGCCAAGCTCGCCGCGCGCGAGGCGGTCGCGGGTCTCCCCGACGGAGCGATCGGGATCGTCGCGATCGCAACCGAGACCGCGCAGGCGCTCTTCCTCGCCGGCACTTATCGCGGCGCGTCTCCGCGGCTGACCGGCCTCACCTGGGGCGCGGAGGATCTTTCCGCCGAGCTCGGCGCCGAGGCGAACCGCGACGCCGAAGGACGCTTCCTCGATCCCTACCGCCTCGCGCGCACGCTCTGCCTTGCCGGCGCGGCCAGCGCCGAAGTGGCTGCGATCGACACCGTGTTCGTGGATTTCCGCAACGACGCCGGGTTGCGGCGCGAATGCGAGGAGGCGCGGCGCGACGGGTTCACCGCGAAGCTCGCGATCCATCCCGCGCAGGTCGCGACCATCAACGACGTGTTCACGCCCAAGCCGGATGCGATCGCGCGCGCGCAGGCGATCGTCGACGCGTTTGCGGCGGCGCCTGGCGCCGGCACGGTCGGGATCGGTGGCGTGATGTACGATCGCCCGCACCTCGCGCGCGCCATGCAGGTGCTGGCGCGCAAACGATAGCCAGAGGGGCTACGGAGCGGAGGCCGATCGCGCGGAGCCGCGGTCGAGCAATCTTGCAACCACCTTCCGCATGCTCTCGAAATCGTATGGCTTGGCCAGCGTCGGCACGTCCCTGAAGCGCTCCGCGATGCGGTCGCTGCCGTGCCCGGTCGCAAACGCGAACGGGACCGCCCGCTGGCGCAGAACCTCCGCAACGGCGAAGCTGTCGTGGCCGTCGAGGGTCACGTCCAGGATGGCGCCGTCGAGTTCCGCGCCCTCGATCAGCGCGAGCGCCACCTTGGCGGAAGCCGCCGGCCCGACGGTCTCGCACTGCAGGTCACTGAGCCAATCCTGAATCATCATGGCAATGAGAGGCTCGTCGTCAACGACCAGCACTTTGGGATTGGACACGACAGTCACCTTCGAACGGGATGGCGATGGTCTAGCATGTCGGAAGCGGGGGCGTAAGGTCTCGGGGTGCAGCGGCATCGGCCGCAAAAAGGCGGGTTTTCTCGGGCATCCGCGACGCGCGCCGGCGCCAGGCCGCCGTCCTATGTCCCGGGCTTTGCGCCGTAGACCGCGGCCGGATCGAACACCTTCTCCTCGCGGAAATCGAGGACCACCCGGCGGAAATCGTCCTGCTTGAGCGGCACCGCGCGATAGAAGCAGGTCGTGCGCCCGGTATGGCAGGCGCCGGCGCCGACCTGCTCGACCCGGATCAGCAGCGTATCCTGGTCGCAGTCGACGCGCATTTCGACGACGCGCTGGGTGTGTCCCGAGGTCTCGCCCTTGCGCCACAGCTTGCCGCGCGAGCGGCTGTAGTACCACGCCTCGCCGGTCGTCAGCGTCTTCGCCAACGCCTCCTGGTTCATGTGGGCGAGCATGAGCACCTCGGCCGACCAGGCGTCGGTGACAATGCAGGCAATGAGGCCCGCGGCGTCGAATTGCGGCGCGAACAGGCGGCCTTCCTCGACCTGCTCGGTGCTGGTGCGAGGCGCAAAGATCGAGGTTTCGCTCACGGCTTTTCCCTTCGCGAGCCCTGCGCCGATGCGCGCTCAGCGGGGCGGGCTGCGCACCAGCGTGATGAATCGCGCCTGCTCGGCCGGATCGTCACGGAACAGCCCGGTGAACTGGCTCGTGACCGTCTTGACGCCCGGCTTCTCGGCCCCGCGCAGCGACATGCAGGTGTGCTCGGCCTCGAGCATCACGGCGACCCCGCGCGGCTTGAGCACTTCGTCGATCGCCGTGATGATCTGCGAGTTCAGGTGTTCCTGGGTCTGCAGGCGGCGCGCATAGACGTCGATCAGGCGCGCGATCTTGGACAGCCCGACCACGCGCTGGACCGGCAGATAGGCGACGTGGGCGCGGCCCACGAACGGCATGATGTGATGCTCGCAGTGCGAGTAGAAAGGAATGTCGCGCACCAGAACGAGATCATCGTAGCTGCCGATCTCGGAAAAGGTCCGATCCAGCACGTCGACCGGCGAGGCATGATAGCCGCCGAACAGCTCGTCATAGGCCGACACCACCCGCTTGGGCGTGTCGAGGAGGCCCTCTCGGTTCGGGTCGTCGCCCGAATAGGCGAGCAGCACCTTGACCGCCGCTTCCGCCTCGGCCCGGCTCGGCCGCCCGCCTGCGGGCCGCTGGTTGGGCCGGATGTCCGACGGCAAGGGGGTGGAATCGTGTTTCTTGGTCACGGCGTCCATTGACGATCGCTCCGTTCGACCGGCTCCGCGGCTCGCACCGGGATCCGGGGGTGTCACCGGGCGCGTCCTAGCGCCTCGCCCTGGTTAAGAACACCACAGGGCGCAAATTGATCAATTCGCAAAGCGCCATATGCGTGTCGTGCATGGCTCGAGTACCGATCGGCCATGCCCCGGTCGCGCAGGGGCCTTTTCGCTCCGGCGCTCGGGCCCTTATATAGTTGATCAGCGCGCGGGAACAATCAACTCCCGCCCCTTTTCGCTGCAGATCGCGTCCCTGGCCATGCTCAACGATGTCTATAACCGCCGAATCCTCGAGTTGGCCGGCAATATTCCCCGCCTCGGCCGCCTTCCCGCCCCGGATGCGAGCGCGACCGCCCATTCCAAGCTATGCGGTTCCACCGTCACGGTCGACCTCAAGATGGAGGGGGACAAGGTCACCGATTTTTCCCACGAGGTGAAGGCCTGCGCACTCGGCCAGGCCTCGTCGTCCATCATGGCGCGTAACGTCGTGGGGGCGACCGCGGGCGAGCTACGCGCTTTGCGCGAAGACGTCCGCAGGATGCTCAAGGAGAACGGCAGTCCGCCTCAGGGCGGACGCTGGGCCGACATCGCCGTGCTCGAGCCGGTGCGCGACTACAAGGCGCGCCACGCCTCGACGCTCCTCACCTTCGATGCGGTGGTCTCGGCGATCGATCAGATCGAGCAGAAGCGCGGCGCGCCTGCCGCCGCGCAGTGACGCCGCATCAAGGCGTCGGCTGTGCTCCCACGACGCGCGGTGCGCTGAGCTGGGCATGCGCCTCCGCCCCGGCCGCGACCGGCGACGCGTGACAGGTCGCCGCAAGCTTGCGGAACGCGGGCGCGAAGCCGGTATTGCCGACACGGATCAGGGTTCCGGGCGCGACCGCGCTCACGGTCCGCACCGTGATGGAGTCGTTGGTCGCGTCGGCGAAGGACTTCACCGCGTCGGCCGACAGTGTGCCGCTCGCCCGCGTCTCCAGCGCATGCGCGCTGGCCTTGGCGCCGGCATCGAGCTGGGAGGAGAGCACATCGAGCGTTGCCATCTTGCCGTCGACCCACAGATCGACCTGCTTGACCGCGGGCGCGTCGCGCTCATCCGGACCGTGCCGCGTTTCCGTATAGCTCACCACGTAGCTGTCGGACGTCCGGCCGCAGCCCAACGCCACCTCGAAGGTGCCGATCTCGTCGCCCTCGATCGTGAGGGGATGCCGCCGCACCAGCGCGGAGCCGCCGGCCCGCTGTGCGATCACCCAGCCGCGCGGGCCGCCCATGACGTTGCGCGCGCCTTCGCTGACCGGCTGGCTGGCGGTCTGCCCGGTGCCCGACGAGCTGGCGGCGGCCGGCGCCTGGACGACGCGCGTGGTCTCGAGCCGCGTGCGCCGCAGCTCGTCGCGCGACAGCATCCGCATCGGCTCCCACGGCGGAATCCGCAGCGCCATTTCCAGAAGCTCGGCGCCACCGCCCATGTCGATCGTGTATTGCATCAGCTTGCCGATGTCGTGCTGCACCAGCACCAGATCCTCGGCCGAATAGCTCGCGGCCATCGCGTCGTCGCGGCGGTCGCCGAGCCAGATCTGGTGGACCAGCACGCGCGCTTCCGGCGGGACGAAACGATTGATGCCGCCGAGCAGCACGAACGGGCACATCGACTGGCATTCGGCGCGCGGCAATACCCGCACGCGCCGGGCCGTGCCGTCGCGCCCGAGCTGCTCATTCACCCGGCCGACGCTGGTCGAGAGCCCGAGCGAGCGGATCGAACGGCCGAGCGCGATCGCGCCGAGCACCGAGCCGCCTTTCGAGTCGAGCACGACGGTCGCGCCGCGCACGTCGCGGTTACGCACGAAATTGTCGAAGTCGCGCGGCGTATCCGCGGTGATCATCCCGCTCGCCGCGATCAGCAGGCGGCAGTTCGAGCCGCAGCCGTCCGCCGGAACTTCGCGGTGCAGGCTGAAGCGCATGGGCCCGGACGTGTCGTCCTGCTGCCGTGGGGCTCCGAACAAGACCGACAGCGAGCAGACGGCGAGCACCAGCCCGCCGCAAATCGAACGGATCATTTCTGTATCCCCGTGCCGGCCGCGACGCCCCGCCGCGGCGTTGTCCCTGCGCACCAGCCCCGTTGCCGGACTTTATGCGCAAACCACTAGCCAAACGTTACTCAGCGGGTCCGGTGAGGACTAGTGCAATCCCGCAACAGGCCAGTGCCCTTCGCCCGTTGCTGTGGGTAATCCGAACAAAACCCGGTATCGTCGCGGGAACCTTCGGCCCCGCCCGCTGTTGACGTTCTCTATTATGATGCATTCCGGCCAAAACATGACGCGCCGCACAACTCGGGTAGCAGAGACATTTCGGCGCGGTCCGCGCGAGACGGCGCGCGCCCTGGTGAAGCTTTACCGGATCACTTTTTCGCCGCTGATCGGGTTCCATTGCCGGCATGTCCCGACTTGCTCCCAATATGCCGACGAGGCACTTGCGCGCTTCGGGCTGTGGGCTGGGGGTTGGATGACTCTGGCAAGGCTGCTGCGCTGCCACCCGTGGGGCACGTCGGGCCTCGATTACGTTCCGGCGGCCGCGCCGGCAGGCGCCCGCTGGTATCTGCCCTGGCGCTATGGACAGTGGCGAGGCGTGAACCAGGTTCCCGCCTCGCCACACCCCTCCGCGCAAACCTGTTGATCCGCCCCGAAACCTACGGATCGGGGCCCCGCAGCACCGTGAGCCGGCGGGCCGCCTCGATCGATCCATAGTCGGCCGCTTTCGCGTACCAGGCGCGCGCCTGGCCGATGTCGGGCCGCACGCCCAGCACGTTCAACCGCCGGAGGACCTCCGGATCGTAGGTCGCGGCGAGCGACAGCGCCGCCCCCGCATCGCCCGCCTCGACGGCGCGGCCGAAGATCAATCGGGCCGCCGCGATGTCGCCGCGCGCCAGATAGTCCTCGCCGCGTTTGGCCAGGCGCACGAGCGCCTCCGTATCGAGCGCCGACAGACTTGCCGCGGGAGCTGCGGCCGCGGGAGCCTGGGGAGCGCTAGCCCGGGGCGCCCGCACCGAAATGGTGGCGACACGCGCCGGCTGCGCGCTCTCCGGATTGTCCACCGGCAGCGCCTCCGCGACCACGGCGCGCGACGCTCGCGCGACGGGGTCGGCGGGCGATGCGGCGTTCGGATCGATCTCAGGAGCCGCAACCTTGCTCGAACGCGGGATCGTGCTGATCAGCAGCATCGCAACCGCGGCGGCCGCGCAACTCGCCACCATGAGACGCGCCACGATGCCGAGGGCGTGGCCGAGCGGGTCGCGCAATGGCGGGAGCGGCACCGGCAGCGGAATGGGCCTCGCAGCGAGCACACCTTTGAGCACGACATCGTCGGCGGGAAGATCGGCTTCCGACGCGCGCACGCCGCTCAACGTCGAGACAGGCGGAGCGGTGGCGTGCGCGGGAAGGATTCGCGGCGCAAATGGCAGCCGCAGCGGAAACGCCCGCCGTCGCGCCCCGCCCTCGCGCGCCCGTTTTGGCGCAAAGGACGAAAGCTCGGCGTCTTGCGCCGAACGCAGCTGCGCCGGCGTCTCGGCCTGTCCGTTCGGGAGACTCATCGGGCTCCCTCCTCTTCAACGATGCATACGCGATCCCCTCACCCCGTGCTGATCCCCTACTCCCTTGAACGCGATGGCTCGCTCGGCCGCGCAATTGCGAGGCGATCGAGGCTGCGGCCCTGTTCGGCGACTTCCCGGTGCTGCACAAGCCACTCTTGCGCGGCCGAAGAACGAGTCGCGCCCGCGACCGACGCCGCAAGGTTGACCTCGCGCCATTTCGGATGACGCGGTGGCGCCTGAAGCGCGGCGAGCTGCGGGAAGAACGCGGCGACGAATCTTTCGATCTTGCGGAAGCGGTCGCTGGCCCGCGGCCAGTCGCGCGCGATCAGCAGCGTTCCGACCGCGAGGGTCTCGATCCGATGGTTCGGCGCGATCAGCCCCGGATAGTCGGTGCTCGACAGCATGGCCGGAAGAAAGTCTTCGCGCAGCGGCTTGGCGAACGGTATAGCGAGCATCCGGAAGCCGGCCGGCAGGCTCGCCAGCCCTGGCACCGGCTTTCCGCCGACTACCACGACCGCGTCGATATCGCCGGACTTGAGCCGCTCGATAGCCTCGGGCGCGGCCATGTTGGTCTCGTGCACTGCGATTCCGAGCCGTTCCAGCACGTCGCGTGCGGCCATCTGGGTACCGCTGCCGGACTCGCCGAGGCTCACGGTCCGGCCAGCGAGCTGCCCGATCGCCACGAGATCGGAATCCGCGCGCACCAGGATGTGCATTTCTTCGTTGAACAGCTTGGTCAGGTAGACGATCTTCTCGCCGCTCGGACCGGCCTCGTTGCTCTCGCGCAGGCGTGCGAGCACGTTGGTCTGCGTAATCCCCAGATCGACGCCGCTCATGAAGCGCACGTCACGGATGTTGCGGCCGCCGCCCGCCCCGACCACCGGAAGAATGCGCAGGCCGTCGCCCTCGTCGAGCACCGCCGACAGATCCTGCACGATGGCGAGATCGGTCGACCCGACGCCATCGGCGATGATCGCAACCGTGTTGTCGTTGATGCGCTCGTCCGGGCTCACGCTCCGGTCCACGCTCGTGCGCGCGTGCCGGACGCCGTGTCGCGGCCGCGCGAGATGCGCGGACGAACGCGCTCTCGTCGCATGAGATGGGTCGTGCGCAGGATGAACGGATGGGCGGGACGCTACCGTGCGCTTCGTCGCCGGCGAGGCTGGCGCTCCGAGCGCAGCCACGCCGATACCCGCGATCGCCGCCGTACACAACACCAGGCAGCAGCGATGAGCAAAGTCGGACCAACCCGCCCGCCGCGCCCCGCCACCCATCGGCTCCCCTCCGCGCGAACGCCGCCCGCTCCCACATGCGGACCCATCGACGTCGCGATGACGATCGGCCTGATCTGCGATGAGCGCGAGAGCCTCGCACTCATGCCTTCCCCTTCAGGTCGACGCGGTAAGTCTTGTTAGGTAATTTGACGCAAGTGCGGCCACGGCAAGGCATTTTCCGCTCAGATCGGGGACTCCTGGGGTCGGCGGTAGGATGCGGGGGAGCAAAACGCGGGCTCTGTCGGGCGCCCAACCTTACCAGCGCGCATGCGCTTGCCGCTGCTCGTGCCGCGCACCCGAAATTCGCGCGATTTCGCCGGTGGGGCTGCTTGCGAACTTGCGAATCGGGACACTAGCGGCTGGCGGAGGCCGGCGCGCCGATCTGCGGTTTTGCGACCACGCGGCCACAACTCGGCAGCAGTTTGGCCAGCGCGGAATCGAGCCCGGCCGTGGAAAGCCTGATCGCGTGTTCGCTCGCGGCGGCGGCCTCGGCGGGCTGGTCCGAGGTCGGCGAGATCGAGATCGCGCCGCCCGCCTTGAGAAAGAACTCCGGCGGCACCGCAGTGCTGGCAAGTGTGAATTCCATCTTGCTGTTCGACACTGCGCTACGCCGGCGGGGCTTGAGAATGCGGCTCGCGTTCCCGGCCGCAAGCGTGAGAGTCGCGTCGTCGCCCGGTCCGGCTTCGCGGGCGAAATCGACCCGCAACCGGTCGAGCGGCGAGCACGAGAGGTGGATCAGCGCGGTCCGGAAATTGTCATGACCGCCCTTGAGGTCGAAGACGAACACCTTCCGGATCGCGCGCATCGGCTCGTCCACCACGGTCCATCCGCTCTCGACCAAGGTGCGGCGGTCGATGTTGAAGCGCCAGATCTCGGCCCGGCTGAGGAATCGGATGTGATCGTTCGCGACCTGGCGCGCCGCGGTCAACAGCGCCGGATCGATTCCCATCTCGCCGAAATAATGCGCGATGCGCGCGTAGCTCGCCGCGACGGTCGTGCGCAGCTGCAGCGATGACGGCCTCGCCAAGGCGTGCCCGTCGTGATCGACGAAGCTGAACGAGGACGAATGGATGCCGAGGCCGGCGCCCGGCGGGATCTGCCGCACGGCCGCACCCACCAGCGCATAGACGCAGGCGGAGTTGCACATCGTATGGCCGGTATCGAGCTGCGCCTGCAGATCGCGGCCGCTACGTTTGAGTTTCTCGCAGGCAGTCTCGCGCGGCAGCTTCGGATCGCAGCCCTGCGGTATCGTCGAGCCGACCCCTGCCGTCAGCCCGCGCTCGCGCAACAGCCGGCCGATCGCCAGCGCGCCGGATACCGACCCGCCGGGCGAATGGAAAAAGATCGGGAGATTGCGCCGGCCGAGCCGGTTGAACAGCGCGCGCAGCCGCTGCGGGGCGGCAAAGTCGATCATGCCGTCGGCGGCGATCCATTCCGCGCAGCCCGGCCCACAGGCTCCGGGCTCGCCTTTCGCCAGGTAGAAGACGATCGGCGGAAAGGTCGTCGCCTTGGGGGCCTTGGTCGGCGGCAAAGTCTGGATGGGATTTTCGGGCGTCGCACTCGGAGCGGATGGCCCGGGTGCCGACTCGGCCGGATTGGCGGACCTGCCCGCACCACCGATTCCGTCGGCAGCCATGCGTGCCGACGGCTCCCCCGCATCGCTCGCGCCGGTGTCCGGGGACGCGGTCGAGACCGGCGGCGGCATGCCCGCCGGCGCAGGCCCGATCTCGCGGTCAAACGGCCCGCCTTGCACTGCCGGCAGCAGCACGAGGCACGCCAGAACCGAAACGAGCACAGGCAGGATCGACGAACGGCGCAGCATGACGCCCCCCAGGGGGCTGGTGACGGTGCAGAATAGCAAGCCGGGGGGAGCGATTGAAAGAGCGGCGAACCCGCGGGCCGGCCCTTTTTACGCTTCATGGTTCACGGATCGACCCGAATTTCGCCTGGGCGCGCATGAAGGCGGCGAATTCCGCCGGACCGTTGGCTTCGCCGGCTCGACCGCGGCGAGCAGGTGCCGCCTTTGGACGGTGTTCTGCTAAATGCTGATCTTGGCAGTGCGGATGACATCCGCCCATTTATCGGCGTCAGCCGCAATCCGCTTGCCGAAATCGACCGACGAATGCGCAACCACGGTCTCGCCCAGGTCTTCGAGGTGGGCTCTTAGCTGGGGATCGGTCAGACCTTCGTTGATTGCCCTGTTGAGCTTGCCGACGATGTCAGGAGGAGTCGAGTTCGGTGCGACGATCCCGAACCATTGGCTCGCCTCATAGCCGGGGACGAATTCACCAGCCGTCGGTACGTCAGGCAATGCCGCGGCGCGCGTCTCGGATGTGACAGCCAGCGCGCGAATCTTCGCCGCCTTGATGAATGACATCGATGCCGCCGGTCCCATGAAGGCGACCTGGACCTGTCCGCCCATGAGGTCGGTGAGCGCGGGTGCGCCGCCGCGATAGGGTATGTGGACCATGTCCACGCCTGCCATGAGCTTGAACAACTCGCCGGCGATGTGCGGTATGGTTCCGTTGCCGGGCGACGCCATGCTGAGCTTGCCGGGATTTTCCTTGGCGTAAGCGATCAATTCCGCGAGCGTATGGACGGGAAGCGAAGGATTGACGCTCAGGATGATCGGCTCCTGGCCGACCATTGCGACCGCCGTGCTGTCGCGAACGAAGTTCACCCTTTCGTTCTGCGCGTTGACGACTTGCGACGACGACCCCATGAAAAGCGTGTAGCCATCGGCCGGCGACCGCAACGCAAATTCGACGCCGACGATGCCTCCGCCCCCGACCCGGTTCTCGATCACAACGGGTTGGCCAAGGCGACGGGACAGCCATTCACCGACCAGCCGTGCCAGGATATCCGCCGCGCCGCCCGCCGCATACCCGACGACAAGCCGCAACGGGCGCGCCGGGTAGCTCTGCGCCGCGGCGGCTCGCGACAGGACCGGCGCCATGGCGCTGCAAAGCCCAAGACGCAGGAAGTCACGACGTGCCAGAGATTTCATGTCCTCCCTCCCATCGCGCTGCCACGACATTCGATTGTGGAGATGAGCCGTAAGCTTGTGCCGATCAAAACGGAATTGCCTAATTCGTTGTGTCCCTATAAAAACTTCCTATGCCTAGGGCCATCCCGGAAGACCGCATCGGCCGGCGCCTCCGCTTTCGCGACCTGCAAGTTTTCTTCTCGGTCGTGCAGTGCGGCAGCATGGCCAAGGCCGCCAACGTGCTTGGTGTCACGCAGCCCGCCGTTTCGGAAGTCGTCGCCGGCCTCGAGCACGCATTCGGCGTTCGTCTGTTCGACCGGACTCCGCGCGGGGTCGAGCCGACGATCTACGGCCGCGCACTGCTCAAGCGCGGAGCGGCGGCGTTCGACGAGCTCAAGCAGGGCATCCGCGACATCGAATTCCTTGCCGATCCGAGCAAGGGCGAGGTGCGGATCGGGTGTCCCGACTCGCTCGCCGGCGGACTCCTGGCGCCCTTTGTTCAGAAGTTCTGCACCCGCTATCCCGGCATGGTCATCGCCATCGAGCCCGTGCCGTGGCCCACGTTGGAGATGCCGGAGTTGCATGCCCGAAAATTGGATGTCGTGGTGGGACGGCTGTCGAAGCCGCAAGCGGATGATCCCTTCGGTGACGACGTCGACGTCGAGATCCTGTTCGAGGACGAGGCCGTCATCGCGGCGGGGCCGAACAGCCGATGGGCGCGCCGGCGCAAGATCAGCCTGGCGGACCTGCGGGATGCATCCTGGGTCGGGACCGCGCGGGAATCGCTGACCACGACCCTTCTGGGTCGGGCCCACGCGGCCGCCGGCCTGCCGCCGCCCGCGATGCGGGTGACGACCTTCTCGGTGCAGCTGCGAGCGCACCTGCTCGCGCGCGGCGACTTCCTGGCGGCGATGCCGAGATCGATGCTGAAGCTCAATCCCGAGTGTCGCGGCCTGCGGGAACTGCCGGTCAAATTGCCGAATTCGAGCTTCCCGGTGATCATCGTCACGCTGAAAGGCCGGACCATGACGCCGCCCGTCGAGCTGTTTCTCGACCGGTTGCGGCATCATGTCAGAATGCTGGCGCTGTAGCGCGCGTACCCGGACTGAAACGACGGGCAAGTCCGGTTCGGGTCGAATTCGGAAAATCTCACACTGAGCAGGGTTTCCCGGTCTCGCAGAATCCGTTAAACGACCCCACATCGAGAGCGCTTACCTGCATTCGTAGGCAGCGAGTGAGCAACAGGAGTGAATGATGGTCGCGTTGACCTTTCCCGACGGCGCACGCCGGGACTATCCCCCCAACACCACCGGTCTCGACGTCGCGAAGGGCATCTCCCCCTCGCTCGCCAAGCGCACGGTCGCGATGGCGCTCGACGGCGAGGTGGCCAACCTGTCGGACCCGATCACCCGGGATGCGAAGATCGAGTTTCTCACCCGCGAGGATCCGCGCGCGCTGGAGCTGATCCGGCACGACGCCGCCCACGTGCTCGCCGAGGCCGTGCAGACGCTGTGGCCCGGCACCCAGGTCACCATCGGCCCGGTGATCGAGAACGGCTTCTACTACGACTTCTTCCGCAACGAGCCGTTCACGCCCGAGGACTTTCCGGCGATCGAGAAGAAGATGCGCGAGATCATCGCGCGCGACAAACCCTTCACCAAGGAGGTGTGGCCGCGCGACCAGGCGAAGAACGTGTTTCGCGACAAGGGCGAGCTGTTCAAGGTCGAATTGGTGGACGCGATTCCCGAAGGCGAGCAGATCAAGATCTACAAGCAGGGCGACTGGTTCGATCTCTGCCGCGGCCCCCACATGACCTCGACCGGCAAGGTCGGCAATGCCTTCCGGCTGATGAAGGTGGCCGGCGCCTATTGGCGCGGCGACGCGAAAAATCCCATGCTGACCCGCATCTACGGCACCGCTTTTGCCAAGCAGGATGAGCTCGACGCCTACCTCAGGCAGCTCGAGGAGGCGGAGAAGCGCGACCACCGCCGGCTCGGGCGCGAGATGGACCTCTTCCATTTCCAGGAGGAGGCGCCCGGCTCCGTGTTCTGGCACCCGAACGGGTGGACGCTGTTCCAGGCGCTCGAAGGCTATATCCGCCGCCGCCAGCAGGACTTCGGCTTCATCGAGGTGAACTCGCC
The DNA here is from genome assembly GCA_035764045.1 of Xanthobacteraceae bacterium. Lineage (GTDB taxonomy): Bacteria > Pseudomonadota > Alphaproteobacteria > Rhizobiales > Xanthobacteraceae > JAVDCA01. The sequence continues at coordinate 12,995 of DASTZX010000031.1, read as the reverse complement.
GCAGCTCATGGACAAGGAGCTGTGGGCCACGACCGGGCACCTGCAGACCTACGGCGACATGATGTTTCTCACCCAGAAACGCGAGGACGACGAGCGCGTCTACGCCATCAAGCCGATGAACTGCCCCGGCCACGTGCAGATCTTCAAGAACGGACTCAAGTCGTATCGCGACCTGCCGATGAAGCTCGCCGAGTTCGGCAAGGTGCATCGGTTCGAGCCGTCGGGCGCGCTGCACGGGCTGCTGCGCGTGCGTGCCTTCACGCAGGATGACGCGCACATCTTCATCACCGAAAGCCAGATCGCCGAGGAGGCGCTCAAGGTCAACGACCAGATCCTCTCCATCTACAGCGACTTCGGGTTCGACGACGTGCGCATCAAGTTCTCCGATCGGCCCGAGAAGCGGATCGGCGACGATGCCGTATGGGACAAGGCCGAGGCCGCGCTGATGGCGGCGCTGGAGGCTTCGAAGCGGCCCTGGACCCTGAACAAGGGCGAAGGCGCGTTCTACGGCCCGAAGCTCGAATACGTGCTGCGCGACGCGATCGGCCGGGACTGGCAGTGCGGCACCGTGCAGGTCGACCTCAACCTGCCGGGCCGGCTCGGCGCCTTCTACATCGACGAGCATTCCGACAAGGTCACGCCGGTGATGCTGCATCGTGCGATGTTCGGCTCGATGGAGCGCTTCACCGGGATTCTGATCGAGCACTATGCGGGACACTTTCCGCTCTGGCTCGCGCCGGTGCAGGCGGTCGTGGCGACGATCACCTCCGATGCCGACGATTACGCGCGCGAGGTGGTTGCGGCCGCGCGCCGGCTGGGCCTGCGGGTCGACGCGGATCTGCGCAACGAGAAGATCAACTACAAGGTCCGCGAGCACTCGCTGGCGAAGGTCCCGGCGCTGCTCGTGGTCGGCAAGAAGGAAGCGGCCGACCGCACCGTCTCGATCCGCCGGCTCGGCCAGGAAGGCCAGCACGTCATGGGGGTCGATCTCGCGCTGCAGACCCTGGCCGACGAGGCCGTGCCGCCGGACGTCAGGCGGACCAAGGCGGCCGCGTGACCCGATATGCGGAACGCTCCGCCCTCATCCTGAGGAGCCGCGCACGGTTACGTGCGCGGCGTCTCGAAGGACGAGGGCGGCCTATGCGGTTCCTCGTGCACTCGTCGCTTCGCGACGCTCCTTGCCATGAGGTTGTGCCGTGTCACCGCGCCAGCACCTCGATCTCGCCGTCGACCCCGGTGATCACCTTGAACTCGCGCTCGTAGCTCTTGCCGTCGTAGCGCGCGATCGCGCGATAATCGCCTTCCGCGAGGATCACCTTCGGGAACGCGCCGATCGATTCCTTCACCACGTCGCCGCCGGGCGTGAGCACCGACCAGCTGGTGTTGGCGAGCGCCTCCCCGCCGCGCTCGCTCACGAGCTTGAGCACGATCACGGCCGCGCGATGGGTCACCGCGACGTCGGTGAGTTTGCCGGCTTGCACGCGGATGTCCGAGCGCACGATCGAGTTGCTGTCGCCGTAGTTCGAGACCAGGTGATAGGTTCCTTCCGGCAGCACCACCACGTCGCCGGTCATCACGCCGGAGGCGATCGGTCGCTTCTCGCCCGGCTCGAACTGGCTGCCGGCATAGACGTCGAAGGAAATCTGGCCCGGCTGGATGCGCACGTTGCCGACCCGGCCCTCGAGGCGCAGCCCGCCGGCGGGAAGCTCGAACGCCTCGCGCACGACCTCCGACTTGAGATGCACCACCCTCACCGCGCTGGCGAGGCCGAAGGTGACATGCACCACATAGTCCCCGGGCGGCAGCGCGAAGGTCGGCGCCGGCGTCCGGTCCTCGCGCAATGGACGCAGTCCGGCGCCCTGCTCGGGCCGCGCCGGATAGATGCGCCAGACCAGGTTGGCATTGATGGGCTGTGGAAAATCGCGGCCGTAGCGCGCACTGACGGCGAGGCCGACGAGCCCGGCGGGAATCGCCGCGGAGGGCGCGGCGAGCGGCGGTCCGCCGGGCGTGACATTGGGGATCGCGACGGGAGGCACGAGCGTCTGCCCGGGCGAGAGCGCGCCCGCGCCTCCGGTCGGCCCGAGCTGCTGGCCGGCGGGCAGCATGGAACGGCCCTGCTGCGCAGAGACCGCGCCCGGCAACATCGCTGCCACCAGCGCAGCCGCCGCGATACCGCGCAGCCGCGCGCCCTTCCCCCGTGCCCTCACCATGTGGCCCTCTTCGACCGGAATCAGGGCAATTTCAAGCCGGCCCTCTTTTGCGCCGGGCCGGCCCGTGATACGCGCTGCACAATGTGAACCGATCGCGCATGGCCGTCAGGCGACCGGGCGTGACGCCGCACCGTGTCCGCGCCCGACCGCGCCGAAGGCAGCCCGAGGCCGTGCGCGAGGAGTCGACATATGCCGGATGCCCTGAGCCTGCTGAAGACCCGACGATCGATCAAGCCGCTCGAGCTGGCAGGACCGGGACTCAGCGCGGCGGAGATCGACACGCTGCTCACGATTGCATCGCGCGTGCCCGACCACGGCAAGCTCGTGCCGTGGCGCTTCATCGTGTTCGATGGCGAGGCGCGGCTCGCCGCCGGCCAGGCGATCGCCGCCGCGTTCCGCACCCGATATCCTGGATCCACGGCGGAGCAGGTCGAGTTCGAGGGCCGCCGGCTGGCGCGCGCGCCGCTCGTCGTCGCGGTGGTGAGCCGCGCCGCGCCGCACGTGAAGATTCCGGAATGGGAGCAGGTCTTGTCCGCCGGCGCCGCCGCCATGAGCCTGGTGTTCGCCGCGCATGCGCTCGGGTTTGCTGCCAACTGGATCACCGAATGGTACGCCTACGACCGTGCGGTGCTCGACGCCCTCGGGCTCGCGCCGCATGAGAAGATCGCGGGCTTCATCCATATCGGCCGGCACGCCGATCCCGCCGAGGACCGGCCGCGGCCGCCATTGTCCGAGATCGTCACGCGCTACGGCCGCTAGGGTCCTGGGGGAGCCATGTTCTACGACGCCGCCAAGAACGATCATGGGCTGCCCTACAATCCATTCAAGGCCATCGTGGCGCCGCGGCCGATCGGCTGGATCAGCTCGATGAGCGCCCAAGGGGAGATCAATCTCGCGCCCTACTCGTTCTTCAACGGGCTCACCGACCACCCGCCGACGGTGATGTTCGCGAGCGAGGGGCGCAAGCACTCGGTGGCCTTCGCCGAGGAGACCGGGGAATTCGTCTGCAACTTCGCCAATTACGCGCTGCGCGACCAGATGAACGCGACCTCGGCCGAGTTCGCCCGCGGCGTGAACGAGATGGACAAGGCCGGGCTCGCGTCCGCGCCTTCGCGCATGGTCAAGCCGCCGCGGGTGAGGGATTCGCCCTGCGCGCTCGAATGCAAATGGCTGCAGACCATCCGGCTTTCGGACCTCGAGGGCCGGATCACCGAGCGTTACGTCGTTTTCGGGCAGGTGGTCGGGGTCCACATCGACGACGCCTTCATCAAGGATGGCAAGCTCGACACCGCCGCCATGCAGCCGATCGCACGGGCCGGATACGCCGATTATTTTGTCGGTACGGCCGAGACTCGATTTTCCATCGCCCGCCCCAAGCGGGCGGGGAACTGACGCCGCGCGGCCCGGTTATCGGCGCGCCGGCCGCGTTTCCGACATGGTCGGCCGCTAGCCCCCTGGCTGGCTATTAATGATAGAAACAACTCGCGCTTGCGCGCGGGCGCGATCGCGCCGATCGTGGAGCGGGGCTTTCACCGAGGTGCTCGCCGTGCTGGACAGCCTCAAGCGCCACACTGCCAAGTCCGCCCCGCGCAACGCCGACGACCGCTCGGCCGACGCCAGCGATGGCGAACGCGCCCACGCGGGTGGCCCGCTCTCGATCGGCCTTGCACTGTCGGGCGGCGCGGCGCGCGGTTTTGCCCATATCGGGGTCATGCGCGTCCTCACCGAGGCGGGCATCAAGCCCGACGTGATCACCGGCACCTCGATCGGCGCGGTCATCGCCGGCGTCTATGCGGCGGGCCGCCTCGACGATTTCGAGGAATGGGCGCGCAGCCTGACCCGGCGCCGCGTGTTCGGTTATCTCGACTTCAGCCTCGCCGGCTCCGGGCTGATCGGCGGCAATCGGCTGTTCCAGCGGCTCGACACCGCGCTCGGCAGTCTCACCTTCCAGGATTTGCCGGTGCGCCTCGCCGCGGTGGCGACCGAGCTGCGCACCAATCACGAGATCTGGCTCACGCGCGGACGGCTCTCCGACGCCTTGCGGGCATCCTGCGCGCTCCCCGGCGTGTTTCCGCCCTCGCGCATCGGCGGCCGCTGGCTGATGGACGGCGCGCTGGTCAATCCGCTCCCCATCTCGGCGGCGCGCGCGCTCGGTGCGCGGCTCGTCATCGCCGTCAATCTCAATGCCGACAATTTCGGTCGCGGCACCATCATCCAGGATCACGGATCGGATGCCGAGGACGACGTGCGGCGCGAGGCGCTGAAAAGCCGCGGCGGCCTGCGCGGGCGCGCCGAGTTTCTCATCAAGCGGAAGTTCTTCGGCACGCCGGATCGGCCCGGTCTCTCGACCGTGATGGTGGATGCCTTCCAGGTGCTGCAGGACCGCATCACCCGCGCGCGGCTTGCCGGCGATCCGCCCGACGTTCTCATCAGCCCGCGGCTCTCGCGCGTCAACCTGTTCGATTTCCATCGCGCCGCCGAGACCATCGACATCGGCGTCGAGGCGACCGAAAAGGCGCTGCCGGCGATCGCCGAGGCGATCGAGACGCTCACCGAGGCGTAGAATTGCAGGATGGGTCGAGGCCGGAGGCCGAAACCCATCATCAGCGTCGGCAGTCCGCGACTCCGCCGATGGGCTTCGCTTCCGCCTTCGCGCTCCGCGCTTCGGCGAGACTGAAACGCCGGAGCTCGCGCAGCGAGCGGAGGCGGTCGCTCAACCCATCCTGCGATCTCTGGGGTCACGCGGTGCGGATGTAATCCTGCAGCGCCGCGGATTCCTGCTCCATCTCCTGCACGCGCGACTTGACCACGTCGCCGATCGAGATGATGCCGGCCAGCCTGCCCTGCTCCACCACCGGCACATGTCGGAACTTGCCCGTCGTCATGCGCTCCATGAGCTCGCACACCGTCTCGCCGATGCCGCAGGTGATGACCTTGCGCGTCATGATCTCCGAGATGGTCATATCGAGCGCCTGAGCGCCCTTCTCGGCGAGCGCGCGCACGATGTCCCGCTCCGACAGGATGCCGACCATGCGGCGATCCGCGCCGGTGACGACGACGGCGCCGATGCGGCGCGCGGCGAGCAGCTTGATCGCCTCCGACACCGAGGCGCTCGGATCCGTGGTGACGACGTCGGATCCCTTGTGGGACAGGATTTCCTTTACCGTCATGCATCGCCTCCCTTGTCGTTCGCTCCACGCCGGTCCGTGGCGACGACTCTTGCTCACACACGCCAACACGCGTGTCGGCGCCGCGTTCCGGCGGGGGCTCGGCAGTCGATGACGGGGCGAGTGCACGATGGACGGGCTCGCCGTCGGATCGATGCCGTCGTCGGCGTCGCAACGCCGACATCTCATGGGTCGATTATGTGCCTAAATCGGCGCGCGGAAAAGAGCGAAGAGGCTCGCGCGCAACGTGTTCCGCTGCAGTTTTTGCAGATGCGTCATGCGCTTCGCTGCCGCAGCATGACCGCGATCAGGGCGGCGCGGACTGCGAACGCTCTCCTTCGCTACCATCATCGCCCAGCGCATTACCGTCACCGCCGAGCGGGCCGGATCCGCGCGGCGCGACCACCGGATCGAACAGCGCGAACAGAACGAGTCCGGCCAGGAACCCGCCGATATGCGCCTGCCAGGCCACCGTTTGCCCGGCGCCCGCGATCGTGAGCGAGCCGAGCCCGAACAGGAGGTTCAGTCCGAACCACGCGCCGAGAAAGACGAGAATGCGGACGTCGCGCAGCGCCACCCTGAGCGGCGCGGCCGGCACCCGATAGGCCTCCTGGTCGCCGCCGCGGATGAGGCCGAGCGGAGCGCCGCGCTGAAAGGCAAAGCGCGTCGAGGCCGCCATGAGCCCGGAGATCGACGCCGAGGCGCCGATCATCGGATCCGGCGCGCCGAAATGCGTGAGGAGGTGCGCGCCGGCGCCTGCGATCGCGGTCGCGGCGAAGAAGGCGAGGAAGCGCATCGTGCCGAACCGCCGCGCGACCGCGGCGCCGAACGGCAGCAGCCACACGGTGTTGACGGCGAGATGCGTGAAATCGCCGTGAATGAACGCATAGGTCACGAAGGTCCATGCGTCGGCCGCCCATCCTCCCGGCAACACGCCCTCCAGCGCGAGCGTCGAATCGTAGCGCGCCGGAATGAACGCGAAGGTGAGCAGGAAATCGAAGTCCTCCTCGGGCGTGAGCAGAAAGGTACGCACGAGATGCACGAATGCGCATGCTGCGATGATCGCGACGACCACCGCCGGCACGTTGAAGATCGGTTCTGACGGCTTGGTCACGCGCGACGCATCCATGCGGGGGGCGAAGCACAGTCAAATAGGGCCTCGATCCGCGACCGGCAAGCCGAGGTGCCGAGCGCACGGCCGGTGCTTGGGCGACCGTCGGCCCGCTGGTCGCATGTTGCTCCCCGCCCGTTCGCGCCTGTCCCGCCGTTAACGCTAACCCGCAGCATGGCCGCTCCGCCCATTGCCGGCATCGCGCGCGGCACGCGGCGTGCTCCGACTGGCGCGAAACCCGCAGCGGCTTGCGCCTCATGTCCCGAACGGGGACAGCGCGCATGCCGAACGCAGCAGGATGAGACAGGCGTTTCGCATGAAGACGGTGCCCGCCCGCAAGCTGTTCGCCTATTGGAACGAGCGCCGCGGCAGCCGGCTCGCGCCCGAGCGGCGCGAGATCGAGCCGGGCGCCATCCGCGCCATTCTGGGCGACAGTTTCATCATCACCTTCGATCCGGCCGCCGAGCATCCGTTCCGGCTCGCCGGCACGCGGGTCTGCGCGCTGTTCGGCCGCGAGCTCAAGGGCACGCCGTTCGGGCAGCTCTGGGACGAGGCGAGCCGCGCGCACATCCGCGAGCTGGCCGCGATCGTCGCCGGCGAGGCGGTCGCGATCGTCGCCGGGGTGACGGCGCAAACCGCGGAAGGCCTGCGCACCGACCTCGAGCTTCTGCTGCTCCCGCTCTACCATCGCGGCCAGACGCATGTGCGTCTGCTCGGCGTGCTGGCGCCGCTGACCGTGCCCTATTGGCTCGGGGCCGAGCACATCGTGACGCTCACGCTCGGCACCACCCGCCATCTCGGCCCGGCGGTCGAGGCCCTCTCGGGCCCGCGCCTCGTCAGGGGCCAGACCGAGGGCCGGCCGCGCCGCGGGCTCACCGTCTATGACGGCGGACGCGACTAGGGCTGTGAACCCGAAGTTCGCGCAGGGCTCGCTGCGCACACCTGCGAACTTCGGAATCGGGACACCAGGGTCAAAAGCCGTGACGGCGCCATCGGCATTCCTAACGGAGCGTTAACTAAGCTGCCGCTAACCTCGGCCGGTCGACCCCTGAAGTCCGCAACGGACAAGGCCGAAGCAGAGCGGCGCTCGTGCAAGGCGTGCAGACCAATCATAAGATGCTTCCACTGGCGGACGAACGCCGCCGCTTTCAGCGCGTCCGCGTCAATCTGCTCGGCCGCTACATGCTGGCCGACCGCCGCGAATACGCCTGCCAGGTCGCCAACATGTCGCCCGGTGGCATGGCCCTGATCGCCCCGATGAGTGGCAAGCCGGGCGAGCGGATCATCGCCTATATCGATCATCTTGGCCGGCTCGAGGGCACCATCGCGCGGCTCTACCAGAACGGCTTCGCGATGACGTTCTCGGCGACGCCGCGCAAGCGCGACAAGCTTGCCGCCCAGCTCACATGGATTGCCAACCGGCATATCCTCAACCTTCCGGAAGACCGCCGGCACGGCCGCATCACCCCGCGCAACCCCGTGACCGAGCTCACGATGCCGAACGGCGTCCGCATCACCTGCCGGATCATCGACCTGTCTCTGTCGGGCGCCGCCATCAAGACCGACCAACGGCCGTCGCTCGGCATGCTGCTCATGCTGGGCAAGGTCCAGGGCCGGGTGGTGCGTCACCTGGAGGATGGCTTTGCGGCCGAGTTTACCCGGCTGCAGCATCCCGACTTCCTCGAAGAAAGCGTTTGCGGGAAGTAAAGCGCCTGTCGCGCAATTGACCTGTCGCGACACGGGCCCGAACGGGCCCGCGCGGCGTTTTGGCCCCCCTCGCACGCTGGCGGGGCACCTCCAATCGTTAATGAGCGCAGCAAAACCGGCAAATTAGCCCGACCCGGCACGGCAATGCCGGGTTATCAGGTAAAATTTGACTCAAATTTAAATATTCGAATTGTTCACCGAAAATAGACCATAGACGTCGCACGCCTTGGCTAAAGAACAGCTAATCCGTATACTAGAGTTTGCTTTGTACACTTAGCCGGAGCGCAAAATGTTTGTGGTCAATATTGCCCCCGTACGGAGGACAGGGGGCATCAATGACTTGCTTTCCCACAGCATGGCGGATGTCGCCGCGAACGACCCTGCGGGGTCTGAGCGGCGCCGCGCTGCTGTTGGCGGCCGGCCTGTTCGGGCCGGCGCAGGCCACCGACCGCCTCGCCTATGTGACGGTGCTGAGCGAGACGCGCGCCCCGATCGGCTGGACCGATTTCTGCAACGAGCAGCCGGCCGAATGCGCCGGCGGCCCGGTTTCGCCCCGCGACGTCGTCCTGTCGCCCAAGGCCTGGCACGACCTCGTCGACGTCAACAGTTGGGTCAACACCACCATCAAGCCGATGACCGACCTCGACCATTACGGCGTGGTGGAAAAGTGGGCCTATCCGGACGACGGCTACGGCGATTGCGAGGACTACGTGCTGCTTAAGCGCCGCATGCTGATGCAGGCCGGCTGGCCGCGCTCGGCGCTGCTCATCACGGTGGTGCGCGACCAGAAGGACGAAGGGCACGCTGTGCTCACCGTCAAGACCGACAAGGGCGACTACGTGCTCGACAACCAGGTGTCCGACATCCGCCTCTGGGCCGAGACCGGCTACCGCTACGTAAAACGCCAGTCGCAAATCGATCCCAATGTGTGGGTCTCGCTCGGCGATCCGCGCCCGGCGATCGCCACCGCCACGGCCCCGCGCTGAGGGCCATTTAGGAGCTTCGCGAGCCCGGTCACGTCCCCACCCCTCCCCGTCCCCAGACCGGGTTCGCGCGCGGCCGGCCGTCCCCCAACGGCCGGCCGCACCTTTTTTCGGCGGTCCATGCCCAAGCTGTGCCACGGCGATTGACCGCGCAGGTCCGGGCCCATCGACACGCCCGGCCGCGGTGAAGATCGCCGGCAGCAAAGCGCAGCGCGTTTGCGCCCCTCGACGGTCTTGGAACCCGAGCTCCTTGAGATGCCTCGCGAGTAGATGAATATTTCTTTTCACCCGTCGATGTTGCCGTTCAGAGAAAAGATATTCTACTTATCCCCTGACCGGTCGCGGCCAGCCGCCGCGCGTCAACCGAGAAGGGACTCCCCATGGCCAACGTCGATGTGCATCCAGGCTCGGGCATCGCGCCGCCGCTGCGCTGGCGCGAGCTGTGGCTCAAGGAAGACTGGTGGGCGATCTGGCTCGGCCTCGGCATCGTTCTCGTCGCCTATGCGGTCTTCGCCGGCGGGGGCAGCATCCGCTGGATCGCCGTCACCCCGGCCAAGTGGTCGACCCTGCCGCAGCTCGGAGCGCATTTCGCGGCCAACTACGCCCGCTATCTCGTCCAGCTTGTCGCCTGGCTCGCCGTATTCAGCCTCGCCCTCACGGCGCTCGGCCACCGGGCGCGCGAGTTCATCCCCTCATTCCTGATCCTGTACGTGCTCTCGGTCGGCATCTTCGTGCTCGGCCAGTGGGACAAGGCCAACACCTACAATCTCGAGCCGCCGCTGGTGGCGCTCGCCGTCGGGCTCGTGCTGTCGAATCTCATCGGCCTGCCGCGCTGGCTCGATGCCGGCTTCCGGGTCGAGTTCTACATTAAGACCGGCATCGTGCTCCTCGGCGCCACCCTGCCCTTCACCCTCATCGTCTGGGCCGGACCGGCCGCAATCCTGCAGGCCTCGATCGTCTCGATCGTGACCTTCGCGGTGATCTACGGCGTCGCCGTCAGGCTCGGGCTCGACAAGCGCTTGGCCGCGACGCTCGGCGCCGGCGGCGCCGTGTGCGGCGTCTCGGCCGCGATCGCCGTCGCGGGCGCGGTGGGGGCCAAACGCGACCATGCGCCGATCGCCATCACCACGGTGATCCTGTGGGCCGTGGCCATGATCTTCGTGCTGCCGTTCCTCGCCCAGGCCCTGCACCTTCCGGCCGGCGTCGGTGGCGCCTGGATCGGCACCTCCGAATTCGCCGATGCGGCCGGGTTTGCGGCGGCGCAGACCTACGGCGATCTCGCCAGCCACGGCGCCGTGCCGGGCACCAGCGAGCAGGCGGTGTTCGCCTATACGCTGATCAAGGTGGTGGGCCGCGATGCCTGGATCGGCATCTGGGCCTTCGTGCTCGCCATCATCGCGACCACGAGGTGGGAGCGGGCCGAGACCGGACGCAAGCCGGACGCGGCCGAGATCTGGTGGCGTTTTCCAAAATTCGTGATCGGCTTCCTGATCGCCTCGCTGCTCGTCACGTTCGTGACCACCGGCTACGCCCTCGCCGACTACAACAAGACGGTGGTGCCGGCGCTGGTCGGGCCGATCAAAGACCTGCGCACCTGGGCCTTCATCTTCTGCTTCCTCAGCATCGGCCTCACCACCCGCTTCCGCGAGCTGGCGAGCGCCGGCAAGAAGCCGTTCTTCGCCTTCGGCGTCGGCGCGATCGTCAACGTGATCGTCGGCTTCATCCTCTCCGCGATCGTGTTCGCGGCGCATTGGCAGAACCTCGCGCCGTAAACGAGCGACGCGCGACGGCCCGGCGGCATTGTCGCCGGGCCGCTGTGACAGGAGGACAAAGATGAGCCGGCCGACCCCGCACGCAAGCACGCAAGCCATGCGCCAGTGCCGGACCTGCCGGCACTTCCGCAACGACGCCGCGTTTCTCGAGGCCGCCCTGCCCGGGCTCGCCAGCCTGAGCTCCGGCTACGGTTCGGTCCGTGCTGACGATGGTCTCTGCCTGCTGCATGACCGCTATCTCGGGGCGCGCTCGTCCTGCGCCGACCATGCGCTGCCACAGACGCAATCGCGCCCGGCGGAAGTGGCGACGCGCTGAGTTCGGAAAGAGCGGCCGCGCCTGCTCAGTGCGGAGCCGGCGGTGCGTCCGAGGCGGGAGGCCCGATCTGCACCGTATCCTTGCGGACGCAGAACGAGAACGCGACATCGCGCTTATCGGCATCGAGGTTGGCATGCACGCTGGTCGCGCGCACGCATTCGGCCTCGGTCGGATACTCGGCCCCGGGCACGACGGCGAGCTTGGGCTCGGCGGTGAGGCCGAGAGTCACGGCGACGATCACCCACATGGCTGGCCTCCTGTCCGATGCGCGAGGGTTATCCAAATCAACGAAACGCGTGTGCGAAAGGTTCCTGGCGCACGGAACCCTAGCACCGTTAACGGCGGGCAGCGGACACTCTACGGCGCGCGCGAGGCGACGTAGGCGGCGATCGCCAGCATGTCGTCCGTATCGAGCTTCGCCACCACGGCCTTCATCAGGGCGGCCGAATTGCCCACCCGCTCGCCGTTCTGCATGCTCCAGAGCTGGCGGACGATGTAGTTCGGGTGACGCCCGGCGATCGCCGGGACCTCGCCCAGACCCTGCAGGGTCGGCCCGTGACAGATCGCGCACGCGATCGTCTTGCCGCCCCCGCCGGTCGTCACCAGGCTTTCGCCCTTGGCAATGCTGCCGCTCGGCACATAGGCGACGAAGCCGGAGCGTGGATCGCGATTGAGCACGATGTCCTCGTTCTCCGGAATCTCGATGGCGCGTTGGCCGATCGGCTCCGTCCCGCCGTCGGGATGCGCGAGCCGCTTGTTGCCCGGACCGACGAATGTCTTCGGCACCGTGTCGGTCTCGACCACCCGGATCCAGGGACGCGGCTTGAGCGAGGCGAAATACTCCGCCGCCTCCTTGATCTCCTGGTCGGTGATGGTCTTGGCCATGTTGATCATCATCCCCGAGCCCTTGCGTTCGCCGTGCTTGTAGTCCGCCATCTGACGGATGAAGTAGGCGGCGGGCAGCCCAGCGACGTAAGCGGATTCATCGTGTCCGGTGCCGGTCGGCAGATGGCACGACGCGCAGGCGCGCACGCCCGCCTCCTTGTTGCCATGCGCGACCACGGACGGCATCGGCGGGTGCATGTCGGGGTACCAGTCCGGCGCGTTGAACAAATCGTCGATCTGAGCGCGGGTGAGCGACAGCGTGCTGCCCGGCGCGGTCTTCGGCTTGCCGTCGTCGCGCGAGGGCGGCTGCACCTTGTCGGTGGCCGGAAACGCCCAGTCGGGCCGCTCGGCCGCAACAGCCGAATTGGCGGCGAGCGCAACGATCGCGATGCAGGCGGCGCGCCCCAGGAAGGGTCCGACCAATCGTCCCATGAATCCTCCCATCGACCGATCCCACGTCGATACGAATTGCGGCGCGTTCTGTCGCGCGCCCGGCGCGCATTGTGGGCCGGCGTTGTCCGGATGACAACCCGATCGGCGTTGACCGCGCGCAGCCGGCGCGATCCACTGCGAGCGGTGATTCGGCTCGGACTTCGTGTCCGGCGGGCCGGTGGCGGTTGGGATCGCGCACGCGTTCGGCGGCGTCTGCGCCCTTGTTCGGCCCACGGGGAGCCGGATGCGCCCATTCATCGCCTTCATCCGTGGCCGCGCGGAGGCAGGCTTTTCCGTCTCGTTTCCCGACCTGCCCGATTGTCGTCCGAGCGGGACGACGATCGCCGAGGCGCTGGTCAACGCCGAGGCCGCGCTCGCCGCCTATTGCCGCGAGCAGCAGGAAGCGGACATG
>DASTZX010000030.1:0-10612 GCA_035764045.1 Xanthobacteraceae bacterium | reverse complement strand
CAAGAATCCCTTCGTCGCCGGCCCGCTCAAGCGGACCGACTGCTCGCTCGTCTCCGACGGCGCCGCCGCGCTCGTGCTGGCGGACCTCGAGACCGCGCTCGCCATGCCCAAGGCGGTGGCGTTCCGGGCTGCCGAGCATGTGCAGGATTTCCTGCCGATGTCGCGGCGCGACGTGCTGAAGTTCGAGGGCTGCGGCGAGGCGTGGCGGCGCGCGCTGGCGCGCGCTCGCGTCGCGCTCGGCGACCTCTCCTTCGCCGAGGTGCACGACTGCTTCACCATCGCCGAGCTGATCGAGTACGAGGCGATGGGCCTCACCCGCGAAGGGGAGGGCGCGCGCGCCATCGCCGAAGGATGGACCGAGAAGGACGGCCGGCTGCCGATCAATCCGTCCGGCGGCCTCAAGGCCAAGGGCCACCCGATCGGCGCAACCGGCGTGTCGATGCATGCGCTTTGCGCCATGCAGCTCTGCGGGACGGCCGGCGACATGCAGGTGAAGGACGCCAAGCTCGCCGGCCTGTTCAACATGGGCGGCACGGCGGTCGCGAACTATGTGAGCATCCTGGAGCGGATCAAGTGAGGCGCATCGGCGGGACCGTCGCCGTAGGGTGGGCAAAGGCGGCCGTGGCGTCATCGGATTGCCATGGCCTGCGTTCCGCCGTGCCCACGCGGAGTTGCCATCGGCCGCGTGGGCACGGCGGAGCTGGCGTTGTCCACCACATGAAGGCTCGGGCCGCCTTTGCCCACCCTACGAGCCCGGAGGGCGTCGCGTGATCACCCGACGAGCTATTCTCGCGGCCTCGCTCGCGGGTCTCATTGGGCCTGCGCGCGCCGAGGGCTATCCGGAGCGGCTCATCCGGATGATCGTGCCGTTCGCGGCCGGCGGGCCGGTCGACGTCATGGCCCGCCTCGTTGGACAATATCTCTCGAGCCGCTTCGGCCAGGCGGTGGTGGTCGAGAATCGTCCGGGCGCAGGCGGCACCATCGCCTCGAAGCTCGTCGCGACCGCCGAGCCCGACGGCTACACGCTTCTGTTTGCCAGCGCCGGCTCGCTCGCGATCAGCCCGTCGCTCTACAAGAACCTCGGTTACGATCCGGTGGGTGGCTTTGCGCCGGTCGCGATCGTGGCCAATCACCCGCTCGCGATGGCGGTGCATCCGAGCGTGCCGGTGAAGTCGGTCGAGGAGCTCGTCGCTTACGCGAAAGCCAATCCCGGCATGCTCAACTTCGGGGCCGCGCCCGGGACCCCGCCCCACCTGATGATGGACCTGTTCTGCAGCCTCGCGGGCCTCAAGATGGTGATGGTGCCCTACAAGGGCGCAGCCCCGGCGCTGACCGATCTCCTCGCCGGACGCACCCAGGTCACGATGCTGTCGACGACCGTGATCGTGCCGCCGATCCTCGCCGGACAGCTGCGTGCGCTCGCCGTCACCAGCACCAGCCGCTGGCCCGAATTGCCCGATGTGCCGACCATGCGCGACGTGGGCTTCGCCGGATTCCCGCAGGGCTCATGGACCGGGGTGGTGGCGCCCGCCGGAACGTCGCGCGCCGTCGTGGCGAGACTCAATACGACCATCAACGAGGGCCTGCGCTCGAGCGAGCTGCGCGATCACCTCGCCAAGCTCGGCGCCGAGACCAAGGTCGAAAGCGCGGAGGATTTCGCCGCCCTGCTGACCGATGAGATCCGCAAATGGGCCGCGGTGGTCAAGGAGTCCGGCGCGACGCTGGACTAGGATCGTGCGGGCAGCGCGCCCGCGCCCGCCGCCGTCACCGCTCCACGCCGTCGACGACCTGGAGCTCCAATCGGTCGATCAGCTCCGTCCTGCGCGCATCGGCCTCCTTCATCCTGGCCGCAGCCTGCTTCGACGTCGCCATATTCGAGCCGAACAGGACGATTCCACCGAGCAGCGCCGCCACGCTCGCGGTCAACACCATCGGATCGGCGCGGATCGCCCCGAGCAACGTCGCCAGCAATGCGATTGCGCCCGCCGCGGTCGCGACCTTCGCGATCAGCATGAGCTTGCGGCAGCCCTCGATCGTGTCGGCCAGCGCCTCGATTTGCTCCTCGAGGCGCGCGATCTCGTCGCGCGGGTCGTCATCCGGCATCAAAGCGGCGCGCGCACCGCGGCCGGCGCGTCCGGCGGCTCCGCGCCGGCGCCGGCCATGAACTGCGCCCGGGCCAGCGCGGCGAAGCGTCCGCCCTGCTTCACCAGCTCGTCGAAGCTGCCGCTCTCGACGATGCGCCCGGCGTCGAGCACCAGGATGCGGGTCGCGTTGCGCACCGTCGAGAGGCGGTGGGCGATGACGAACGTGGTGCGATTCTTCATCACCTCGTCGAGCGCGGCCTGCACCCGCGACTCCGTTCCCGCATCGAGCGCGCTCGTCGCCTCGTCGAGGATGAGCACCGGCGGGTCCTTGAGCAGGGCGCGCGCGATGGACAGCCGCTGGCGTTCGCCTCCCGACAGCGCGCGGCCACGCTCGCCCGCCGTGGCCGCAAAGCCGTCCGGATTGCGCTCGATGAACTCGAGCGCCTGGGCGCGCGCGCACGCTTCGCGCATCTCGGCCTCGGTCGCATCCGGCTTGCCGGCCTGCAGGTTCTCGGCGATCGACCGGTTGAACAGCAGCGCTTCCTGGAATACCACCCCGATGTTGTGGCGCAGCGCCGACAGCTTGAGCGCGCGGATATCCATGCCGTCGATCTTGATGGTGCCCGCCTGCGGATCGAAGGCGCGGTGGAGCAGCGCGAGCGCCGTCGACTTGCCGGCCCCGGTCGCCCCCACCAGCGCGATCGTCTCGCCCGGCAGCGCCGTGAACGACAGGTCGGCGACCGCCGGGAGCCTGCCGTCATAGGAGAACGAGACCCCGGAAAACTCCACCATGCCGCGCAGCCCGCCCGGATCGATCGCGTCGGGTCGGTCGCGCACGGCCGGCTCGGTGTCGAGCACCCCGAAGAACTCGCGCAGCCGCGGCGCATCCATGAACAGCTTGTTGACGAAGTGCACGAACCGCTCGAGCTGCGCGATCAGCAGCGCGGAGAAGTTCATGAACATCACGAGATCGCCGATCGAGGCCTGATGCCGCGAGTGCAGCCAGATCCCGGCGACGAAGATCGCGAGCAGGGTGAGCGTGGTCGAGGCGCGCGTGAGCACCGCGAGCATCGCCCACCATGAGAGCACGGGAATCTGCGCCGCCAGGAGCCCGTCCACCACATTGCGCAGTCCGGAAACCTCGGCCTCGATGCGGCCATAGCCCTGCACCAGCGCGATGTTTCCGAGCGCATCGGAGGCACGCTCGGCGAGATCGGAATAGTGCCGTTCCACGTTGCGCTGAAGCGAATCGGTCTTGGCGACCACGAGCGCGGTCAGCCCGCCGAAGATCGCCGCCACCGCGATCAAAGTCAGGCCGAGCCGCCAGTTCAGCAGCAGCGACAGCGGCAGGATGACCAGCACCATCATGGCGGCGGAGAACGAATCGCGGAAGAAGTCGAGCCACAGGCTCCACAGCGCGTCGGTGCCCGCGAGCATGACCTTCATCAGGCGCCCCGAATGGGCGCCGCCATGGAAGCTCAGCGGCAGCTGGAGCACGTGCTCGAAATACGAGGTCAGCACCGCGTGGCGTCGGCGGTGGGACAGCCGGTCGGCGTGCAGCGCCACCGTGACGCTCGCTGCGATCGTGAACAGCCCGAAGCCGACCCAGGCGGCGAGCAGCCCGGCGACCGTCGCGACCGACGGTTCCGCGCCGGCGCGCTCCGCTCCGGTCAACGCGTCGATGATGCGGCCGAACAGGACCGGCTCGGCGAACTGCGAGCCGGCGAGCGCCAGATTGCCCAGGCCGAGCAGCCAGCCGAGCCGGGCCTCGGGGCCGAGCAGGGCCAGCGTTCGAGCATAGATGCGCAACAAATCCATGGAGATAGCGTGCCTGAGTGGCCGCACCTTAGCGCATGTCCCGGCGAAGTGGCCACCGGTTCGCCGATAAGGACATGCGCCAATCAATGGCCCTAGCAAATCTATGATGCTAGTGCCGCTTTTGAACCCGAAGTTTGCAAACAGAGTCGCCGAGAAATCGTGCGAACTTCGGGTTCGCGGCACGAGCGGCATTTGCGGTCGCCTGCATGTCTTTCGTCGCGACCGGCCGCCGGCGCGGTTGCACAGCGGGTCGGGTTCGCGCAAGATGTCGGTTGAAACAACCAAAAGCTGTAGTACAGTCGCGAAGCGATCTTTCGGACGACCCGCGTCGTGATGCCGGCGGCAGGGATTTGACCAACCTTCATTGCTGCAACGGCGGCCAGGGCGGCCATGACGAACATTCCCACCGAGCTGTTGCGTACCTTCGTTGCCGTCGTTGACCTGCGCAGCTTCACCCGGGCCGCACACTCGCTCGGGATCACGCAGCCCGCCGTCAGCGCGCAGATCAAGCGGCTGCAGCAAATCCTTGGCGGCGAGCTGATGGACAAGCGCGCGCCCGGCGTGGCGCTCACCGCGTTCGGCGAGAATGTGCTCGCCCATGCCCGCCGCCTGCTCGCGATCAACGACCGGATCCTCAGCGTCGCCGGCACCGCCGCGGCCGCAGCCCAGACCCTTCGGGTCGGCGTTCCCGGGAACTTCGTCGGCGATCCGCTGTGGCGCACGTTCGCCTGGAGCCGGGCGATGCGTCCCGATATCCGCTTCCACGTCAGGAGCACCTCGAGCGAGCTTCTGCTGCGCGACCTGCAGCAAAGCGAGCTCGATGTGGCCCTGACGGTCTCCAATGCCGGTCCGCACGCTGAGGCGCTGTTCCATTGGACCGAGGAACTGGTCTGGGTGCGCGCGCCGCTCACCAGGGTCGAACCCGATCTTCCGGTCCCCTTGGTGAGCGCCGGTGAGAATTGCCTCACCCATCGTCAGGTGATCGATGCGCTTGAACGGGCGGGGCGCGAGTACACCCTGCCGTTCGCCGACACGCGCCTCGGCGGCCTCGCGGCTGCGGCGGGCGCCGGGCTCGGCGTGATGGCGCTGCCGCGCTGCATGTCGCGCGCTGCGGGCCTGGTCGTCTGGGCGGACGCGCCGCTGCCCCGCCTGCCGCCGATCGTCTGCAACGTCTGCATTCGCGACGGCGCCGACGAGATGGCAGCCGAGTTCGCCCGCGCCTTTGCCGAGGCCCTGATGGGCGGTCCCGCGCCGGACCTCAAGCGTGCGGAGCGGGCCGCCAGCTGACGTGAAGCGCGATGCTGGGGACGCCCGCGCGCAAACGGTTGCGATCGAAACCCGAAGCGCCCATTTTGCGCGTGGAGCGGGGCGGAGTCGGCCGCGGCGCCGCTCCGCAACGAAAGCGCGATCAAGTCCCATGCCCGCCGACGCCAAACCAGCGCAAGTCGCGCCGGCCGCTGCGCCGGAGCGGACCGCGCTGCACGCGCCCTATGGGGTCCCCGACGAGGAGCTTGCGGCGCGCTTCCTCGCGCAAGCCGGCCGGCCCGCGGGCGCCGAGGCACGGATCGATGCGCGCGCCCGAAAACTGATCGAGGCGATCCGCGCGCGTGCCGGCGGCGTTGGCGGGATCGAGGATTTCCTCCACGAGTACTCGCTCTCCACCAAGGAGGGCCTTGCCCTCATGGTGCTGGCCGAAGCCTTGCTGCGCGTGCCGGACAATGCCACCGCCGACCGCCTGATCGAGGACAAGCTCACGGCCGACTTCACCCGTCACGAGGTGCGCTCGGACGCGCTGCTGGTCTCGGCCTCCGCCTGGGCGCTCGGGCTTTCCGCGCGGATCATCGAGGCGCACGAGACGCCCGAGACCATCGTGGCGAGCCTGGTCGGCCGGCTCGGCCTGCCGGCGGTGCGGGCCGCCACCCGCCAGGCGATGCGGCTTCTCGGCTCGCACTTCGTTCTCGGGCAGAGCATCGAGGAGGCGCTCGGCCGCGCCAAGGTCCATGGAACGGCGCGCTACTCGTTCGACATGCTGGGCGAGGGCGCGCGCACCGCGGAGGACGCCGAGCGCTATTTCGCCGCCTACGCGGCCGCGATCGACGCCATCGGCCGCACCGGCGGCAACCGGCCGCTCCCCGATCGGCCCGGCATTTCGGTCAAGCTCTCGGCGCTGCATCCGCGCTACGAGGCGGTGTCACGTGCGCGCGTGCTCGATGAGCTGGTGCCGCGCGTGGTCGAGCTCGCCCGCAAGGCGAAGGGGTACGATCTCAATCTCACCGTCGACGCCGAAGAGGCGGATCGGCTCGAGCTCTCGCTCGACGTCATCGCCCGCACCCTCGCCGATCCTTCGCTCTCCGGCTGGGACGGATTCGGCCTCGCGATTCAGGCCTATCAGAAGCGCAGCCTCGCGGTGATCGACTGGACCGTGGCGCTCGCCGAGCAGCTCGACCGGCGGCTGATGGTCCGCCTCGTCAAGGGCGCCTATTGGGACACCGAGGTCAAGCGCGCGCAGGAGCGCGGGCTGGCCGATTACCCGGTCTTCACCCGCAAGGCGATGACCGATCTTTGCTTCCTCGCCTGCACGCGCCGGCTTCTGGCGGCGCGGCCGCGCATCCTTCCGCAGATCGCCACCCATAACGCGCTCGCGGTCGCCATCACCATCGAGGAGGCAGGCGGCGTCACGGGTTACGAGTTCCAGCGGCTCCACGGCATGGGCGAGGCGCTTTACGCGGCGCTGGTCGCCGAGGCGCCGGATGCCGCCTGCCGGGTCTATGCCCCGGTCGGAGGTCATCGCGATCTCCTCGCCTACCTAGTGCGGCGGCTGTTGGAGAACGGCGCGAACTCCTCCTTCGTCTCGGTCGCCGCGGACGCCACCGTGCCGATTGCGAACGTGCTCAAGCGTCCGCAGGCTTTCATCGCCGACCCCGCCCAGGCCCGCCATCCGAAGATTCCGCTGCCGCGCG
The DNA here is from genome assembly GCA_035764045.1 of Xanthobacteraceae bacterium. Classification (GTDB taxonomy): domain Bacteria; phylum Pseudomonadota; class Alphaproteobacteria; order Rhizobiales; family Xanthobacteraceae; genus JAVDCA01. The sequence goes on along the minus strand of DASTZX010000030.1, from coordinate 3,750 downwards.
ACATCTATGGCGAGGCACGCCCGAATTCTGCCGGGGTCGAGTTCGGCGACCGCGCGAGCCTCGATGCGCTGATCGCCGATGTTCGCGCAGCGGCCCCGGCCAATCCGCAAGCTGCGCCGCTCCTCGACGGCGTGGCCCTCGCGGGCGCCCGTCGCGCCGTCATCTCGCCGATCGACGGCGCTTCGGTCGGCTCGGTCAGCGAAGGCGATCAGGCGCTCGTGACTGCCGCGATGGCGGCGGCGTCGGCCGGATTCCCGGCCTGGGACCTGACCCCGCGCGAGAAACGCGCGGCCGCGCTGATGCGCGCCGGCGGCCTCCTCGAAGCGCATCGCGGCCGGCTGATCGCGCTCTTGCAGGCCGAAGGCGGCAAGACGCTCGACGACGCGGTGTCCGAGGTGCGCGAGGCGGCCGACTTCTGCCGCTACTACGCGGGCGAGGCGCGCGATGCGCTCGCGCCGGAGACGCTGCCCGGCCCCACCGGCGAGTCGAACGAGCTGCGCTACCGCGGGCGCGGGGTCTTCGTCTGCATCAGCCCGTGGAACTTTCCGCTGGCGATCTTCACCGGCCAGGTCGCCGCCGCGCTGGCGGCCGGCAATGCGGTCGTGGCCAAGCCCGCCGAGCAGACGCCGCTCGTCGCCGCGGAGGCGGTGCGGCTCCTCCACGCGGCCGGCATTCCGCCGAGCGCGCTTCATCTCATGCCGGGGGACGGCCGCGTCGGCGCGCTGCTCGTCTCCCACCGAAATGTTGCCGGCGTCGCCTTCACGGGCTCGACGGAGGTCGCGCGGTCCATCAACCGGGCGCTCGCCGCCCGGGATGCGCCGATCGTGCCGCTGATCGCGGAGACCGGCGGCGTCAATGCGATGATCGTCGACGCCACCGCCCTGCCGGAGCAGGTCACCGACGACGTGCTCATCTCGAGCTTCCGTTCCGCCGGCCAGCGCTGCTCGGCGCTCCGCCTTCTATGCGTGCAGGACGACGTCGCCGACCGGGTGATCGGCATGATCGCCGGCGCCGCGCGCGAGCTCGCACTCGGCGATCCGCGCGACCCGGCGACCCATGTCGGCCCGGTCATCGACACCGAGGCACAGCAGCGTCTCATGCGTTGGATCGCCGATGCCGAGGCGCAGGGGCGGGTGGTCTTCCGCTGGGACCGCGATCGGCCGCTGCCGGCAGCGGGCACCTACGTGCCTCTCGCGATCGTCGCCCTCGATCGCGCGCGCGACCTCAAGGACGAGGTCTTCGGCCCGATCCTGCACGTGGTCCGCTATCCGGCGGACGAGCTCGATGCGGTGATCGACGACATCGGCGCCAACGGCTATGGCCTCACGCTCGGCGTCCATTCGCGCATCGACGCGACCGCCGCCCGCATCGCGCGCCGCCTTGCCAACGGCAACATCTACGTCAACCGCAGCATGATCGGCGCTGTCGTCGGCACCCAGCCGTTCGGCGGCAGCGGATTGTCCGGCACCGGCCCCAAGGCAGGCGGCCCGAACTATGTGCGGCGGTTCGCGCTCGAGCAGGTGGTCACCGTCAACACCGCGGCGGTCGGCGGCAATGCGAGCCTGCTCGCCGAAGAGGAGTAGGGCGAGGCGCTCTGCGCCCGCGCATGCTTAACGGTCCGTCACCGGTCCGCGCATTTGCGCATCGCCGTGGATTCTCGTCTTAACCTTTGCCCGTTAGAGTTGACCGCATGAGTGATTCGGTCGACCGGCTTTATGCAGCGGTCCTGGCGGCCAGGAAAGGGGATCCCGCGACCTCGCGGACCTCGCGGCTGCTGCATGCCGGCCGCACCAAGATGGCGAAGAAGCTCGGCGAGGAAGCCCTCGAGGTCGTGATCGAGGTGCTCCACGGCAGCCGCGACGCGGTGGTGCGTGAGAGCGCCGATCTTCTCTACAACTTCGTCGTTTTGTGGGCCGCCTGCGGCGTCGATCCGCAGGACGTCTGGAACGAGATGGATCGCCGTGAGCGGCTGTTCGGCATCGCCGAGAAGCTTCCGAAGAACCGGCGCGGGGACAAGCTGCGGCATCACATCGCGGCGATCGATGCGCCGCGCCTGCGCAAGCGCGGCTGAACCCCCCATCGCAAGGCCCGTCGCCGCCCCGGCGCCGTTGCCGGCGCACGGCTCCGCGTTTCGGGTTTCGCTTCGCCGGAACATACGCTAAGCACGCCTCATGCTGCGACGGATCTACGACTGGTGCATCGCCTCCGCCGACAAGCCCCATGCGCTGTGGCTGATGGGCCTGATCTCCTTTGCGGAAAGCTCGGTCTTTCCGATTCCGCCCGACACCATGCTCATCCCGATGTCGCTCGCGCGGCCGCAGCGGGCCTGGACCTATGCGACGGTGTGCACTCTCACCTCGGTGGCGGGGGGCGTCCTGGGCTACGTGATCGGCGCCTATCTCTACGACACCATCGGCCACTGGCTGATCCAGCTCTACGGCTATGGCGACAAGGTCGAGGCGTTTCGTGAAGCCTATGCGCGATGGGGGACCCTGATCATCCTGGTCAAGGGCGTCACCCCGATCCCCTACAAGATCGTCACCATTACGTCCGGGTTCGCCGGCTACAATCTCGGCCTGTTCGTGATTTTTTCCTTCGTCGCCCGTGGCATGCGGTTCTATTTCACGGCGTTCCTGCTCAACCGCTACGGCGCCAAGGCGCGCGTCATGATCGAGGAGCGGCTCGGCTTCTGGTTCACCATCGGGCTGCTCGTCCTCGTGGCCGGCGTCGTCGCGGCCCTGTACCTGTTCTGATGAGCCTGCCCCGCGTCTCGAATCATAATTTCGCCATGCCGCGGACTAGGCTGTGACACCGCCGCGGCCTGTGGGGACCGCGATGTCCGGGGCGGGGATGATCAGGCGACACGCAATGGCTGGCGGACGGAACGCGTTGCGCATGGGCTGCGCGGCGGCGGCCCTGATGCTGCTCGTCGCCGGTGCGGCCGCGCAGATGCCGCCTCCCGCGGCGCCGCCGGAACCGCAGGCCCAGCCCGACGGAACCGCCTCGCCCCCAGCTGCGCCAGGCCAGAAATCCGGATTCATCGATTCCCTCGGCCATTTCATCGAGGACTCGGTCAGCACCTGGAATTCGGGCCTCAAGGGCGCGGCCGGCGCCGCCAAGGATGCCGCCGATGCGGCGGGCGCCGCGACCCGCGACACCGCCGATGCCGTCTCCCGCTGGCCGCGCGCGCGCGTGATTTCCGAGCGCGCGATCTGCCCGACCGCCCCCAACGGCGCCCCCGACTGCCGCACCGCGGCCGAGACGATCTGCAAGGCGCACGGTTTCGCCTCGGGCGGCAGCATCGATTTCCAGACGGCGGAGAAATGCCCGCCGGTCGCGCTCAATCGCCCCGACGGCGAGCCGCCCCGTTGCGTGCTCGAGAGCTACGTCACGCGCGCGCTCTGCCAGTAGCCTTCTTCACCTCTCCCCGCATGCGGGGAGAGGTCGACGCGCGAAGCGCGGCGGTTGAGGGGGCGCTGCCGCGAGTCGTTCTTGCGTCCTGCCGTGCTGAAGTTCAGCGGCCCCTTACCCCAACCCTCTTCCCGCAAGAGGCGGGGAGAGGAGCGCAGGCGCCGTGCGCATTAAGCAGCGTCGGAGAATTCCGTGCTGACCGCCTTTGCGATCCTGACTGACGGCCTCGTCTACGCGGCCTATCTGTTCCTCGTCGCGGTCGGGCTCACGCTGATCTTCGGCGTGATGAAGATCCTCAACGTCACGCACGGCTCGTTCTACGCGTTCGGCGCCTATGGG
>DASTZX010000029.1:0-5282 GCA_035764045.1 Xanthobacteraceae bacterium | reverse complement strand
TAACGCGCATTCTGCTCGACCAGCAGCACGCTGACCCCGGCGGCATTGATCGCCCGAATGGTGCGGAAAATGTCCTGCACCACAAGCGGGGCGAGGCCGAGCGAGGGCTCGTCGAGGCAGAGCAGGCTCGGCTCCGACATCATGGCGCGGCCGAGCACCAGCATCTGCTGCTCGCCGCCCGAGAGCGTGCCGGCGTTCTGGGCGGCGCGCTCGCGCAGGCGGGGAAACATCGCGAAGGTCTGTTCGATCAGCCCGCGAATTTTGACCCGGTTGCGGCGGTGCTTGAAGCCGCCGAGCTCGAGGTTCTCGCGCACGGTGAGATAGGGGAAGACGTGCCGGCCCTCGGGCACGAGCGCGATCCCGAGCTCGGCGCGCGCATGGGAGGGCAGGCGGGTGACGTCCGTCCCGCGGTAGCGGATCGCGCCCCGCCGCGGCCGGAGCGCGCCGGCGACGGCGCGCAGCGTGGTCGATTTGCCGGCGCCGTTCGCGCCCAAGAGGGCGACGATCTCGCCTGGCGCGATCTCGAACGAGAGATCGCGGCACACCGCGACCGGTCCATAGGCGAGCTCCAGGCCCTCGGCGGCAAGCAGCGGGCTCATGGCGGCTCCGCTGGCGGCTCTGCGCCCAGGTAGGCTGCGATCACGCCGGCATGGGTCTGCACCTCGGCGGGTCGCCCCTCGAACAGGACCTGTCCGTAGTCGATCACCAGGACACGATCGGCGAGCTGCATCACCAGGTCCATGTTGTGCTCGACGAGCAAAATGGTGAGGCCGTCGCGGCGCAGGGTCTGGAGCCGATCAAGCAGCAGCTCGACCTCGGCGGGATTGAGCCCGGCGGCGGGCTCGTCGACCATGATAAGGCGGGGCGCGGTGGCGAGCGCGCGGGCGATCTCGAGCATGCGCTGCTCGCCATAGGAGAGCGCGCCCGCGAGATCATTCGCGCGCCGCTCGAGGCCCATGAAGCGCAGCAGGCGCGCAGCCTCGGCGCGGCTCTGGGCGTGGTTGCGCTTGAAGGCGCCGGCGTGGACGACGTATTGCCAGGCCGGAACGCGGCTGCGGATGTGGAAACCGGCGACGACATTGTCGAGCGCGGAGACCTGCTTGAACAGCCGGATCTTCTGGAATGTGCGCGCGATGCCGTGGCGCACGCGCCGGTGCGCGGGCAGGGCGGCAAGGTCGATGCCGTCGAATGTCAACGCGCCGGCATCGGGACGATAGAGGCCGCTCAACAGGTTGAGGAGCGTGGATTTGCCGGCGCCGTTCGGCCCGATCACCGCGAAGATCGCGCCGGCCGGGACCGCGAACGAGACGTCCCGCACGGCATGCACGCCGCCGAAGCTCTTGTGCAGCCCCTCCGCGCGGAGAAGCGCCGGCGATGCCGGCGCGGCCGAAATTTGGTCGGCGGCGGATGTCACCGCGGCGTCTCCTTCCGCCGCAGCCGATCGAGCGCCAGCCGGCCCGCTTGCGCGATGCCGCCTGGCATGAACAGGACCACGAGGGTGAGCGCGACGCCGTAGACCACCAGCCGCAGGTCGCCGATGCCGCGCAGGAGCTCGGGCAAGAGCGTGAGCAGGATCGCGCCCCACACCGGTCCGATCAGCGTGCCCATGCCGCCGACCACCACCATGGCGAGGATGGTGAAGGACTCGGTGACGAAGAAGGCATCGGGCACGAGCGTGCCGACGAAGCCCGGATAGAAGCAGCCGGCGGCGCCGGCGAGCGCCGAGCCGATCCCGAAGGCGAACACCTTCCAGGCGGCGGCATTGATCCCGAGCGAGGCGGCCGAGACCTCGTCCTCGCGGATCGCGGCGAGCGCCTCGCCGATCGGCGAGCGGATCAACTGGTCGAGCAGCAGGTAGGCGAGGAGCGCGAACCCGGCGACCAGGTAGAACAGGTTGGCGAGGTCGGAGAAATCGATCGCCGGCAGGCCAGGCAGCGCGAGCGCCGGCGGCGGCGGGATGGCGTAGATGCCGAGCGGTCCCTGAGTGAGGCTGATCCAGTTGAGCAGGATCTGGTAGGTGATGACGGCGAAGCCGAGCGAGGCGATCGCGAGGTAGTGGCCGCGCAGCCGCATCGCGAACAGCGAGAGCACGATGCCGGCAAGCCCGGCGCAGGCGACCGCGGCCGCGAAGGCGATCCAGAACGGAACCTCGAGGCGCGTGATCAGCAGGGTCGAGGCGTAGGCGCCGATCCCGTAGAATGCCGATTGCCCGAGATTGAGCTGGCCCGCACGGCCGAGCACGAAATCGAGCCCGAGCGCCAGCATGACGTTGATCGCGCAGACGATCAGATTGGTGCGCCAATAGGCGCCGGTGAAGATGAGCGGCAGGAGGGCGATCGCGACGATGGCGGCCAGATAGGCGGCGCCGCGCGAGCGCGTCGGTGGAGAGACGGCTCCTGTCAAAGCCGTCATGGCCGGGCCATAGCCGTTCGAAGAACGGCGTCGCTTCGCTTGCCTATGCCGTTCGAAGAACGGCGTCGCTCCGCTCGCCTATGTCCCGGCCATCCACGTTTTCGCTCAATAAGGAAGGCGTGGATGCCCGGCACAAGGCCGGGCATGAGGGTGAATTGTATCGCGTTAGACATTCTCTTCGCGCCTCTCGGCGATCAGCCCGGTCGGCCGTATGGCGAGCGTGAGCAGCAGCAGGGCGAAGACCACGATGTCGATCATGCCCGGCCCGAGATATTGCGTGGTGTAGCTTTCCATCAAGCCGACCAGGAGCCCGGCGAGGATCGTGCCCTCGACATTGCCGAACCCGCCGATGATGACGATCGCGAACGCCTTCACGATCACCGAGGTGCCGGCGAACGGCGTGAGCACCAGCACGGGACCGAGCATCGCGCCCGCCATGCCGGCGAGCGCGGAAGCGATGACGAAGGTGAGCATCACGAGGTGGTCGGGATTGATGCCCATCAGGCCGGCGGTCTCGCGGTCCTGGGCGACGGCGCGCAGGGCCTTGCCGATAAAGGTGAGCTTCATGAAGGCGTAGAGCAGGCCGATGGTGACGATGGACACCGCGATGATCAGCGCATTCTGCAGCGTGATGAAGGTGCCGCCGAGACGGATCACGTCGTTGGCGTAGGGCGAGTCGAACGCGTAGGGGATCGGGCCGAACCAGGCGAGCATGGCGTTTTCCATCATCACCGAGACGCCAATGGTCGCGATCAGCGGCAGCAGCTCGTTGCCGCTGTTGCGCAACGGGGCGAAGATCGCGGCATTCATCAGCCAGCCCAGCGCTCCGCCCACCGCGAACGCGACCGCGATGCTGGCCGGATAGCCGCCGCCGAGCCCGTGCATGAAGAAATAAGCCGAGAACGCGCCCAGGGTGACGATGTCGGCATGGGCGAAATTGATCTGCACCAGGACGCCGTAGACGAGCGTGAGCCCCAGCGCGACGAGGACGTAGAGGCCGCCGAGAACGACGCCGTTGATCCCCTGCTGCAGGACGACCGTCATCGCAAGCATGGCCCTAAGGCGAGCACTGAGTCGCGCCCCCTCTCCCCGTACTTACGGGGAGAGGGTCGGGGTGAGGGGCGCTGAGTCGCCACGAGGCACACCGGTCGCAGTCAATCGCTGAGATGCCCCCTCACCCCGACCCTCTCCCCGCATCCGAACTCGGGATTGCCCGAGTTCGGCATTATTAACGCGCAAGTCGGGCAGGCCCGACTTGCGACGGGAGCGCCGGCGCAGCGGCGCACCGGAGCGCAGGCGCAACGGCGCGCGGCCTCAGTTCCACTTGAGCGCCTTCCACGACCCGTCGGGCAGCGTCTCCATGTAGTGGACCGTGTCCATTCTGGTGTTCTGATTGGACTTGTCGAACTCGACGCTGCCGGTCACGCCGACGAAGGACTTGGTGGCGGCGAGCCCGTCGCGGATCGACTGGGCATCCTTGGCGCCGCGCCGCACCACGTCGGCGATCAGGGTGATCTGGTCGTAGGCGTGGGCGTGCAGATGGGTCGGGTCCTGATTGTATTTCGCCTTGAAGGCGCTGATGAAGTCGCGCACCGCCGGGCGGGTGTCGGTCGGGTCGAACTGTACGATGCGGATGTAGCCGAGCGCCGCCTTGCCGGCCTTCTGCTCGAAGCCGAAGGGCAGCCAGATCGTGCCGAGCTGGATCGCCTTGCCGCCGCCGCCCTTGGTCACGCCGGCCTGCGCCAGCGCCTGGGTGATCTTCAAGCCCTGGCCTTCGAGCGTATAGGTCGGGATCACGTCCACGGGCCCGAGCCCGGCCACGCGGGTGGCGATCGAGGTGAAGTCGTTGACGTCGCGCCCGAAGCCGATGTCGGCGAGGATCTTGCCGCCGAGCTTGGTGAACGTGTCGTTGAACACCTTGGCGTTGCCGATGCCCGCATTGGTGTTCTCGTAGAGCAGCACGGCATTGCGCGCGTTGAGCCGCTTGTAGGCGTTGGTCGCGATGTCGACGCCCTGCATCACCTCGTTCGGCATGATGCGGAAGGTCCACGGATTGCCGGGATCGGTGATCTTGATCGAGGAGGAGCCGGCATTGAGCAGCGGGATCTTGGCCTGCGCCATCACCGGCATGATGGCGAGGGTCGCGTCCGAGCATTCCTCGCCGATCACCACGTCGGGCTTGCCCTGCTCGATGAGGCGCTTGGCGGCCTGCGTCGCCGGCAGCGGGCTGCAGCCGGAATCCTCGTACTGCACGGCGAACTTGTAGCCGTTGACGCCCGCCTTGTTGATCCGATCGAGCGCAAGCTCGATGCCCTGCCTGTCCTGCGCGCCGAAATACGATCCGGGCCCGGAGATCGGCAGCAGCGCGCCGATCTTGATCACCTTGTCATCGGCCCGTGCGTGCGCTCCCAGGGCGAGAAGAAGGCCGGCGGTGGTCAGCCCGACGGCGAGACGGCGATGACGCGATCGCATGCTCATGGTTGAAGCTCCGTGCAGCTCTCGGCGCGGCCCGGGCTCATGGCCGGGCAGGCCGGCCCGAGCTTAATCGAGGGGAGCGGCGTGCGCTATACGGCGCGGCTTCGATCGGCAGTCGGCCGCGCCCGACCTGCGCGCGACGGCGATTGCATCTCGCGGTCCGGATTGGGTTCGTTCTGCGGGTTGGGTTCGTTCTGCGCGTTGGGTGAAGAGCACACGGCGCCATGATCGCTGACGGGCTTGAAAGAACGAAAGCGTGTTTTGCCCGCTAACCACTCCGCCTGATTCCCGAAAATTTTTTGCATAGTGCTCCATTTCGGCACGCCCCTTTTGGCCGCTTTCGGCGTTAAGGGTGCGCCGCGTCTCCTGTCGCGCCGCCCGGGCGCCGGCGCGGT
>DASTZX010000028.1:0-15941 GCA_035764045.1 Xanthobacteraceae bacterium | reverse complement strand
CGCAGCGCATGATGGATTCGCGCTGATCTGAGCCGCACTGATGACTGAACAGGAAGAGACTGAATTACGGGCTCAGCTTGCCCGCTTGCGGCAGGAGCACCGCGATCTCGACGCCGCCATCGAGGCGCTCCAGGCATCGCCGGCAGCGGACATCATCCAGGTCCAGCGGCTCAAGAAGCGCAAGCTGGTGCTGCGCGACCGCATCACGCATATCGAGGATCAGCTCACGCCCGATATCATTGCGTGAGGAAAAGTGAATAGCGAGTGACGCGTAGCGAGTAGCGAATAGCGAATAGCGAATAGAATAACGACAACTCCCGCCACCTCCCCATTTCGCCATTCGCTATTCGCAATTCGCGTTCTTTCTGTCCCGCTTGCGCGCATACATCGCGGCGTCAGCACGGGCGACCAGCGCAGCGACATCGTGGTCCGCTCCGAGCTCGGCAACGCCCGCCGAGGCGCCGACCGACAGCGAATCGCCCTCCCACACAATCACGGCCTCGGCGATGGCCCGCTCGAGGACCACGGCTTTGTGCTGCGCGGCCTGCGCGCTCAGATTCCACAACAGCACGGCGAACTCGTCCCCGCCCAGACGCGCGACCGTATCGGAGCTCCGCACCGCCGCGATCAGCGCCGCCGCGACCGCCTTGAGGATGGCGTCGCCGGCCGTATGGCCATGCCGGTCATTGATGGGCTTGAAGCCGTCGAGGTCGAGGTAGACCAGCGCCGCGGTCCCGCCATAGCGGCGCAGGAACGAGCGCGCGCGCGCGAGCTCGCGCTCGAATCCACGGCGATTGAGCACTGCGGTGAGCGGATCGCGCTCGACCCGGGTCTCGAGCTCGGCGACGCGCGCCCGCATGACCGCGAGCTCGGCTTCCAAGCGGGCGACCTCCGCGGCGAGCCGCATCGGCTCGGAGACGCTCGGGCCCGGCACCCGCGCCGGAGAAGAAGGAGGAGCCGGAGCAGGCGCCGGCCGCTCGCGCGCCGTCGCGCGTGCCGCGGCAGCGGGATTATCCGCCGATGTCGGCCGTGGCTCCTGCTCCGCCATGGTGTGCCTTGTGTGCGGGACGCGCCCGATTCGCAGTCAGGTGAGCCATATACCACGCCGCCCTCGCCCCGATGCGATTGCCGCGAGACCTGGCGCGTGAAATCATCCTCGTCAACGATGATCGTCGACCAGGGAGGTCCTCATGCTCACCGCCGCTCGCGCCTGTCTCGTGGCGTCGCTCGCCATTCTCGCTAGCGGCCCGGCGCCCGCCTCCGCCCAGATCGCGCCGCCGCGCACCCTGGAAGAGCTCAAGGCGGAGACGCAGGCGCGCGCCGATCGCAACGCCTATCCGCTGATCGGCCTCAAGCCCACCGACGTGCGCGAGGCGCTGGCGCACATCACCAGTCTCGATCGCGACGAATGGGCCGCGGCATGGAGCGCGGTGGCGGCGAAATACGAGGCGCAGGCCACGGCGGCGGAAGCGGCCGGCCGCGCCGAGGAGGCGCAGCAGGACCATCTCATGGCGTGGCGGCTCTACTCCTTCGCGCGCTGGCCGACCACCAACTCGCCCGGCAAGCAGCAGGCCTATGGCAAGGCGCTCGCGGCCTTCGCGGCCTATGCGCGCCGGCTCGATCCGGCCCCCGAGAGCGTGCGCATTCCGTTCGAGGGCAAGGAGATCGTCGGATGGCTGCGACTGCCGAAAGGGGTGCGGCCCGCGCCGCTCGTCTTCACCATCAGCGCGCTCGACAGCCGCAAGGAGGACAATGTGGAGCGCAGCGAGGCGTTCATCCGGCGCGGGATCGGGACGTTCTCGGTCGACATGCCCGGCACCGGCGAGGCGCCGCTCAAGGCCGACGTCGATTCCGAGCGGATGTTCGCGCGCGCCCTCGACTATCTCGCGACCCGGCCCGAGGTCGATGCCAAGCGCATCGTGGTGCAGGGCGCCAGCTGGAGCAGCTACTGGGCCGCCAAGCTCGGCATTGTCGAGCGCGACCGGCTCAGGGCGGTGGTGGTCCAGGGCGGGCCGATCCATGGCTATTTCCAGCCCGAATGGCAGAGCAAGGCGCTCGGCACCCGCGAATACCTGTTCGATCTCTTTCCGGCGCGCGCCTCGCTCTACGGAGCGGGCTCGCTCGACGAGTTCCTCGCCTTTGGTCCGAAAATGTCGCTCAAGACGCAAGGGCTGATCGACCGTCCCTCGGCCCCCATGCTGCTGGTGAACGGGAACAAGGACAGCCAGGTCCCCATCGCCGACCTCGACCTGATGCTGCATTCAGGCTCGCCCAAGGAGGCCTGGGTCAATCCGGACGGCGGACACATGGGCCGCTCGGCCGCGTGGCCGGATGGTAAAATCTTCGAAAAGATCGTGGCGCCCTGGATCGCCCGCCAGCTCGGGCTCGGAGAATAGCGGCCGGGTAGAGTGACCGATGGACTCCTGACCCTATTTCTGCTACAGCCGCGCTCCGACTCGGGAGCCCGCGCAGCCGCTTTTTGGCCGCTCGCCGCCCGGCTCCGGCCAAGCAGCAAGAGACCTTAGACCAAGAGGAACAAGCGTGCAGGTTCTCGTTCGCGACAACAACGTCGACCAGGCCCTCAAGGCGCTGAAGAAGAAGATGCAGCGCGAGGGCATTTTCCGCGAGATGAAGCTCCGCGGACACTATGAAAAGCCCTCCACCAAGAAGGCGCGCGAGAAGGCGGAAGCGATCCGCCGCGCGCGCAAGCTCGCGCGCAAGCGCGCACAGCGCGAAGGCCTCCTTCCCGGCAAGCCGAAGACCACGCCGGGGCGCCCCGGCGGACCGGGCGCCGGGCGTGGACCGGGCCGTCCTGGCTTCGGTGGCGGCGGTTTTGGCGGCGGTGGCGGCGGCGGTTTCGGTTCGCGTCCGCCGCGCTGATCCGGCCGGCTCCAGCTTCTGAGAATCCTGCGCGGACGGGTCGCTCCCGTCCGCGCTGTCGTTTGGGCTTAAGCGCAAGCGGCGGGTGGTGGCCCCTCCCCTCGCCGGGGCGATCACGCCGCCTTGACGATGCCCTCGGTCATCTTCTTCGCATCGCCGAGCAGCATCATGGTGTTGTCGCGGTAGAACAGCGGATTGTCGATGCCGGCATAGCCCGAGGCGAGCGAGCGCTTGACGAACATGACGGTCCCGGCCTTCCACACCTGCAGCACCGGCATGCCGTAGATCGGCGAGGTCTTGTCTTCCTCCGCGGCCGGATTGGTCACGTCATTGGCGCCGATCACGTAGGCGACGTCGGCCTGGGCGAACTCCGAGTTGATGTCCTCGAGCTCGAACACCTCGTCATAGGGAACATTGGCTTCCGCGAGCAGCACGTTCATGTGCCCGGGCATGCGGCCCGCCACCGGATGGATGGCGTATTTGACCTCCACCCCCTCGGCCTTGAGCTTGTCGGCCATCTCGCGCAGCGCGTGCTGGGCCTGCGCCACCGCCATGCCGTAGCCCGGCACGATGATCACCTTCGAGGCATTCTTCATGATGAAGGCGGCGTCGTCGGCCGAGCCGAGCTTGACGGGCCGCTGCTCCTTGCCGGCGGCCGGTCCCGCCACCTCGCCGCCGAAGCCGCCGAGGATCACCGAGACGAAGTTGCGGTTCATCCCCTTGCACATGATGTAGGAGAGGATGGCGCCCGACGAGCCGACCAGCGCGCCGGTGATGATCAGCGCGGTGTTGCCGAGCGTGAAGCCGATGCCCGCCGCTGCCCAGCCCGAATAGGAATTGAGCATCGAGATCACCACCGGCATGTCGGCGCCGCCGATCGGGATGATGATCAGCACCCCGAACGTGAACGAGGCCAGGGCCAGGATCCAGAAGGCCAGATGGCTTTCGCTGCGCGCGAACCAGACGATCACGGCGATGATGCCGATGAACAGCGCCGCGTTGATGACGTGGCGCGCCGGAAGCGTGATCGGCGCGCCGCTCATCCGCGCCGACAGCTTGAGGAACGCGATCACCGAGCCCGTGAAGGTCATGGCGCCGATCGCGACGCCGATCGACATCTCGATCAGGCTCGCGCCATGGATGTTGCCGACGGTGCCGATGTCGAAGGCGGCCGGGGCATAGAGCGCGCCGGCCGCGACCAGTACCGCCGCGAGACCGACCAGCGAGTGGAAGGCGGCGACCAGCTCGGGCATCGCGGTCATCGGCACCCGGCGGGCGGTGACGGCGCCGATGCCGCCGCCGGTCGCGAGGCCCACGACGACCAGCCCCCAGGCGCCGACGCCGGCCGGCGGATGCGAGGCGAGCGTCGTGACGATCGCGATCGCCATGCCGATCATGCCGAACATGTTGCCGCGCCGGCTCGTTTCCGGGCTCGACAGGCCGCGCAGCGCCAGGATGAACAGGACGCCCGCCAGGAGATAGAGGAGCGATACCAGGTTCGCGTTCACGGGCCGCTCCTCACTTCTTCTTTTTGTACATGGCGAGCATGCGCTGGGTGACCAGGAAGCCGCCGAAGATGTTCACCGAGGCGAGGCCGAGCGCGACGAAGCCGAGCGCCCGTGCCCAGATCGGCCCCGCGTCGTTGGACACCAGGCTCACCCCGACCGCGAGCAGCGCGCCGACCACGATCACCGACGAGATCGCATTGGTCACCGACATCAGCGGCGTGTGCAGCGCGGGCGTGACCGACCACACCACGTAGTAGCCGACGAAGACGGCCAGCACGAAGATGGAGAAACGGAAGACGAAAGGATCGACCGCCTGTGCGAGATGGTCCATGGGCTGTTCCTCTAGGCCGCGGTTTTCGGCTTGAAGCTCGGGTGGATCACGGCGCCGTCGCGGGTGAGCGCGGTCGCCTTGACGATCTCATCGTCCCAGTTGACGGCCAGCGCCTTGGCCTTCTTGTCGACCAGGATGTCCAGGAAGGCGAGGAGATTGCGCGCATAGAGCCCCGACGACGAGGCGGCGAGCCGGCCCGGCACGTTGAGATAGCCGACGATCTTGACGCCGTTGACCTCGGCGACGCCTCCGGGCTTGGCGCCTTCGACATTGCCGCCGCGCTCGACCGCGAGATCGACGATCACCGATCCGGGCTTCATCGACCGCACCATCTCGCCCGAGATCAGCCGCGGCGCCGGACGTCCCGGAATGAGCGCGGTGGTGATGACCACGTCCTGCTTCTTGAGGTGCTCGGCGACGAGCGCGGCCTGCTTTGCCTGGTACTCCTTCGACATCTCCTTGGCGTAGCCGGCCGCGGTCTCGGCCTGCTTGAATTCCTCGTCCTCCACCGCGACGAACTTGGCGCCCAGGCTTTCCACCTGCTCCTTGGCGGCGGGGCGCACGTCGCTCGCGGTCACGACGGCGCCGAGCCGGCGCGCGGTCGCGATCGCCTGCAGGCCGGCGACGCCGGCGCCCATCACGAACACCCTCGCCGCCGGAACGGTGCCGGCCGCTGTCATCATCATCGGAAAGGCACGGCCGAATTCGGCCGACGCGTCGATCACCGCGCGGTAGCCTGCGAGATTCGCCTGCGAGGAGAGAACGTCCATCACCTGCGCCCGGGTGATGCGCGGCATCAGCTCCATCGCGAAGCCGACGACGCCCGCCTCGGCCATGGCGCGCAACGCGGCGTCGTTGCCGAACGGGTCCATGATGGCGATGACGAGCGCGCCCTTCTTGTAGCGCTTGAGCTCCTCGGGCGCGGGCCGGCGGACCTTGAGCACCACGTCGGCGCCCGACACCGCGTCCGGCGCCGCGCTGGCGCCCGCCGCCGTGTAATCCGCATCGAGGATGCCGGACTTCACCCCGGCGCCCGGCTCGATTGCCACCTCGGCGCCGAGCGCGATCATCTTCTTGACGGTGTCCGGGGTGGCGGCGACCCGGGGCTCGCCAGCATCGATCTCGACGGGAATTGCGATCTTCATGGGCTCTTCGCTGCGTTCGGGGGCAGGAGGTGCGACGGAGACCGACCTTACAGGAAACGAGGGCGACGACAAGAAAGGCCCGGCCCGCCGGGCATCGTCAAGCCGCGCGCGGCCTCGAGCATGGCCGGCGGCCGCGTCCGGCCGATCCCATCGGCGACCGCGCAACGCGCAAAAAAATCAGAGAGGTCCGCGCGGCGGAAAGCCCGCGATCGCGCACACGACGCGCGTCGCCGGTTGCGGCGCTCATTGCGCCGGCCGCGGGACTGCGATGGCGTGGAGGCGGTCGCGCGTTAGACCAGGAAATAGGCCATGAGAATCAGGATGACGATGACGGCCACCGTGCCCCACTTCACCAGGCCGAGGAAGAACTCGTACGTCCGTTCGTGCTCGGCGTAGTCGTTGCCGGTGGCG
Organism: Xanthobacteraceae bacterium; assembly: GCA_035764045.1. Taxonomy (GTDB): domain Bacteria; phylum Pseudomonadota; class Alphaproteobacteria; order Rhizobiales; family Xanthobacteraceae; genus JAVDCA01. The sequence goes on along the minus strand of DASTZX010000028.1, from coordinate 9,666 downwards.
GTCGCGTATTCGATCTCGCCGTGATCCGCCATGTCGTGTCTCCAGGATTGCGGGCTTCGCGCCGGGAATTAGCGCAATTGCCGCGCCAGGGCAACGGCGCCGCGCCGAAGCACACCGGTGAGGCTCTAGGAACTCTGGCCGAGCCCCGCCTCGGCGAGCGCCGCCTTCTGTCGCGCGCCCACCTTGGCGACAGAGAACTGCCCGATCGCCTCGTTGAACAGCTGATAGTAGTTGAGCCTTGCGTTGAGATGCAGGAACACCCCGCCGAGCCCGATGGCGGCACGGTCCATGAACACGAACTCGCGCGGCACCTTCACGGGCCCCTTCTCCTTGAGCGCGCGATGCACCCTGAAGGCCTCCCGGCGGCCGTATTCGGACGGCTTCACGCCGTCCGCGATGGTGCGCTCGCGGTCGTCGAGCAGCGGCCCGTAGATGAAGTTCGCCCAGATATTGAGCACGTCGATGACGTCGCGCGACAGGCCGCGGAAGCCCCAGGTCTCGTAGGCATGCACCACCAGGTCGCGGTCGTTCTTGAGCAGGCCGTGATAGAGGTCCACCACCCCGCCAACGAATCGTTCCGGAAAGATGCGGATGCAGCCGTAGTCGAGCAGATTGATGCCGGCCGGCGCGTCATCCTCGGTGAAGACCGTGTAATTGCCGAGATGCGGGTCGCCGTGGATGACGCCGAACCGGCTGAACGGATGCCACCACGCCTTGAACATCGCGACCGCGAGGACGTTGCGCATGGCGAGCGGGTGCTCCTTGTAGGTCAGGAGCTTCTTCCCCTCGAGCCAGTCGAGCGTGAGCAGCCGGCGCGTCGAGAGACCGGGCCAGACATTGGGCACGCGCACCTCCGGCGTCTCCGCCAGCAGGGTGCGATAGAGCGCGACGTTCTTCGCCTCGTGGACGTAGTCGAGCTCCTCACGCATGCGCGCCGCGATCTCCTTGCCGATCTCGCTGGTGTCGATCGCCGGATCCATGCGGCGGTGGAGCGCGAAGATCCAGTCGAGCTGGCGCAGGTCGGCGGCGACCGCCGACTGCATGTCGGGATATTGCAGCTTGCAGGCCAGTTCGGCGCCGCCGTCATGTGCGCGCGCGCGGTGGACCTGGCCGAGCGAGGCCGCGGCCGCCGGGTGATGCTCGAAGCTTTCGAACTTGTCCTGCCAGCCGGCGCCGAGCTCCGCGGTCATCCGCCGCTTGACGAACGCCCAGCCCATCGGCGGGGCTTCGCTCTGCAGCTTGGTGAGCTCGGCCGCGTATTCGGGCGGCAACGCGTCCGGGATGGTCGCCAGCATCTGGGCGACCTTCATGATCGGCCCTTTCAGGCCGCCGAGCGCCGCCGCGAGCTCGATCGCGTTCTTGCCGCGGTCGAGGCCGAGGCCGAAGAAGCGCGTCGCCGCGATCTTGGCGGCGACCCCGCCCACATTGGCGCCGACCCGCGCGTAACGCGCCGCGCGGGCGGAAAATCGGTTTTTCTCGCGGTCGCTCATGCGGGGCAAGGCGTGCTCCTCCAGCCCAACAGATAAGAGGCGGCGCTGGCAACGCCAACGGAGAACCGGGAGGCAGGTTGTCGTTGCGCATCTTTTCTATATCACTTCGGGCTGCGGCTAGTGCCGCGAACCCGAAGTTCGCACGATTTCTCGGCTAGACCGTTTGCGAACTTCGGGTTCAAAAGCGGCACTAGGATCATAGAGTTGCTAGTGTCCCTAAGATTCCGAAGTTCGCATCAGAGGTCGCCGCAAGGATGTGCGAACTTCGGAATCGGGACACTAGCTCGCCCGCGAGTGGAACTGGCCCGATCAACCCATGAGTGCGAGTCCGCCATCGCCCGTGAGCCGCCCGCGGCGCATCCTCATCGCCATCGTCTGGATCGGCTGGGCGGCGCTCGTGCTCGTGACCGCGCTCGGCTTCACCGCCGCCTGGATCCCGCCGTTCGATCTCGTCAACGCGGCGCGGCCGGCCCTGGCGCTGATCGCCTTGGTGCTGCTCGCGATCGCCGTGCCGTTGCGGCAAGGATCGCTGATCCGCCCGACGGCGGGCCTCTTCCTGCTGCAGGTCGGCTTGCTGCTGCTGCCCTGGGCGCGCGCCGCCGCAAGCACCTCCCCGCCGGCGGCGCTGCGCCTCGTCACCTTCGATCTCGGCGCCGGCAACGAACGCTTCGACGACATCGCCGAGTTCATCCTCGGCACCGGCGCCGACATCGTCCTGCTGCAGGAGGTGAGCTGCAGTGCCGCCGACCGGCTGATTCCGAAGCTGCGCCCAGCCTATGCGAACACGTACGTCTCCGCCGAGGGCTGCGCCGGGCAGGCCGTGCTCGCAAAGCGCGCCTGGTCCGCGCTCGGCCAGGTGATCACCGGCACCGCCAAGCCGCTCGTGGTCTCGGCACGCTTGCAGTGGGGCACCACGGGCTTCGTCCTCAGCAGCGTCCGCCTCGCCGATCTGTTTGCGCCCGCCGCCCAGGCCACCGACATCGAGCGCCTGCGCGCGCACCTCGCCTCCCAGGGCCCGATGCAGATCGTTGCCGGCGCATTCAACGTCCCGCCGTTCGCCTGGAAATTCGCCCAGCTGCAAGGCTCCGGCTTCGGCCAGCACGCGACCTATCTGGCGACGTGGCCGGGCCAGTGGTCCACGCCGCTGGTGCTGCTCGACAACGTGCTCTCGACCGAGGGCATCGCCAGCGTGCACGTCGCCGTCGGGCCGTCGCTCGGCTCGGATCATCGGCCGCTGATCGCCGACATCGCGCTGGGGAAATAAGCCCGGGCGCCGCCGTGAAACGTGGATTCCCAATGGCGATCCACAGCAATCCACAGCCCATAGGGCCGCACCGGCCCGCGGACCGGCCGCTGGTCATAAGCCGTTAAGGTAACTAAAGTATTTGTTAGCCCTCCCCTCCCGTTCCGCGGTAACATTGATACGTCCGAGGCACGGCCACGGCTCCGCCCAAGTTCTGTACGATCTGTGACGGCGGGGGATGTGCGATCGCGGCAGTTCTTAACAGCACATTAAGCCCGATCGGCGACAGTGACCCAAGGCGAGACAGTAGCGTGAGCGTAGGCGTACGGGGGGTTTCATGGCCGAACGGGTCCTGATCGTCGACGACGACCCGGTCGCGCGCCGTCTGATCGAGAACATGGTGAGCCGCGCCGGCTACCAGCCCGTGACGGTGGACGGGGGCGACCAGGCCCTGGCGGCCCTGACCGGCGACACGCCGCCGATCGACTGCGTGGTGCTCGACCTCGTGATGCCCGACCTCGATGGCCTCGGCGTGCTCGCCAAGATGCGCGCGGCCGGCATCAATGTCCCGGTCATCGTGCAGACCGCCCATGGCGGCATCGACAACGTGGTCTCGGCGATGCGCGCCGGCGCCGTCGACTTCGTAGTCAAGCCGGCCGGAGCCGAGCGGCTGCAGGTGTCGCTGCGTAATGCGCTGGCGACCCGGGCGCTGCAAGGCGAGCTCAACCGCCTCAAGCGCAGTCGCAACGGCACGCTCACCTTCGACGACATCGTGACCCGCAGCGCCCGGATGCTCACCATCCTGCGCACCGCCGACAAGGCCGCCGCATCTTCGATCGCGGTGCTCATCGAGGGCGAGTCGGGTGTCGGCAAGGAGCTGATCGCGCGGGCGATCCACGGAACGGGCGAGCGTCGCAGCCGGCCGTTCGTCGCGGTCAATTGCGGCGCGATCCCGGAAAACCTCGTCGAGTCGACCCTGTTCGGGCACGAGAAAGGCGCCTTCACGGGCGCGGCCGAGCGCCACGCCGGCAAATTCGTCGAGGCCTCCGGCGGCACGCTGTTTCTCGATGAGGTTGGCGAGCTGCCGCTCGCCACCCAGGTCAAGCTGCTGCGCGCCCTGCAGGAGGGCGAGATCGACCCGGTCGGCGGCAAGAAGCCGGTCAAGGTCGATGTGCGGGTGATCTCGGCGACCAACCGCGACCTCATCGCCGACGTGCGGGCCGGCCGCTTCCGCGAGGACCTGTACTATCGGCTGTGCGTCTTTCCGATCTCCGTCCCGCCGTTGCGCGAGCGGGCCGAGGACATTCCCGACCTCATCCGCCATTTCCTGCTCCGGTTTGCCGCCGAGGAAGGCAAGCGGGTGCGCACGGTAACCGCCGAGGCGCTGGCGCTGCTCACGGGCTTCGCCTGGCCCGGCAATGTGCGCCAGCTCGAGAATGCGATCTTCCGCGCCGTAGTGCTGGCGGAAAGCGACGAGGTGGGCGTTGCCGAATTTCCGCAGATCGCCGCGCTGAGCGCGGGTCTGGGCCTGAGCGAAACTCCGCTGGTGCCGCACCCGGGCGCCGACGCGCGCCCGGCCGTGGCGGCAAACGGCGGGCAGCCACTGGTGGTCGATCCCCGGTCGGCAATGGCGCCGCATACGGCGCTACCGGCCGCCGCGATGCTGGCGCTGCTCGACGACACCGGCGACGTGCTCCCGCTCGACTCGGTCGAGGCCGCCGCGATCCGCTTCGCGATCTCGCATTACCGCGGGCAAATGTCCGAAGTTGCTCGGAAATTGCGCATCGGCCGGTCCACGCTCTACCGCAAGATCGACCAGCTCGGGCTCGCGCCGGGAGCCGGCAAAGCCGACGTGGCGGATCGGTGACACGACGCACAAAAATGCGTGAATGCGTGAGAAAGGAATGACCGAAGCGGGGATGACCGGTAACGTCACGCAGGGCGGTTTGCGCTGCGTTGAACCCAGTCGCCGTTTTGGATGACTAAAACCTAATGGTCGCGACCTTCGTCGCAGCACGGGAAGGGAAACTGTCAATGCGCGGAATTCGTCTCGGGATCCTTCTGGCCGGCACCGCCGTCGCCGCCGTTCTCGCCGCACGCGCCATGCCGGCCGTCGCCGCGGACGATACCGACAAGGCGATCGAGGCCCTGGTCCCGGTCCCCGATACGAGCCTCGTTCCGCCGCCGACCGCACAGGACGTGACCGCGCCGGCCGCCAGCACCACCGTGGCGACGCCCGCCGCCCCGGCCGAGCCCGCCGTGACCACCGCGACGACCCCCGCGCCGGCAGCCCAGCCCGCCACCGCGGCGGCGCCCCCGGCCGCGCAACCGGCAGCCGCGCCGGCCGTCGCCTCGCTCGATCAGCAGATCGGCGACAAGCTGCGCGATGTGCTCACCGGCAAGGCCGATCGCATCATCGACCGCAGGAACAAGCAGGCCGTCGAGGCCTTCTATGCGACGCGCAACTACGCCCCGCTGTGGATCGACAATGGGGCGCCGAGCGCGCGCGCCAAGGCCGTGGCGGCCTTCCTGAAGACCGTCGATGCCGACGGGCTCGATCCCGCCGATTATGCGCTGCCGGAGATCAAGGCCGGCGGCGAGGCCTCGGCGCTCGCCGATGCCGAGCTCCGCTACACCCAGACGGTGCTCACCTATGCGCGGCACGCCCAGATCGGCCGCGTCCATTTCTCGCGCATCAGCGGCGACATTGCGTACGCTCTCGTGGCGCCGGAAGCGGCTGACGTGCTCGGCGGCCTCACCGACGCCAGCAACGTCGCCGCCGCGCTCGAGCGGTTCAATCCGCCGCATGCGGGCTACAAGGCGCTCAAGGCGAAGCTCGCCGAGGTGCGGGCCGCCAAGGGCGGCACGGCTGGCCCGCGCATCGGCGCCGGCCCCGTGCTCAAGCTCGGCAAGACCACCATGCATGATCCGCGCGTGCCGCTCGTGCGCGAGCGGCTTGGGCTGCCGGGCGATTCCGTCAACACGGCCTATGACAAGCCGCTCGCCGAGGCGGTGAAGAAATTCCAGGACGAGCACAACCTGAAGGCCACCGGCCAGCTCACCAGCACGACCATCGACGCGCTCAACGGTCCCAAGCACGACCGGGAGGCCGAAATCATCCTCGCCAACATGGAGCGCTGGCGCTGGCTGCCGCGCGATCTCGGCAAGGCCTATGTGATGGTCAACATCCCCGACTTCACGCTCAAGGTCGTGAAGGACGGCGCGACGGTGTGGAAGACGAAGATCGTGAGCGGCGCGCCGGGCACCAAGGCGACGCCGCTGCTCAGCGAGACGATGAAGTACATCACGGTCAATCCGACCTGGAACGTGCCGCCGTCGATCATCAACAACGAGTACCTGCCGGCGCTCGCGCAGGACCCGACCGTGCTCGAGCGCATGGGCCTCAAGCTCGAATACAATCGCGACGGCTCGGTTCACATCTATCAGCCACCCGGCGAGCGCAACGCGCTCGGCCGCATCCGCTTCAACTTCCCGAACAAGTTCCTGGTCTATCAGCACGACACGCCGGACAAGCACTTGTTCTCGCGCGAGGTGCGCGACTACAGCCATGGCTGCATGCGGGTCGAGAACCCGGACAAGTATGCGGAGATCCTGCTGTCGATCAGCAATCCGAAGGACAACTACACGGTGGAACGCATCCATCGCATGTACGGCACGGGCGAGGTCGACATCCACATGACCACGCCGATCCCGGTCCACATCACGTATCAGACCGCGTTCGTGGACGATTCCGGCAAGCTCAACATCCGCAACGACATCTACGGCCGCGACGCGCGCTATTTCGCGCTGATGAAGAGCGACGAGCGCAGGGTGGCCGACATCGCGACCGAGAACCGCGAAGCCTCGAGCACGCTCGTGCGTCCGGCGCGCCTGCCGGACAACTATCCGAACTACGCGAACTCCGCACCGCGATCGGCGTTCGGCTGGCTGTTCGGCGGCCAGACCTCGTACGAGCCGCGGCCTCCCGCCGGCGTGCGCCGCGTCTGGTCGCGCTGACGGCGATCCCCTTGTAAGGCGCTGTCAGATCAGCGCTTTTATTCCCGATGACGTCCCCATGCCGGCCCCGCCAAACGGGGCCGGCACTTTTTTGCCACACTCCGCCGCTTACCTAGCCCGTGGAGGGGGACGGGGGGCGCTCATCTCGCGTTGACCGATCCCAGCATTTGTCCGTCAGTCGTGCGCGTCGTCTGTGGGGGCGCCGCGCATCGTGACGTCTTGGGTATCGAGGAAATGCGAGAGGGCACGTGCCGATACGAGCCGCGCGCGCAGCATTGACCACCGCGGGCTTCTGGCGAGCGGGGCAATGTCTCGGCCTCGCCGCGCTGGCTCTGCTGGTTGGCAACAGAAGTCTGCAGAACGCCGTCGCCGAAGGCGACACGCGCACGATTTCGCTGCACCACCTCCACACCGGTGAAGACCTCACCGTCACCTTCAAGCGCAACGGGCGCTACGACGAAGAGGCGCTCAAGAAGGTCAACCACGAGCTGCGCGACTGGCGGCGCAACGAAGAGATCCGGATGGATCCGCGCCTGCTCGACGTGGTGTGGGAGGTTTCGCGAGAGGTCGACGCCAAGGACCCGATCCAGGTGGTGTGCGGCTATCGCTCGCCCTCCACCAACGCGATGCTGCGCCGGCGCAGTCGCGGCGTCGCCGAGCAGAGCCAGCACATGCTTGGCCGCGCCATGGATTTCTACATCCCGGGTGTGTCGCTCGAGAAGCAGCGCGAGGCCGGCCTTCGCCTGCAGCGCGGCGGCGTCGGCTACTATCCGTCGTCCGGCTCGCCCTTCGTGCACATGGACGTCGGGAACGTGCGCATGTGGCCGCGCATGAGCCACGACCAGCTCGCGCGCGTCTTCCCGGACGGGCGCACCGTACATATCCCGAGCGACGGGCGCCCGCTGTCCGGCTACGCGTTGGCGCTCGCCGACATCGAGAAGCGCGGATCGAGCGCCCCATCGCAGATGTCGCTCGAGGCGGCGCGGGGCGCCGGCGTCGACACGCCGCGGCGCAGCCTGTTCGCCGCCCTGTTCGACAAGGACGAAGCGGAAGACCACGCGGCGGCCGCTGACAAGACCAGCCAGCCGAAGTCTGGAGCGGTCAGGACCGCGGAGGCGAAGCACCCGCCACCCCCGCCGGTCCGCTCCCAGGAGGCCGCCCACACCACACCCACCGCGCCGGCCGGCCCCTTCACGCTGGCTTCCGCCGACAGCCGGCCGGTGTCGCCGACCGCCGCTGCGCGCCCGGCTGAGATCTCGAGCCCGCCCTCCGCCAACGACGTGATCGCAAGTCGCGGCTTCTGGCCTGAGCCCGGCGAACGGGCCACTGCGGCATTGAAGGCCGCCGCGGCCGCCCGCGCAGCGGCGCGCGCCAGCGAGTCGCAGCGGATGACCGTCGCCGACGCGACGCGCGCCATCGCACCTTCATGGCCGGTGAAGACCTCCGAGGTGGCCGACCGCGTTCCGCCCGAGCTCGCACTCGCCTATGCGGGACAGGCGCGCGCATCCTCCGGGCCGACCACTGGCGCGGGTCCGGGCGGTGGCGCCCTGCCGGCGAACGCCGCCGCGAGCGAGCCGACCCGCATCGCCGCCGCCGGGCCGACGATCCTGACGCCGGCGCAGGTCAGGAACGCAACGCCTGAAAGCAAACCCGGCACGCCCCTGCGCGACCTTTGGCTGCGCGCACTGCTGCTCGCGCCCGACCTGCAGAACTACATGACGGCAACGGCGCTCGGGATCCCCGACATGCGCCAGTTGCGCCCCTTGATGGACAAGCCGGCCGCGGTCGTGGCGATGACCTTCGGTGACGATCCTCAACCCGGCCTCACGGCGGGCCGTTTCTCCGGCAGCGCGGTCGTGTTCATCTCCACCGTCGCGTTCGACAAGCGGACGGCAGCGCTGCAGTAAAATCAGTCCGTCATCACCGGGCATAGCCGTTCAAGGAACGGCGTCGCTTCGCTCGCCTTATATCCCGGCTGCCGTCGACCTTGAGCTTGCCGATTCCGTCGAGCGTCGATGCCCGCAAAGTCCGCGGGCATGACAACATGGGTGATCAGATCATCCCCAGCGCGTGCATGTAGGTTTCGAGGATCGCCTCGTGCTCCACGCGCTCGTCCTTGTCCTGCTTGCGCAGGCGGACCACGGCCCGCATCGCCTTCACGTCGTAGCCGTTGCCCTTGGCTTCGGCATAGACGTCGCGGATGTCGTCGGAGATCGTCTTCTTCTCCTCCTCGAGCCGCTCGATCCGCTCGACGAAGGCCTTGAGCTGGTCCTTGGCGAAGCGCGTCGCGGTCGACGTGGTCTCTTCGGCGGCGGCGGCAGTGGCGGTGGACATGGGAACTCCTCGCATGAGCAACGGCCCTCTGGTTTCGGGGGCGAGCGGTGCGAGGTCAAGCCGCGCGGGCCGTCATCCACATGTTCCGCGTCCGCGTCGAGCCGATCATGCCAACAAGTAAAAAATCAGTGCAAAAACCAGTGCAAAACCTCAGCGTTTGTGACTCAGTGTTTGTGCCCGGCTTTCTCCATCGGGGCCTTCTGCTCCGGGCTCGCTTCCCGCTGGTATTTGCTCTTCCATTCCTCGTAGGGCATGCCGTAGACCGCCTCGCGGCTCTCGTCCCGGCCGAGCGCGACGCCGCTCTTCTCCGCCTCCTCTTTCATCCAGTTGGAGAGGCAGTTGCGGCAGAAGCCCGCGAGATTCATCAGATCGATATTCTGCACGTCGGTGCGATTGCGCAGATGCGTGACCAAGCGGCGAAAAACGGCCGCCTCGAGCTCCGTGCGGGTCTTGTCGTCAAGGGTCATGTGCGTTTCTCCTTGCCAACCGGAAGATAGGCGCCTCGCTTGGGGCTTTCCAGGGTCGTGCCGCACCGAGGTGGCCTGAGGCCGCGCTTTTCGATATCACTGGCAGCCGTATGGA
>DASTZX010000027.1:0-20601 GCA_035764045.1 Xanthobacteraceae bacterium | reverse complement strand
AGATAAAAATGGCTGCCGCGATTGTCGATTTCGCCGACCTTGCGCGCAGGCGAGCGGTTGAACTCGAGGATCTTGCCGATGGCGGTGTCGAGCGCCTCGGCGAGAACCTGCGCCTTGGGGTTCTTGTAGGTCTGCGCCAGGTGTTCGAGCGATGCGCCGAGGGCGAGATACTCGCCGAGCGAATCCCAGCGAAGATAGCCCTCTTGCTGGAACTGCTCCACGTGCTTGGGCGCCGAGCCGCCGGCGCCGGTCTCGAACATGCCGCCGCCCGCCATCAGCGGAACGATCGACAGCATCTTGGCCGAGGTGCCGAGCTCCATGATCGGGAACAGGTCGGTCAGATAATCACGCAGCACGTTGCCGGTGACTGAAATCGTGTCCTGTCCCTTGCGGATTCGCTCGAGCGAAAACTTGATCGCTTCGACCGGCGGCAGAATGCGGATGTCGAGTCCCGCCGTGTCTTGGTCCTTCAGGTACTTCTCGACCTTGGCGATGACCTGCGCATCGTGCGCGCGCTTGGCGTCGAGCCAGAACACCGCCGGGGTGTTGGTCAGGCGCGCGCGGCGCACGCCGAGCTTGACCCAGTCCTGGATCGGCGCGTCCCTGAGCTCGCACATGCGGAAAATGTCGCCGGTCTCGACCGGACGCTCCAGCAGCACCTTGCCGTCATCGGCGACGACGCGAACCGTTCCGCCTGTCGGCACCTCGAAGGTCTTGTCGTGCGAACCGTATTCCTCGGCCTTCTGCGCCATCAATCCGATGTTCGGAACCGAGCCCATGGTCTTGGGATCGAACGCGCCGTGGGCCTTGCAGTCATCGATGACCGTCTGAAACAGCCGCGCGTAGGAACGATCCGGGATCGCGGCGATGACATCGTGCAGCTTGCCGTCGGCGCCCCACATGCGTCCGGATTCACGGATCATCGCCGGCATCGACGCGTCGATGATGACGTCGCTCGGCACGTGCAGGCCGGTGATCCCCTTGTCGGAATTGACCATGGCGAGGCCGGGTCGCTTCGCGTATTCGGCCTTGATGTCGGCCTTGATCGCGTCTTTTTCGGCTGGCGGCAGCGTCTCGATCTTCGTCAGCAGATCGCCGAAGCCGTTGTTGAGATTGACGCCGAGACGCTTCAGCGTGGCGGCGTGCTTTTCGATCACATCGGCGAAGAAGATCGAAACCGCATGGCCGAATATGATGGGATCGGCGATCTTCATCATGGTCGCCTTGACGTGCAGCGAGAACAGCACGCCCTCCTTCTTGGCGGCTTCGATCTGCTCGGCAAAGAAGGCGCGCAGCGCCTTGCGGCTCATCACCGCGGCGTCGATGATCTCGCCGGCCTCGATCGGCGTCTTCGCCTTGAGCACCGTGACCGCACCGTCGGCGCCGACGAGCTCGATGCGAACGTTGGTCGCCGACGGGACGGTGGTCGAGATCTCCGAGCCGTAGTAATCGCCGCCCGACATGTACGCCGCATGCGATTTGGAGCTGGGGCTCCAGGCGCCCATCCTGTGCGGATTGTTGCGGGCGTATTGCTTGACGGCGCCGGCGGCGCGGCGGTCGGAATTGCCTTCGCGCAGTATCGGGTTGACGACGCTGCCGAACACCTTGGCGTAGCGCGACTTGATCTCTTTCTCGGCGTCCGTCGTCGGATTGTCCGGATAGTCCGGAACGGCGTAGCCCTTGCCCTGCAGCTCCTTGATCGCGGCCTTGAGCTGCGGAATGGAGGCGGAGATGTTGGGCAGCTTCATGATATTGGCTTCGGGCCTCAACGTGAGCTCGCCGAGCTCGGTGAGCTCGTCGGTGATCCGCTGCGCAGGCGTGAGCTTCTCGGGGAAACTGGCGAGGATGCGACCGGCGAGCGAGATATCCTTCAGCGTCACGGACACTCCCGCTGCGCCCACGAAGGCTTTGACGATCGGCAGCAGGGAATAGGTCGCGAGCGCGGGGGCTTCATCGACCTTTGTCCACATGATTTCGAGATTTGGCATCCTGGCACCTCTGGTCGCCGTGCGTGTTTGGGCCGACCGAAACTGACCATCGATGGGTGCGGGGGAAGGCTTCTCCCCCGGCCCTCGCATGAATTGTTCTCGGCGCGGAGACCGCCAACCGGGATCCGGCTGACGGGAATTCGGCGCGGGCCCCTGTAGCATACGGGGCCGCTCATCGCCGGCGCTCGTATAGCACCGGCCATCACCGCGGCAAAGGTGGCACGCGGCGCCGCGGGCGGGGGTCGTGGTCGCGGTCGCTCGGGTCCGCTCGGCGCTCGCGGCGGGCTCGAACCCACGGCCGCCGGGTGGTATCTCGCCCCAAGGCGACGCCCGCCGGGGCGCCGGCGTCTCGCTGGAAATCGAGGAACGAGGATCTGGATGCCCGGTTCGGGAACCGACAAGACCAAGCCGTGGACCGACGTCGCCGGGCCGATCGTCGTGCTGGTCGAGCCGCAGCTCGGCCAGAACATCGGCACGGCGGTGCGCGCCATGGCGAACTTCGGGCTGTCGCGGCTGCGGCTCGTCAAGCCGCGCGACGGCTGGCCCGACATCCAGGCGGTGCGCGCCGCCTCCGGCGCCGATGCGGTGCTCGACGGCGTGCAGCTCTACGACACGCTTGCCGATGCCATCGCGGACTGCCATTTCGTGCTCGCCACGACGGCGCGGGCGCACGACCAGGCGAAGCCCGTGTTCGGCCCTGAGGGCGCCGTGCGCGAGATGGCGCCGCGCATCGCCGCGGGCGACAGCGTCGCGGTGGTGTTCGGCCGCGAGCGCTGGGGGCTCGAGAACGACGAGGTCGGGCTCGCCGACGGCATCGTGACCTATCCGGTCAACCCGGCGTTCGCGTCGCTCAACCTCGCCCAGGCCGTGCTGGTCATCGCCTACGAGTACTTCAAGCTCGTCGATGGCGCGCTGCCGTTCGCCATGCCGGTGCGCTCGCCGCCCGCCGGCAAGCAGCAGCTCCTGGCCTTCTTCGCCGACCTCGAGGCGGAGCTCGAGAAGGTCGAGTTCTTCCGCCCCCCCGAGAAGCGGCCGACCATGACGATCAACCTGCGCAACATCTTCAACCGCATGCAGCCGACTCAGCAGGACGTCCAGACCCTGCACGGCGTCATCATGGCGATCGCGGAAGGCCGCAAGGGCCCGGCGCGCGGCGGCGTGCTCGACGGCCGCGAGGCCGGCCAGCTCCGCGCGCTGCTGGCCGAGCACGGGCAAGGCCGGGTGCCGAACGAGCGCGGCCCGGTGCGCGGCCTCTCGCGCCTGCTGCGCCGCAATCCGACCGATGCGGAGCGCTTACTCTGGGAGGCGCTCGTGAAGGATCGCCGCTTCGCCGGCAAGGGCTTCAAGCGCAACGTTCCGGTCGGCCCGCACATCACCGATCTGGTGTCGTTTCCGCTGCGTGCCGTGATCGATCTCGTGCCGGCGGACGAAAGCGAGGCGGCCGCGACGGCGCGCGCCGCCAAGCGGGCGTGGCTCGCCGAGCGGGAGTATCGGGTGGTGGCGGTGGGCATCGCCGAGATCGAGGCGGATGTCGGCGGGGTGTTGGATCGATTGGTGGCGACGATCGCGAATTCGTAGGGTGGGCAAAGGCGCGGAACGCGCTATGCCCACGCGGTGCCGCGGATGGTGCGCACGCTTCGCTTTGCGCACCCTACAACTACGAACGATCACCCCTTCAGCATCTTCACCTGCGCCGCGGTGCCGGCGCGCAGGAACCCGAGATCGCTGCCGACCGCAAGGAAGCGGAAGCCGCGCTTGGCGGCGAACAGCGCGCGTTCGGCGTTGGCGCAATAGAGCCCGGGAATCTTGTGCGCCTTGTGCGCCGCCGCGACGACGCGGTCGAGCTCGCGCTCGACGATCGCCGAATGCGGCTCGACCTCGGCGCCGTCGGTGAGCGCGATCGAGAGATCGGACGGCCCGACGAACAGCGCGTCGATCCCTTCCGTCGCGGCGATCGCATCGAGATTGGCGAGCGCGGTGCGCGTTTCGATCATCGCGATCGCGACCACGAGATCGTTCGCCTCGCGCAGATAGGTCTTCATGTCCGGAACGTTGCCGAGCGTCATCGCCCGATGCGGGCCCCAGCTGCGCTCGCCGACCGGCGGATACTTGGTTACGGAGACGAAGGCGAGCGCGTCCTCGACCGTGTTGATCATCGGCGCGATCACGCCCTCGGCGCCGAAATCGAGCACTCGACTCGCGGTCGCGAAGCTGCCGACCGGGATGCGCACGATCGGTGCGCCGCCGCCCTGACGAATCGCCGCGATGCCGGTGAGCGTCGCGGCCGTATCCCACAGCCCGTGCTGCTGATCGATGGTGACGGCGGAAAACCCCTCGCGCGCGATGGTCTCGGCCACGATCGGATAGGGCAGCGGGCACCAGCCGGTGAAGACGGTCTCGCCCGCCTTGAGTCGTCGCGCGAGGGAAAATTGCGTGCTCACGATTCGTCCCCTGTGCGGCGCCATCTCACGACCCACGTCTCGCGCGCGCCGCAGCCGGCGCCTTGCGATTCGCGAGCCTGCGCGCTCCGGCGCCTATTTGCCGGCCTTCACCTCGAGGATAGCGCGCGCCATCAGCTCGGTCATCATCCGGCGGATCTGCTCGTCCGACAGGGTGACGCCCTTCGCGTCAAAATCCTTGCGGATCTTGGGAAACACGTCATGCTGCTCGATGTCGGCGATGATGACATCCTTGGCATACTCTTCGGCTGCAGGGCCGGTCAGGCCGAGCTTCTCCGCTGCCCACAGGCCGAACAGCCGGTCGCGGCGTGCCGTCGCCTTGAACTTGAGCGCTTCGTCGTGCGCAAACTGGTTCTCGAAGGCTTCTTCGCGCTTATCGAATGTGGTGGTCATGCGATCGCCCTGGATGATGATCGTTCTTCCGGCTTGCCCGACGATCATATGCTCTTCCGGCTTCGCCGGCGATCATGTGTCGGCTTGCATATCGACTGATCATCGTCAAGGCAACCGAGCCGAAGATGGGAAAGGGATCATTGCGTGAAGCGCGCCCCGGGTCTATGTCAATTGTACTCCGCACCGCGTTCGGGTAGCTTATCGGTTGTGGAGGGGCCGGCCGCCGCAGTTGCGAGTTGCGCGCCGCTCAGACACCGCCGCCGCGGACACTGACCACACTGGAGCCACGGCAATATGGACTTTCACAAGCCACGGTACACCCCGATGAGCCGTCGTCGCCGCATCTATGAAGGCAAGGCGAAGGTCCTCTATGAGGGACCCGAGCCTGGAACGCTGATTCAACATTTCAAGGACGACGCCACCGCCTTCAACGCCAAGAAGCATCAGGTGATCGAAGGCAAGGGCGTGCTCAACAACCGAATCTCCGAGTACGTGTTCCAGCATCTCAACGACATCGGCGTGCCGACGCATTTCATCCGCCGGCTCAACATGCGCGAGCAGTTGATTCGCGAGGTCGAAATCGTCCCGCTCGAGATCGTGGTGCGGAATGTCGCGGCGGGCTCGTTGTCGCAGCGCCTCGGCATCGAGGAGGGCACCCAGCTACCGCGGTCGATCATCGAGTTCTATTACAAGAACGATGCGCTCAACGATCCGATGGTGTCAGAGGAGCACATCACCGCGTTCGGCTGGGCGACGCCGCAGGAGATCGACGACATCATGGCGCTGGCGATTCGCGTCAACGATTTCCTCTCCGGCCTCTTCCTCGGCGTCGGCATCCGTCTGGTGGATTTCAAGATGGAGTGCGGGCGGCTGTGGGAGAACGACCTGATGCGGATCGTGGTCGCCGACGAGATCTCGCCCGACTCCTGCCGGTTATGGGACATCAAGTCGAACGAGAAGCTCGACAAGGACCGCTTCCGCCGCGACATGGGCGGGCTGGTGGAGGCCTACACCGAGGTCGCCAAGCGCCTCGGCATCATGAGCGAAGGCGAGCGTCCGCAGGGTAGCGGGCCGATTCTGGTCAAGGGCTAAAGGCTGCTCTCGATGCGGTCCGCGCCGACGAGATCGCGCGGGCCGTTGCGGGTGGGCGCGCCGTCGGGCGCTCCCACACGGGGGCGCGCGCGTGCGCCATGAGCCGGACCGTCACCATCGGTCTGGTCGTGCCCTTCGCCGAGGACCGTGTGCCGGCCGAAGGTCCGCTGATGTATCCGGACATCCACTTTCTGGCGCGCGGTGTGGGCGTGCGGGCGCTGACGCCGGAGGGGTACGATCCCGCGATGGCCAAGATCGTGCCCGCGGCGGTCGCGCTGGCAAAGGCCGGGGTCGATGCCGTGATGGTGATCGGCACCTCGCTCACCTTCTACAAAGGCGCCGCGGCGCATCGCCGGCTGCTCGACGATCTGCGCGCGGCGACCGGCCTGCCGGTCAGCACCATGAGCGCCGCCGTGGTCGACGGGCTGAAGGCGGTCGGCGCGCAAAAGATCGCGGTCGCGACCGCCTATGATCGCGAGGTCAACGGGCAGCTCGCAGCGTTCCTGACCGAGGAAGGCTTTGCGGTGGGGGCGATCGAGGGCCTCGGAATCACCGATTTCGGAGGACCGGGCCAGATCGGCGAGCCGGACATCCTCGACCTCGGCACCCGGGTATGCGAGGAAGCGGGCGACGCCGAAGGGCTGCTCATCTCGTGCGGGGGCTTGCGCACGCTCGGGGTCGCGCGCCCGTTCGAGGCCCGGCACGGCATTCCGGTCGTATCCAGCATGCCGGCCGCGTTCTGGGCGGCGATGCGGCTGATCGGCGCCAGCGGGCGGCTGTCGGGCTACGGGCGCCTGCTGGAGGAATCGCCTGGTGCCGCGAACCCGACGTTCGCATGATTTCCCGGCAAGTCCGGTTGCAGCGATCGCGGGTTTACCCGCGCCCGGCAATGAACTATGCGCAAGGCGTGCAACCCCGTCCGCATGCATTGAACGGGCGGGTCCCGAGCATATCTGGAGCCTATCCATGAAGGCGCGCGTCACCGTGACCCTCAAGTCCGGCATTCTCGATCCGCAGGGCAAGGCGATCGAGGTCGCCCTGAGGTCGCTCGGGGTGGACGGGATTGCGAGCGTGCGCCAGGGCAAGGTGTTCGATATCGAGCTTGCCGGCGTCGACCGGGGCCGGGTCGAGGCGGCGCTCAAGGATGCCGCCGAGCGGCTCCTGGCCAATACGGTGATCGAGAATTATCGGATCGAGGTCACGGGATGAAATCCGCCGTCCTGGTCTTTCCCGGCATCAACCGCGAGCAGGACATGGCGCGGGCGCTGGCGCTCATCTCCGGCCGCGCGCCCGCCATGGTCTGGCACGCCGAGACCGCGCTGCCGGCGGGCACCGACCTGGTGGTGATGCCGGGCGGGTTCTCGTATGGCGACTATCTGCGCTGCGGCGCGATTGCCGCCCGCGCCCCCATCATGGGGGCGGTGCGCGCCCATGTGGCGCGGGGCGGGCTTCTGCTCGCCATCTGCAATGGTTTCCAGATCGCCTGCGAGGCCGGGCTGCTGCCCGGCGTCCTGATGCGCAACGCGCAGCTCAAGTTCATCTGCCGCGATGTCCACCTTCGGGTCGAGCGCTCCGACACGCCATTCAGCCGCGGCTACAATGCCGGCCAGGTGATCCGGGTGCCGGTCGCGCACGGGGAAGGCAATTACGTCGCCGACGCGGAGACCGTCGCGCGCCTCGAAGGCGAGGGGCGGGTGCTTTATCGCTACGTCTCGCCGGACGGCGCGCCCGATCCCGCCTGGAACGTCAATGGAGCGACCAATTCGATCGCCGGGATTCTCAACGAGCGGGGCAACGTGCTCGGCATGATGCCGCATCCGGAAAACCACGTCGAACCCTCGATGGGCTGCACCGACGGACGCGGCCTGTTCGCGGGCCTGGTGGAGCATGTGGCACGGGCGGCCTAGGACGAAACCGATCTTGGCGCGAATTGCCGCGAAGTGGCGCGAATTGATGCATTGGACTTTCCCGGAGTCATGATTCCCAACGAACCCAAGGTCACGCCCGAGCTCATTGCCGAGCACGGCCTCAAGCCCGACGAGTACGAGCGCATCATCAAGCTGATCGGCCGCGAGCCCACGCTCACCGAGCTCGGCATCTTCTCGGCGATGTGGAACGAGCACTGCTCGTACAAGTCATCGAAGGTCCATCTGCGCACGCTGCCCACCAAGGCGCCATGGGTGATCCAGGGACCGGGCGAGAACGCCGGCGTCATCGACATCGGCGACGGCCTTGCCTGCGTGTTCAAGATGGAGAGCCACAATCACCCGAGCTACATCGAGCCGTACCAGGGCGCCGCGACCGGCGTCGGCGGCATCCTGCGCGATGTCTTCACGATGGGGGCGCGGCCGATCGCCTGCCTCAATGCGCTGAGCTTCGGGGATCCGAAGAATCCGAAGACGCGCCATCTGGTCGGCGGCGTGGTCGCGGGCATCGGCGGCTACGGCAACTCGTTCGGGGTGCCGACGGTCGGCGGCCAGGTGCGCTTTCATGCGCGCTACAACGGCAACTGCCTGGTCAACGCCATGGCGGTCGGCCTCGCCGAGACCGACAAGATCTTCTATGCGGCGGCGACCGGCGTCGGCAAGCCGATCGTCTATCTCGGCTCGAAGACCGGGCGCGACGGCATTCACGGCGCCACGATGGCGTCGGCCGAGTTCGGCGCCGATGCCGAGGAGAAGCGCCCGACCGTGCAGGTCGGCGATCCGTTCGCCGAGAAGCTGCTGCTCGAAGCCTGCCTCGAGATCATGCGCAAGGATTGCGTGATCGCGATCCAGGACATGGGTGCGGCGGGCCTGACCTGCTCGGCGGTCGAAATGGGGGCAAAGGGCGATCTCGGCGTGACGCTCGATCTCGACAAGGTGCCGTGCCGCGAGACCGGCATGACGGCCTACGAGATGATGCTGTCCGAAAGCCAGGAGCGCATGCTGATGGTGCTGCGCCCGGAGAAGGAGGCCGAAGCCGAGGGGATCTTCCGCAAATGGGGTCTCGACTTCGCGGTGGTGGGCGAGACCACGCCGACGAAGCGCTTCATCGTGCGCCATCGCGGGGACGTCATGGCGGATCTGCCGATCAAGGAGCTCGGCGACGAGGCGCCGGAATACAAGCGGCCCTTCGTCGACACGGCGAAGCCGCCGATCATCGCGGCGCGCGATGTTGCGCCGCCGATGGCGAACGCCGACGCGCTGGAAAAGCTCATCGCCACCCCGGATCTGTGCTCGCGCCGCTGGGTCTGGGAGCAGTACGACCATGTGATCCTCGGCAACACCGTGCAGCGTCCGGGCGGCGACGCCGCGGTGGTGCGGGTCAACGACGGGCCGAAGGCGCTCGCGCTCACGGCCGACGTGACGCCGCGCTACTGCGAGGCCGATCCGTTCGAAGGCGGCAAGCAGGCCGTGGCGGAAGCCTGGCGCAACATCACGGCGGTCGGGGGCAAGCCGCTCGCGCTCACCGACAATCTCAATTTCGGCAATCCGGAGCGGCCCGAGATCATGGGCCAGTTCGTCGGCTGCGTGCGCGGGATCGCGGAAGCCTGCAAGGTGCTCGACTTTCCGGTCGTCTCCGGCAACGTGTCGCTCTACAACGAAACCCATGGCCGCGCCATCCTGCCCACGCCCACCATCGGGGGCGTCGGCGTGCTCGCGGATTTTCAGAAGTCGGCGACGATCGCCTTCAAGGCCGCGGGCCAATCGATCCTGCTGATCGGAGAGACGCGAGGCTGGCTCGGCCAGTCGCTCTATCTGCGCGACGTCTGCGGACGCGAGGAAGGCGCCCCGCCGCCGGTCGATCTCGCGGCGGAAAAACGCAACGGCGATTTCGTGCGCGCGCTGATCGGGGAGGGCATCGCGACCGCGGTGCATGACGTCTCCGACGGCGGACTTGCGGTGACGCTCGCCGAGATGGCGATCGCCTCGGGGATCGGGGCGCGCGTCGAGGCGGAGGGGCCACCGCACGCTTTCTGGTTCGGCGAGGATCAGGCGCGCTATGTCGTCACCGTCGCGGCGGACCGCGCCGCCGACGTGATCGCGCGCGGCGAGAAGGCGGGTGTTTCTGTGCGCGCGCTCGGGACGACCGGCGGCGATGCGTTGACGCTCGGCGTCGAGCGGCCCATTGTGGTCAAGGCACTGGCACAACGCTTCGAAGGCTGGCTGCCTGCCTACATGGCGGGGCACGAGACGTGAGGAGAGCTGCATGGCGATGGACGCCGGGGAAATCGAGCGCCTGATCAAGGCGGGCATCCCGGACGCCGAAGTGACGATCCGCGACCTCGCCGGCGACGGCGACCACTATGCGGCCACGGTCATCGCTGAAAGTTTTCGCGGCAAGTCGCGCGTGCAGCAGCACCAGCTCGTCTATGCGGCGCTGAAGGGGCAGATGGGTGGTATTCTGCATGCGCTTGCGCTGCAGACCGGCGTGCCGCCGTCCTGATCCGACGCTCGCTCGCGCCGAGGACGTCGCATGGCTCGGCCCTCCGGCAACGGCATAAAGACCCTGGCGCCCGCCGGCGCCATCCGGCCGACCGGGCCATGGTCGCTGGCCAAGCGCGCAGGCGATTTCGTCTTCGTGGCCGGCATGCGCGGGATCGATCCCGCGACCAACGCCCTGGTGCCAGGCGAGGAGGCGCGCGTCCGGCAGGCTTTCCGCAACATGCAGCTGATCGCCGAGTCCGAGGGCGCGTCCCTGAGCGATGCGGTCCGGATCGTGGTCTACGTCACCGACATGGCGCGCCACCGCCCGCTCGTGAACCGGGTCCAGGAGGAGCTTTGGGGGGCCGGTCCCTATCCGCCCCGCACCATCGTCGAGGTCGCCCGGCTCAACCAGGACGATATCGTCGAGGTGGAGGGCACCTTCCTGGTTCCGAACTCGTGAACAGGCCGCGCATGGGGCGCGCATGGGACGGCTTGGGGATGCGCCGGTCGTGCTATATATAGAGGACGAGAGGCGGATTCTCATGCGGCCGCCGCGCAGACAAGGACGACGTTCATGGCCATCGACCAATTCATCGCCAACGAAGTGAAGTCGAACGACGTGGTGCTGTTCATGAAGGGCACACCGCAGTTCCCGATGTGCGGCTTTTCCGGTCAGGTGGTGCAGATCCTCGATTATCTCGGCGTACCCTACAAGGGCCTCAACGTCCTGGAGAACGACGAGCTGCGCCAGGGCATCAAGGAGTATTCCAACTGGCCGACCATCCCGCAGCTCTACGTGAAGGGCGAGTTCGTCGGCGGCTGCGATATCATCCGCGAGATGTTCCAGGCGGGCGAGCTGCAGGGCGTGTTCAAGGACAAGGGCGTATCGGTGCGGGAGAATGCCGGCGCCTGACGCCGCGGATCGACAGCGATGCAGCAATGAAAAAGCCGCCCGAAAGGGCGGCTTTTTCATTCGGTGGACGCGGCTCGCGCCTCAGCGCGAATAATACTCGACCACGAGGTGCGGCTCCATCTGGACCGGGTAGGGCACGTCCGTGGGCTGCGGGATGCGCGTGAGCTTCGCGGTCATCTTCGAGTGGTCCGCCTCGATGTAATCGGGCACGTCGCGCTCCGCGAGGCCGGTCGCCTCGAGCACCAGCGCGAGCTGCTTCGAGGCGTCCTTCACCTCGATGGCGTCGCCGACCTTGAGACGGAAGCTCGGGATGTTGACGCGGCGGCCGTTCACCTTGATGTGCCCGTGATTGATGAACTGGCGCGCGGCGAAAATGGTCGGCACCAGCTTGGCGCGGTAGACCACGGCATCGAGGCGCCGCTCCAGGAGCGCAATGAGGTGCGCGCCGGAATCGCCTTTCATCCGGATCGCTTCCTCGTAGATGCCCCGGAACTGGCGCTCGGAAATGTTGGCGTAATAGCCCTTGAGCTTCTGCTTGGCGCGGAGCTGCACGCCGTAGTCCGAAAGCTTGCCCTTGCGGCGCTGGCCGTGCTGGCCGGGACCATATTCGCGACGGTTGACGGGGCTCTTCGGGCGGCCCCAGATATTCTGGCCCATGCGGCGATCGATCTTGTATTTCGCCTCACTGCGCTTGGTCATTGCATCCTCAAAAAGAGACGGCGGCTTGGGCCGGCCGTGGTTAACAGGGGTTCGAGGATCGCGCCCTCCTTTGTCCCTTGTTTGAGGGACCGACAGGCAGGGGCCCTATTCAGCGCCAAGGCCCGGCCGCGGGTCGCGAAACGCCACGCGGGCCAAGAGGCCCGCGGACGGGCGGTTTCTAGGGGCAAAGCCGGGTGGTGTCAAATGGCCGGTGCGCTCGCGGCGGTTGCGATTCCGAACTGGGCCAGTGCCCGGCCGAGCGCCGGGCCGACCGGTTTTTCCGAGGTGAACAGGGCGCGCGCCTCGCCCGGGCCCGCCTTCGGCGGCACAGGTCCGATCAGATCGACCACGCGGCGCGCAATCGCGGGCGCCGGATCCATCCATGTCACCGGCCACGGGGCAAGGCGCGTCATCCGGTCGAGCAGCAAGGGAAAATGCGTGCAGGCGAGCACCACCGTATCGGTGCGCCGCGCGCCGTCGCCGAGGAAGCAGGGTGCGATCTCGGCGGCGATCGCCGCATCCTCGACCCGCTCCTCACGCAGGGCCTCCTCGGCGAAGGAGGCGAGCCGCGCCGAGCCGACGAGCTCGACCGCGCAGCCTTGGGCGAAGTCGCGGATCAGCGCCATCGTATATTCGCGCTGCACCGTCGCTTCGGTGCCCAGCACCGAGACGCGTTTCGTCATGGATCCCGCGCAGGCCGGCTTGATCGCCGGCACCGTCCCGACGAACGGCACGGCGTAGCGGGCCCGCAGCTCCGGCAGCACCAGGGTCGACGCGGTATTGCAGGCGATGACGACGAGCTCGGGCGCGACGCGCGCGATCAGGTCGCCCATCAGCGGCACGATCCGCGCGACGAGCTCGCGCTCGCCGTGGTTCCCGTAGGGAAAGAAGGCATCGTCCGCCGCATAGACGAAATTCGCGTCGGGCCGTGCCGCCACGATCTCGCGAAACGCGGTGAGGCCGCCGAGGCCGGAGTCGAACACCAGGATGGTCGGTCGGGCCATGAGTGGGGGCTAAGGGAACCGGGGAGAATGCGGTGAATCGAACGTGCAGCCTTTGTTCCAAAATCCGCGCCGGTTGGCAAATCGGAGCGTAGCCGGTTCCGGTATCGGGAACGGGTTGTCGCCTTGCGGACTCGGCGCCTCGGGTGGCTGGAACGCCACCCAGGGGCTTGCGTTTCACCTGCGGGCCCGGGGTGGTCCAAACAACGAAACCCTGGCGAGGAGTTCCAAGATGAGTCTGATGACTGTGACGAAAGGACTGACGATGAGCGCAGCCGCGCTGGCGCTCTCGACCGGCCTGGCGGCAGCCGCACCGGCGGTCGCCGAAACCGACCTCAATGTGCGGTCCGGCCCCGGCGTCGGCTTCGACGTGATCGGCGTGATTCCGGGAGGTGCCGTGGCAGACGTGAGAGGCTGCCGGGGCAGCTGGTGTCGCGTCAACTTCGACGGCATGCCGGGATTCGCGAGCCGCGACTATCTCGCGCTCGGCGGGCCGGCGGTCGGGCGCACCGTGGTCGGCGAGGGCTATTACGGCGGCGGCTACTCTGGCGGATATGAGCCGGGCTACGCGGCCTTCGGCTACGAATCCGGACGCGGCTACTACGGCGGCCGCGGCTATGGCGAGTTCCGCGGCGAGCGCACCGGGGGTGTCGGCGCGCGGGTCGAGGGGCGTGAACGGTTCAGCTCGCGTGAGACCCGCGGTGAACGCCTTGGCGTGAATGAAGGGCGACGCGAGCGGTTCGGTTCGCGTGAGGAACGAGGACGCGTAGGCGTTCGCGGCGAGGAGAGCAGGGCGGCCGCCATTGGGGGCAACAACCCGATGAAGAATGCGAGCGGCTCGGCGGCCGTTCGTGGGTCGCAGTCGGGTCAGGCGGCGGCCATTGGTGGCAACAATCCGATGAAGAACGCCAAGACCGAGGCTCCCGCCGCGCGCGGACCCGAGTCGGGCAGGGCGGCCACCATTGGCGGCAACAACCCGATGAAGAACGCTGGCAGCGCCACGACCGGCGCCGCGCCGCGCGGAGAGAGGCGAGAGAATCGCTGATTGACGCGCTCTTGAGATGACGAAGCCGGCGGCCGCTGCGGCGGGCGCCGGCTTTTTCTTTGCTTTCAGTCGCGCGGGACTACGGTCCCGGCATGCTGATTGCGGTGGACAGGTCCACGAGCCTCGGGCCGGTCGGAGACGCAACGGGAGCGGGCACGGGCCGCGCGGCCGGCTCGTCGTCATCGTCCTCTCTGTCCGGTGGTGCTTTGATCGCCTGCACGGGCTCGCGCGCGACTCCCAGCGGCTTGATCAGGCCGCTCGCCACCGTGAAGGACGCGAGCAGGATGGCGGCAAGATTGCCGTCGCGAAGGTCGGTGAAGGCGACTGCGCCCATCGCATAGGACCAGAAGGGAAATGCCAGGAAGGAGACGAAGGCGTTGGTGATCCAGGCGTCGCCCTCCTCGTGCACGTACCACACGTAGAACGGCGCCATCAGCGTTCCGATGACGAGCGCGGCGGCCGCGATCGCCATCACCGGCGTTCCCGCCATCAGCGCGTCCTTGCCGCCATTGCGCAGCGCCTGATCGAGAATGGCGTTGATCAGTACCGAGAAGGCGAGCACCTCGGCAGGAACATATTTGGCAATGCGCAGCAGGTAATCGTCGTTTCTGACCGCCTCAGGGGCTGCTCCGCCGGCCGCACGCTCACTCGATGCCCGCACAGGCATGCGTACCAGTCGGCCCATGTGACGAATCTCCTCAAAGGCTGGGGCGACGTTAGGTCGTTCTTGTGGTGGACGTAAACCACCAGCGTGGCAGCCCGCGCGTCGATGGCTCATGTCCCTGTGGATAACCTCGACAAAGACCGGGTGAGGCTCTCGACGGGCGGCACGCGCTGCAGCAGCGCCACGCGATGCCTGGGCGGGCCAGCGGTGTCCGCCAGTGTCCCGATTCCGAAGTTCGCACATCCTTGCTGTGTGCGAACTTCGGGTTCGCGGCACTATGCGCGCGATGCTCCGAACACCCGCTGAAAGATCGTGTCGACGTGCTTGTGGTGATGGGCGAGGTCGAAATTCGCGGCGAGCTCGGCTTCGCTGAGGTGGCGCCGCACATCCGGATCGGCCTTGAGCAGTGCCAGGAAATCCGCCGCCTCGCCGCCCCACACCTTCATGGCGTTGCGCTGCACCATGCGGTAGGCGTCCTCGCGGCTCGCGCCCTTCTGGGTCAGCGCGATCAGCACGCGCTGCGAATGCACGAGCCCGCCCAGCCGGTCGAGGTTCTTGCGCATGTTGTCGGGATAGACGACCAGCTTGTCGATCAGGCCGGCGAGACGGTTGAGCGCGAAATCGAGAGTCACGGTCGCGTCCGGGCCGATCATGCGCTCGACCGAGGAATGAGAGATGTCGCGCTCGTGCCAGAGGGCGACGTTCTCGAGCGCCGGCGTCACATAGGCGCGCACCATGCGGGCGAGCCCGGTGATGTTCTCCGCCAGTACCGGGTTGCGCTTGTGCGGCATCGCCGAGGAGCCCTTCTGCCCTTCGGAGAAGAACTCCTCGGCCTCTAGGACCTCGGTGCGCTGGAGGTGGCGAATCTCGGTCGCCAGCCGCTCCATCGACGATGCGACGACGCCAAGCGTCGCGAAATACATCGCGTGGCGATCGCGCGGGATCACCTGGGTCGAGACCGGCTCGACGGCCAATCCCATCGCCTTTGCGACATGCGCCTCGACCCGCGGGTCGACCTGCGCGAAGGTGCCGACGGCGCCCGAAATCGCGCAGGTGGCGACCTCCGCCCGGGCGGCCACCAGACGGGCGCGGGCGCGGGCGAACTCCGCATGGGCCGACGCGAGCTTGAGGCCGAAGGTGGTGGGCTCGGCATGGATGCCATGCGAGCGGCCGATGGTCGGCGTGAGCTTGTGCTCGAAGGCGCGGCGCTTGAGCGCCGCGAGAACCTTGTCGACATCGGCGATCAGGAGATCGGCGGCCCGCACGAGCTGGACGTTGAGGCAGGTATCGAGCACGTCGGAGGAGGTCATGCCCTGATGCACGAAGCGGGCGGATGGTCCGACGATCTCGGCCAGGTGGGTCAGGAACGCGATCACGTCATGCTTGGCCTCGCGTTCGATCTCCTCGATGCGCGCGACATCGAACTTGGCGTTCTTGCCCTTGGCCCAGATCTCCTTGGCGGCGTCCTTGGGGATGATGCCGAGCTCGGCCATGGCGTCGGCCGCGTGCGCCTCGATCTCGAACCAGATGCGGAAGCGCGTCTGCGGATCCCAGATCGCAGCCATTTCGGGGCGGGTATAGCGCGGAATCATGCAAGCCTCGGCGGACGTGACGCGTCCCGGGCTGTATCATACCGGACGGGCTTGGCAATCGCATTGGGGCGATCGAGCGGAGGGGATGGGCGATGGCATTCGACGACCTGATCGGGCGCGCGGAGCGGATCGCGGCGCTCCTCAAGCCCCCGGCGCGAGACCCTCGCCGTCGCCGAATCCTCGACCGGGGGCCTGATCTCGGCGGCGCTGCTCGCCGTCGGCGGCGCCTCCGCCTATTTCGCCGGCGGTGCGGTCATCTACACCCAGACCGCGCGGCGCGCGCTGCTCGACATCCCGGATTCCGCCATGGCCGGCCTGCGCGCCTCGACCGAGCCTTATGCGCTGCTGCTCGCACGCACCGTGCGGGAGCGCCATTCGGCCGCGTGGGGCGTGGCCGAGACGGGGGCGGCCGGGCCGACCGGCAATCGCTACGGCGATGCGGCCGGCCATAGCTGCATCGCGGTCGTCGGCGCGCGCGAGCGCGCCGTCACGCTCGAGACCGGCAGCAGCGACCGGCCGGCCAATATGCAGGCCTTTACGGCGACGGCGCTCGACCTCCTCGAGACCGCGCTGCGCCAGGGCTGACGGCACGCGCGGCCGGCCGCCGATGTCCCTCGGCGGCTTCTCCGGCCGGCCGACCCGTACTAGGCTCGTGGCCGGCTGCGCCCATCCCATGACGGCACCAAGAAGGCCGCAATTTCGGGCGCCTGCCGCCAGGGAGGAGAGATCATGCGCAGCTCATTCATCGCGCTCGCCGCTGCCGCCATGCTGGTCCCGCTCGCCACCGGTCACGCAGGCGCGCAGGACACGGTCAGGATCGGCCTGAGCATTCCGATGACCGGCGCCGGCTTCAACGCCGTGGGCCGCCAGATCAGCGCCGGGGTGCGGCTCTACATGCAGCAGCACGGCAACTCGGTTGCGGGCAAGAAGATCGAGCTGATCGCGCGCGATGACGGCGGGGTCGCCGACAATGCGCGGCGCATCGTCCAGGAGATGATCGTCAACGACAAGGTCGCGGTCATCGGCGCCGGCATCACGCCGACGGCGCTCGCGGTCGCGCCGCTGTTGACGCAGGCGAAGGTCGCGGCCGTCGTCATGGTCTCCGGCGCGTCTGTCACGGTCGACCGCTCGCCCTACATGGTGCGCACGAGCTTCACCCTCGGACAGTCGTCCGGAATCATGGGCGAGTGGGCGGCCAAGAACGGCTCCAAGCGCGTGGTCACGCTGGTGAACGACTGGGCGCCCGGCATCGAGGCGGAGACCGCCTTCAACAACGCCTTCACGGCGGGCGGCGGGCAGATCCTCGAATCGATGCGCATCCCGCTCGCCAATCCAGACTTCGCGCCGTTCCTGCAGCGCATCCGCGACACGGGTCCCGACACGGCCTTCATCTATTTCCCCGGCACCCAGGCCGGCATCTTCGCGAAGCAGTTCGCCGAGCGGGGGCTCGCGAAATCCGGCATCCGGATCATCGGGCCGGGCGACCTCACGGACGATGACGAGCTCAACACGCTGGGCGATCAGATGCTCGGGATCATCACGGCGCATCACTATTCGGCGCTGCACGACTCGGGCATGAACAAGACCTATGTGGCCGCGTTCGAGGCGGCAAACCATTTCCGCCCGAACTTCATCTCGCTCGGCGGCTACGACGGGATGCACGCGATCTACGAAGCCCTGAAGAAGACCGGCGGCTCGACCGACGGCGATGCGCTCATCGCCGCGATGAAGGGACTGCGATGGGAGAGCCCGCGCGGGATGATCGCGATCGATCCGGAGACCCGCGACATCGTGCAGAATATCTACCTGCGCAAGGTCGAGAAGGTGAAGGGCGAGCTCTACAACGTCGAATTCCAGACCTTCGAGGCGGTCAAGGATCCGATGAAGCCGGCGGCGAAGAAGTAGCGCGTCCGCTGCGGCGCCCGCTCGCGCTCATTGCGGCACGTCGATCGGGATGTCCTGCGTGATCTTCTTCCAGTGCGCCATCTCGTCGGCAAGCCAGGTCTTCGCCGCGTCGAGCGAGGCGGTCGGCACGCGGTTGAAATGCTGCTTGTCGAAGTTGGCGCTGACCGCCGGCGCCTGCATGGCGTCGGTCATCGCCTTGCGCAAAGTTTCCAGCACCTCCTTCGGTGTGCCGGCGGGGGCGAACAGCGCCTGCCAGGCAAGCGTGCCGACGCCGTCGAACCCGACCTCCTGCATGGTCGGCACGTCGGGATATTCGGGCAGCCGGGTGCGGTTGACGAGGGCGAGCGGCCGCAACTGGCCGTCCTTCACCAGCCCGGCGGTGCTCGCGACGTTGAGGAACGTGCCGTGCGAGCTGCCGGTCAGCAGGTCCTGGATGACGCCGCTGGCGCCCGCCTTGTTGGGAATGCCCTGCAGCTTGAGGTCGCCGGCGCGCTTGGCGAACAGCATCATGTCGTAGTCGGGATAGCTGCCGACGCCGACCGAGCCGTAATTGACCTTGCCGGGATTCTTCTTCGCGTAGTCGATGAACTCTGGAACCGTCTTCGGCGGGAAGTTCTTGGTCGTCACGATCAGGAATTCCGGGATGTCGACCAGCCGCATCACCGGCACGACGTCCTTGAGATAATCGATGTGCAGCTTGTCGCGATAGAGGATCGGGGTGATCGCGTTCGTCGTCACGTTGCCGATCATCAGCGTGTAGCCGTCGGGGGCGGAGCGCGCCATCGTCTCGAGACAGAGGATGCCGTAGGCGCCCGGCTTGTTCTCGACCACGATCGACGCGCCGATGGAATCGCGCAGCCTGTCGCCGAGCACCCGCGCCACGATGTCGGTCGCGCCGCCGGGGGCGTAGGGCACGAGGATCTTGATCGGCCGCGTCGGGTACTTCTCCTGCGCGTCCGCCGGCGCCGCTCCCAGCGCCAGGCAAGCGGTGGTGAGCAGGATGGACAGCAGTGATTTCATTGGGCTCTCCCGAAAGCGGCACACGCGGTTGTCATGATTGTTGCGTCGAGCGTACGCTGCGGGCGAACCCGCTGACAAGCAGGGTGCGACAGACGATCACCCGCCCGAAATGCACCGGCGCAGGAAGCCATTGACCGGTTCGGGCGGGGCGAGCGCGTCGAACGGCGCGCGGAGCCGTCCCCGTCAAAAACCGCCGTTCATGGCCTGCGTGCTTACGCGGCTTCCCCGCGTGCGAGCGCCGCGGAGTTGCGGATCGCCGCGATGTTGGCGCGGTAGCTCTCCGCCTTGCCGCCCTTGAAGATGGCCGATCCGGCGACCAGCACATTGGCCCCGGCGCGCGTGACGACCGGCGCGGTCTCCGGCGTGATCCCGCCGTCGACCTCGATGTCGATCGGCCGGCCGCCGGCGAGCGCGCGCAGCCGCGCCACCTTCTCGGCTGCCGCCGGAATGAAGGTCTGGCCGCCGAAGCCGGGATTGACCGACATGACGAGGATCAGATCGACGAGATCGATCACGTGCTCGATCGTGCTCTCCGGCGTGCCGGGATTGAGGGTGACGCCGGCCTTTTTGCCCAGCGCACGGATCGCCTGGAGCGAGCGGTGCACATGCGGGCCCGACTCGACATGGACGGTGATGATGTCGGACCCGGCCTTGGCGAAGGCTTCGATGTAGGGATCGCATGGCGCGATCATCAGGTGCACGTCGAACGGCTTCTTGCTGTGCGAGCGCAGCGCCTTCACGACGTCGGGGCCGATCGTGATGTTGGGCACGAAATGCCCGTCCATGACATCGACATGGATCCAGTCGGCACCGGCGGCCTCAACTGCGCGAACTTCCTCGCCGAGCCTGGCGAAATCGGCCGAGAGGATAGACGGCGCGATGATCAGCGGACGCATTAAGGTCTCCGAAGACGTTCGGGTAACACGGAGTACGCCGGGGGGCAACGCGCCGGCGGAACCGTCATTGCCCGGCAGTTAACTTCATTCGGACCGGCAAAATTTGCCCCGTGCGGCCGCCATCGGCCCATCGCACAACAGTGCTCCTGTGGACAACCATCGATCAGACGCGGACTTCTGCATTTCGGGGAATCTGGCGCGCCTTTTGCGTTCAACCGGATGGGTGCGACGACCGCCGCCGCAAGCGGCGCGTTGAGGAGTACCGTGTCATGTCCATGTCTGTCGGCTCCATGTCTGTCGGCGCATCCTCGAATGCGCTGTCCTATCTGCAACAACTCCTGCAGAACAGCGCCAGCGGCGCGGGGGCGACAAGCAGCGACCCCCTCCTGGCGCTGGATCAAGCGACCAACGTCACAGATGACTCGAACCAATCGGGCTCGACAACGTCTCCGATCTGGTCTGGCGTGGCCTCGGCTTTCGAACCCGGCACGCTGGCTGCCCTGATATCGCTGCAGGGACAGACCG
>DASTZX010000026.1:0-11214 GCA_035764045.1 Xanthobacteraceae bacterium | reverse complement strand
TCCGACCGAGTACCAGGGCTTCGCCTGGGGCCTCGGCATCGACCGCATCGCGATGCTCAAATACGGCATGCACGACCTGCGCGCCTTCTTCGAGGCAGACGTGCGCTGGCTGTCGCATTACGGCTTCCGCCCGCTCGACCTTCCGACGCTCGCCGGAGGGCTGAGCGCGTGAGTACGAGCTGCGCAATGTCATGCCCCTTGGTCGCGCCGCAGGCAGTGTCTGTTCCCTCCCCCCTTGCGGGGGAGGGCGAGGGAGGGGGGTGGCCGCAGATGCCGCACGCAGCGGTGAGCGAACGACAGCGGGGTCACGCGAAAACGCTCCGGCGGCGGATGACGCGGGCGGAGACTCTGTTGTGGAGATACCTCAAGGCGAACCATCAAGGCTTGTCGTTTCGCCGCCAAACGCCGATGGGACCCTACATCGTGGATTTCGTCTGTCACTCGGCACGAGTCGTTGTCGAACTCGACGGCGACACTCATGATTTCATCGCGCAGCAACGAAGCGATGAAGTCCGCGACCAGTGGCTCGCCTCGCGTGGCTATGTCGTGCAGCGCTTCACGAACAAGTACGTGCTTTCGAATCTTGAAGGCGTGGTGCTGACCATTCGCGAAGTTGCAAGCGGTCGTCTTCCGGGCACACCCCCCTCCCTGTCCCTCCCCCGCAGGGGGGGAGGGAACCCTGAAACTGATTCAGCGCTCGCGGCTTCCCCCTCCCTGCCCTCCCCCGCAAGCGGGGGAGGGAGACCAGACTCAGAGTCTGTGGCATGAAATTCACCCTCTCCTGGCTGCGCGAGCACCTCGACACGGACCACCCGCTCGCCGAGCTGGCCGACAGGCTCACCATGATCGGCCTCGAGGTGGAGCGCATCGACGACAAGGCGGCGACGCTGGCTCCCTATGTGATCGCCCGCGTGGTCGAGGCGAAGCAGCATCCGAACGCGGACCGCCTGCGCGTCTGCCATGTCGACACCGGCACCGGCGAGCCGGTGCAGGTCGTGTGCGGCGCCCCCAATGCGCGCACCGGCATGATCGGCGTGTTCGCGCCGCCGGGCGCGTTCGTCCCGGGCAAGAACATCACGCTGCAGGTCGGCACCATCCGGGGGGTCGAGAGCCGCGGCATGCTGATGTCGGAAGCCGAGCTGCAGATCTCCGAGGACCACGACGGCATCATCGATCTTCCCGCGGATGCGCCGGTCGGCACACCCTATGCGGCCTGGGCCGGCCTCGACGACCCGATGATCGAGATCAATCTCACGCCCAACCGCCCCGACTGCACCGGCGTCAACGGCATCGCCCGCGATCTCGCGGCGGCCGACATGGGACGGTTCAAGGAGAACACGGTCAAGCCGGTCACGGGCGAGTTCCCGTGCCCGGTCTCGGTCAGGCTCGATTTCGGCGCGACGCCGTCGCTCTGTCCGGCCTTCGGGCTGCGCCTGGTGCGCGGGGTCAAGAACGGCCCCTCCCCGGCCTGGCTGCAGCGCCGGCTCGCCGCGATCGGGCTGCGCCCGATCAACGCGCTGGTCGACATCACCAATTTCATCACCTACGACCGGGCGCGGCCGCTGCACGTGTTCGATGCCGCCAAGGTCAAGGGCAACCTGACCGTCCGCCGCGCGCGACGCGGCGAGACGCTCACCGGGCTCGACGGCAAGACCTATACGCTCGATGAGAGCATGTGCGTGATCGCCGACGAGGCGGGGGTCGAGTCGCTCGCCGGGATCATGGGCGGCGAGGCGACGGGGGTGTCGGAAACGACCACCGACGTGCTGATCGAATCGGCGCTGTGGGACGAGACCAATATCGCGCACACCGGCCGCCGCCTCGGCATCAATACCGACGCGCGCTATCGCTTCGAGCGCGGGGTCGACCCGGCCTTCATGCTGCCCGGCCTCGAGCTCGCGACCCGCATGGTGCTCGATCTCGCGGGCGGCACGCCCTCCGCCATCACGGTCGCGGGCGAGGTGAACGTTCCGGAGCGCGTCATCGATTTCCCGCTCAGCGAGATCCGGCGCCTGGCCGGCATCGACGTCGCGCTGCCCGAGGTCAAGCGCGTGCTCGGCCATCTCGGCTTCTTCGTCGCCGGCTCGGGGCAGAAGCTCAAGATCGCGGTGCCGAGCTGGCGGCCGGACGTGCATGGCACGGCGGACATCGTCGAGGAGGTGGTGCGGATCATCGGCCTCGACCGGGTGCCGGCGACCGAGTTCCCGCGCGGGTCGTTCGCGCGCAAGCCGGTGCTGACGCCGATCCAGCTCCGCACCCGCAAGGCCAAGCGCGCGCTGGCGGCGCGCGGCATGGTCGAGGCGGTGACGTGGTCGTTCGTGTCCAAGCCGGCCGCCACGCTGTTCGGCGGCGGCCAGGCGGAGCTCGCGCTCGCCAACCCGATCGCGGCCGACCTGTCCGACATGCGGCCGAGCCTGCTGCCCGGCCTGATCGCGGCGGCGCAGAAGAACGCCGACCGCGGCTTTCCCGACGTCGCGCTGTTCGAGGTCGGCCAGGTGTTCCGCGGCGACCAGCCGCAGGATCAGCTCACGGCGGCGACCGGCGTGCGCCGCGCGCTCGCCAAGGGCAGCGGCGGCGGACGCCATTGGTCGGGCTCCGGCCCGGTCGACGCCTTCGACGCCAAGGCCGATGCGCTCGCGGTGCTGGCCGCCGCAGGGGCCCCGGCCCAGGCCCTGCAGGTGGTCCCGGGCGGGCCCCCCTGGCTGCATCCGGGCCGCTCGGGGACGATCCAGATCGGACCGCAGAACGTGCTCGGTCATTTCGGCGAATTGCATCCGCGCGCCCTCGAGGCGCTCGATGCCGAGGGTCCGCTGGTCGCCTTCGAGGTGATCCTCGAGCGCATCCCCGAGCCGCGCGCCAAAGCGACGCGGGCCAAGCCGCCGGTCGAGCTCTCGCCGTTTCAGCCGGTCGAGCGCGATTTCGCCTTCGTGGTCGATCGCGCGGTGCGGGCGGGCGATCTTGTGCGCACCGCCCAAAGCGCCGACCGCAAGCTCATCACCAACGTCACGGTCTTCGACGTCTATGAAGGCGAGGGCATCCCGCCGGACAAGAAGTCGATCGCGATCGCGGTCACGATCCAGCCGCGCGACCGGACGATGACGGATCAGGAGATCGACGCGGTCGCGGCAAAGATCGTCGCGGAAGTCGGCCGGCGCACCGGCGGCAGCTTGCGAGGGTGATCCGCCGAGCGGTCGTACAAGCGAATTCGATCCCCGCTGCGAATTTCGAGCACGTGCGTCGCGCGCCGCCGGAACGATCGCAACAGCGTTCGCGTTGTGACCGATAGGTCGCTCCCGCATCGAGCGCACCAGATTGCGCTTCGTGTGCAAAGTAAGTCGAAAAGCGGACAGACAACAACGGATGGTGATCGTATTCTGACCGGGCTATCTTCACTTAGCCCCGGGACCGAAGACCTGTCTCGTCGCCGAGGCAAGTTTTCACCTCCCCGCAGTCAGTCGGTGCTTCACCCCGTTCCCGGTGGGGTGATCTTGTTTGCTGTTGCGGAAAAGCGCCATGCGGCAGACAATCAAACACGAGAGGCAATCCCGGTATTCGCCCATGCCACGCTATCACTTTCATCTCGTATCGGACCACGTGCGCGTTCCCGATTGTGAGGGAGTTGTTCTCTCCGACACATGGGCGGCGCGGCGCGAGGCATTCCTGGTTGCCGATGAGCTCCTCAAGCCGGGCTCGCCGCAGCAGCACCGCAAGTGGAACGGCTGGTCGGTGCAGGTCGTCGACCAGTTCGGCAGTGAAGTTCTGTTCGTGTCGGTAGGCGGAGTGGCCGCCGGCACGCAACGCGAGGCCGAAGCGCAGAGAGCGAGCCCTGCCCTGCCCGCCTTTGAGGTCCGCAACGGTGATGCCTCGCCGGCCCAAGCCGGCCGGCATGGGCGCCATGCCAACGAAACCTTCGACCACACCCGGCGGCTGGCCGAGGAGGTCAAGGCGCATCTCGAGCGATGCAAGCAGTTGCAGCGAGCCGTTGCGCGGCAGATCCAGGCGGCCCGGGAAACCGCGCGGCTGTCGGCGCAACTGATCGAACAAGCGAGGACTCTGCCGGCCGGTCCGCCGAGTTGATCCTCGCGCATGCATAGGGACGCGGGGGGCGTTCAAGTTCTGCTGCGGCGGTGGGCCGCGGGAAAGGCGTAGCAATGGCGTTGACCGAACAACACTCCTTCCTCCCCCGTGAGGATACTCGGACGAACAGCCTGTTGGCAGCCTTGCCGGCCGCCGAGCAGGCGCTCCTCGCCCCGCAGATCAGGTCGATCGAGCTGACGCGCGGCGTTGTGCTTGAAACGCTGGGCGAACGCACCGAGCACGTGCACTTTCCGTGCAGCGGCGCGCTCGTCTCGCTATTGCAAAACATGCAGGATGGCGCGGCGGTCGAAGTCGCCGCCATCGGCGGCGAAGGCATGATCGGCGGCATGGCGGTCCTGGGTTCGGGCATTGCGCTCGCGCAGGCGACCGTCCAGCTCCCCGGCCTGTTCCTGCGCATCCCGGCCTCGACTTTCGCGACCCTCATGCAGGCTCACCCGGCGCTGCGCGACAAGGTGGTCCAATACAACGAGTTGCTGGTCGCCCAGATGCAGCAATCGATCGCCTGCAACGCGCTGCACGACGTGGAGTCGCGGCTGTGCCGCTGGCTGCTGCAGACGCAGGACCGCACCGGGTCCGACATCCTTCCGTTCACCCAGGAGCTGCTCGGGCAGATGCTCGGCGTGCGCCGGACGACCATCACCCTGGTGGCGCGCATGCTGCAAAGCGCCGACATGATCCGCTGGAGTCGCGGCAGGGTGGAGATTCTCGACCGCCAGGCCCTCGAGCACGCCGCGTGCGAGTGCTATGCGACGACCCGCGAGCGCACGCAGCGCTTCCTCGCGCCCGACCGGCCCTCAGCGTCGTCGCCGCACCGGCTCCCGCGGCTCTGACGCGCCGCCGAGGCGCTTCAGCGCCGCCTCGGCGGCGCGCTCGCCCGATTCCCAGGCTCCGCCCACGGTCCCCCACAGCGTCTCGTGGGCCGCCTCGCCGGCGAACCAAAGCCGCTCGCGCACCGGCTCCATCAGGGTGCGGCGCGCCGGCTCATTGCCCGGCGCCGCCACCGAGGACGCCCCGAGCACCCACGGATCGTCGTTCCACCGCGTCGCTGCGGTGCGCTGCACCGTCCTGCGCAGGTCGCTGCCGAAGAGACCGGCGAGCCAGTCGAGCGCGAACGCGATCATCGCCGGCTCGCCTTGAGCCGCGAGCTCGCGCCCGAACTTGCCGCCCACGTCGACCAGCGCGAGCGAGGAGCCGCCCACATTGGCGAGCAGCGCCGCGGTGCGCGTCCCGCGCGCCTGCTCGAACACGAGGTCGTCGCGATCGAGTCCGAGCGGATTTCCGGGCAGCTCCAGGATGATGCGGTCGTAGCTCCCCAGCGCGAGCCTGTTGAAGGCGTCGACATGGCGCCGCGGCAGCTCGGGATCGAACCGGATCTTGTTCGCCGCCAGCACATTGGTCGATGCGGTCACGATGACGCCGCGCGCGTTGAGAATTCCGCGCGTGGTCGCGATCTCGACGCCGCCGCGAACGGCGAGGTCCATCGCCCTCACCGCGGTGCCGCGCTGGACCGGCAGACCTTGGGCGAGCTTGTCGATCAGCGTACCAAGCCCCTGGCGGCAAAACGCCTCGAGATCGCGCGGGACCGCGCGTGCGAGATCCACGGCCGAGACCTCGGCCAGATCCTTGGTGCAGCCGTAAGGCCCGAGCGCGAACTCGATCGTGGCCCGCCAGTCGCCCAGGTCCTTGGGCAGCACCTGCGCGGCCGCAATGTCGGCCCTGCCGCGCGCCGCCACATCGCCGATCGCGCGGGTGGCGCGCACCAGCGCAGCGAGGTAATCCTCCATCTCGCCTTCGCGCGCATTGCGCGGGCCGATGCGGATCTTCTGGCCCGGCGGCGCCTGCGCCACCTCGATGCCGGCCTGCGGCGCGAGGCGCATCAGCGGATTGAGATCGGGGACATGGATCCAATGGGCGCCGCGGTCGACCGGCACGCCGAAGCTCGTCGTATCGGTGAAGCAGCGGCCGCCGATCCGATCGGCCGCCTCGATGACCACGACGCGGCGCCGTGCGGCCGCGATGCGCCGCGCCGCCGCGATCCCCGCCGCACCGGCGCCCACGACCGCGATGTCCACCTGGTCGAACCCGCCGACCGCGGCAAGCGAAGGAGTCGCGGCGGCCGCGATCGCAGTCGCAAGGAAGGAACGGCGGCTCGGGATCGACATGGGTCGCGTGCTCGGCGATGCACGCGCAGCTAACACCAACGGCCGAGCCGGCGCAAACCGCGCGGCTTGTCACCATCGGTCGGCGGTTCTAGAGCATCCCGGAACATGCGCCAGCTCTCGCGGTCCCGGAGGCCCCATGCTCGACGCCGCCATCAGCGCGCTGATCCAGATGTTCTCCCGCCCGTTCCGCGCCGTGCTCTTCAAATCGGTGGGACTCGCAACGGCGCTGCTCGTGGTGCTGGTGGTGCTGCTCTATCGATTACTCTCCTGGCTGACCACGAGCGGCGAATCCTGGGCGGAGGGCGTGCTGGGCGCGATGGCGCACGGGCCGCTCACGGCCCTCGCCTGGATCCTGGCGATTGCGTTCGGCTTCGGGCTTGTGACCGGCGCGATCTTCCTGATGCCGGCGGTGACGGCGCTGGTCGCGAGCTTCTTCGCCGACGAGATCGCCGAGACGGTCGAGCACACGCACTATCCGTTCGATCCGCCCGGAACCGCACTGCCGGTGTCGCGGGCGGTCCTCGAGGGACTCAAGACGGCGGCGCTCGCCATCGCGATCTATGTGGCGTGCGCGCCATTCCTGCTGTTCGCGGGCTTCGGCGCGGTTCTGTTCTTCATCGCCACCGCCTATCTGCTCGGCCGCGAATACTTCGATCTCGCCGCCATGCGGTTCCATCCGGTCGCGGAGGCCAAGGCGCTGCGCCGCGCGCATCGCCCGACCGTCTTCATGGCCGGCCTGTTCATTGCCGGCTTCGTGTCGATCCCGATCGTCAACCTCGCGACGCCGCTGTTCGGCACCGCTTTCATGGTGCATGTGCACAAGCGGCTGGTGGGCGTCCGCAGGCGGGAGCTGGTGTAATGGACAGGTCGCAAAGAGCCCTCGACCGTCATCGCCCGCGCAATGTTCAGTCCGGGGACATGGCGGGCGATCCAGTTCTCACGGCTTCGATTCGAGAGGAGGAGGTCCGTCTCGGCCACAATGACACGGCGTACTTGATGCCACGCGTTCGCGTCGCTTGCGCGGGGTCAGACTTGAGTGACCGTCTTCTCGGGCCAGCGGCAGAGGTCGTTGATCAGGCACGTCTCGCACAGCGGGCGGCGCGCCACACAGGTGTAGCGGCCGTGCAGGATGAGCCAGTGGTGGGCGTGCAGCTTGTATTTCTCCGGCACCACCTTCTCGAGATTCGCCTCGACCTCGCGCGGGTCCTTGCCGGGCGCGAGCCCGGTGCGGTTGCCGACCCGGAAGATGTGGGTGTCGACCGCGATGGTCGGCTGACCGAACGCGATGTTGAGCACCACGTTCGCGGTCTTGCGGCCGACCCCCGGCAAGGCCTCCAGCGCTTCGCGCAGCGGCGGCACCATGCCGCCGTGCTCGGCGATCAGCTGCTCGGACAGCGCGATCACGTTCTTCGCCTTGGTGCGATAGAGGCCGATGGTCTTGATCAGCTCGCGCACCCGGGCTTCGCCCAGGGCGACCATCTTCTCCGGCGTGTCGGCGGCGGCAAACAGCGCCGGCGTCGCCTTGTTGACGCCTGCATCGGTGGCCTGGGCGGAGAGCACCACGGCGACCAGCAGCGTATAGGGGTTGATGTGCTGCAGCTCGCCGCGCGGCTCGGGATTGGCCTTGTGGAAGCGGCGAAACGCCTCCTCGATCTCGGCCGGGCTCCACGGCTTCGAACCGGCGGTGCGATCGCGCGTTGTCCTCACGCCGGGCTTGCGCCTAAGGCCGGCCCGGGGACGGGTCGCCGCTTTCGGCTTGGCCTTCGCGGGTTTGCTGGGCACGGCTTTGGCCCGAACGGCGGCCGGTTTGCGGGGGGTCACGTTTCGGGCCATGTCACCGTATAATGAACCGCCATGACCGACCGCAATGCCCCTGATCCCGAGCAGCCGCTGTTTTCTGCCGTGATCACGCCGTACCGCTCGCTGAGCGGCTATGGATTCCTGGTGTTGATGGTCGCAGTCGGCCTGGTGAGCTTCGCGGCCGGCATCCTGTTCCTGCTGCTCGGGGCCTGGCCGGTGGTCGGCTTCTTCGGCCTCGATGTGCTGCTGATCTACTGGGCGTTCCGGATCAACTATCGCGCCGCGCTCGCCTACGAGGAGGTCATGGTGACGTCGAGCGAGCTGCGCGTGCGCAAGGTGAGCCACCGGGGGACCGCCGCCGAATGGTGCTTCAACCCGCTGTGGGTCCAGCTCGACCGCGAGGAGCATGCCGAGTTCGGCATCGAGCGGCTGTTTTTGGTCGCGCGCGGCCGCAAGCTGACGATCGCCGGATGCCTCAGCCCGCCCGAGAAGGAAACTTTTGCGACGGCCCTGGGCGCAGCACTCGGCGAGGCGAAGCGCGGGCCGATGCGGAGCGCGCCGTAGCGGCCGCACGCGGCGCCCGCACGCAACGCCCTCACGGATATGTGCGAAGAGTTGTCATCGCGGTTCCGTCGGGCTGAGCTAGGTTGCAAACCGAGATCCGTTCCCGATCGATCAGGAAGGAAGCTGCCATGCGGTCGAATACCCCGTCGCGCCCCGCCGCCCTGCTGATGACCGGCCTCGCGGCCGCGCTGTGGTCCCTGCCGGCGCAAAGCGCCGAGCGCGCCACCGTGATCCCGCCGCCGATCGTGGATGCGGCGCCGGCCGGCGCGGCGAGCGAGACGGCGGTGCTTGCCGGCGGCTGCTTCTGGGGCGTCCAGGCGGTGTTCCAGCACGTGAAGGGCGTCAGCCGCGCCGTCTCCGGCTATGCGGGCGGGAGCAAGGACACGGCGCAGTACGAGGTGGTGAGCTCCGGGCGCACCGGGCATGCCGAGTCGGTCGAGGTCACGTTCGACCCGCGGCAGATTTCCTACGGCCGCATCCTGCAGATCTATTTCTCCGTCGCGCACGACCCGACCCAGCTCAATCGCCAGGGGCCGGACGAGGGCACGCAATATCGCTCGGCGATCTTCGTCGCCAATCCGGAGCAGCAGCGCGTCGCGCAGGCCTACATCGCGCAGCTCGACAAGACCGGCGCCTACAAGCATCCGGTGGTCACGCAGGTGAACGCGCTCGCCGGCTTCTATCCGGCCGAGGGCTATCACCAGGATTACGCCACGCTGCATCCGAACAATCCGTACATCTATTTCAACGACCTGCCGAAGGTCGAAAGCCTCAAGCAGGTCTTCCCCGACCTCTATCGCGACAAGCCCGTGCTGGTGAGCGCCGCCAAGGGCTCGTGATCCGAGACTTCGGAGCCCCCGTCATCGCCCGCGAAAGCGGGCGATCCAGTACTCACTGAACTCTCGTGTTGACTGGATTGCCCGCCATGTCCCTCGACTGAACATTGCGCGGGCAATGACGCAGAACGCCGGGTGGCGGGAGACATTGACGCCGCACACTCGATCGCGCACATAGCCCGCAACGTCCGCGGCCGGCGCGGGCGAATGGCAGGGACACCCAGATGCAGCAGCGTCGACCCGTGATGCTGGTGGTGCTCGACGGCTGGGGCTGGCGCGAGGACGCGGCCGACAATGCGGTGCGCCAGGCGCGCACGCCGACGTTCGATCGCCTGTGGGCGAGCTGTCCGCATGCGCTGCTGCGCACCTCCGGCAGCGACGTCGGCCTGCCCGACGGCCAGATGGGCAATTCCGAGGTCGGCCACCTCAACATCGGGGCGGGCCGCATCGTCAAGCAGACGCTGCAGCGCATCACCGATGCGATCGCGGACCACGAGATCGATTCCGCGCCGGCGCTGGGCGCACTGATCGAGCGGCTGCGCGCGACCGGCGGCACCTGCCACCTCATGGGCCTGGTATCGCCCGGCGGCGTGCACTCGCACCAGGATCATGCGGCGGCGCTGGCGCGCCTCCTGGCGCAAGCCGGCATCCCGACGCGCGTGCACGCCTTCACGGACGGCCGCGATACGCCGCCGCGCTCGGCCGACGAGGATCTGCGGCGCCTCGCCGCCGCGCTGCCGCCGGCGGTGACGATCGCGACGGTCTGCGGCCGCTACTATGCGATGGATCGCGACAAGCGCTGGGAGCGCGTGAGCAAGGCCTATGCGGCGATCGTCGATGCGGATGCGCCGCGCTTCGCCGATGCGCAGGCGGTGATCGCCGACGCCTATGCGCACGACAAGAGCGACGAGTTCGTGGTGCCGGCGGTGGTCGGGGATTATTCCGGCATGCGCGACGGCGACGGCGTGCTGTGCTTCAACTTCCGCGCCGACCGGGTGCGGGAGATCCTGCTCGCGCTGCTCGACGCAAAATTCTCCGGCTTCGCCCGCGCCCGCACCGTGAAGATCGCGGCCGCAGTGGGCATGACGCCGTACAGCGAGGAGCTCGGCCGGTTCATGCAGGCGATCTTCCCGCCCGACGATCTTCATCAGGTGCTGGGCGAGATCGTCGCCGCGGCGGGCCGCGCGCAGCTGCGCATGGCGGAGACCGAGAAGTATCCGCACGTCACCTATTTCCTCAACGGCGGCCGCGAAGAGCCTTATGCGCGCGAGGATCGCATCATGGTGCCCTCGCCCAAGGTCGCGACCTACGATCTCAAGCCGGAGATGTCGGCGCCGGAATTGACCGACAAGGCCGTGCAAGCAATCGAGTCCGGCAAATACGATCTGATCGTGCTCAACTTCGCGAACCCCGACATGGTCGGGCATACCGGCAGCCTCCCCGCCGCCATCAAGGCGGTCGAGACCGTGGACGCCGGGCTCGGCCGCATCGCGGATGCGGTCGCGACAGCGGGCGGCGCGCTCCTGGTCACCGCCGACCACGGCAATTGCGAGCTGATGCGCGATCCGGTGACCGGCGGCCCGCACACCGCGCACACCACCGGGCCGGTGCCGGTGCTGCTGATGGGGATCGGCGGCGGCGAGGCCGCGCTGCGCGACGGACGCCTCGCCGACATCGCGCCGACGCTCCTCGCGCTCATGGGCCTGCCCAAGCCGGCGGAGATGACCGGCGGCTCGCTCTTGCGGCAGATGGCG
>DASTZX010000025.1:0-3005 GCA_035764045.1 Xanthobacteraceae bacterium | reverse complement strand
CCGACGCGACCCGGAGGTCGGACGGCTGCCGGCAGCGCGTTCACGTCGCTCATACGGCGCCGAGACCTCGAAGTGTCACACCCGAACGGTAGGGCGGAAATAGGCTGGAGGCCAATGCGCCGCCTCCTCCTCCTCGTCTGTGCGCTCGTCTGGGTGGACACGATGCTCTACGCGGCGCTCACGCCGCTCCTGCCGAACTTCGCCCACCACCTCCACCTCTCGAAGGCCGGCGCGGGGGTCCTCGTTGCCGCGTACGCGGCCGGGGCGCTCGTGGGCGGGCTGCCGGGCGGAGCCGCGGCGGCGCGTCTGGGGGCGCGGCGCGCGGTCCTTGTCGGCCTGGCGCTGATGGGCCTTTCGAGCCTCGGCTTCGCCCTCGCCCACGGCTTCTGGCCGCTCATGACGGCCCGCTTCCTGCAGGGCTGCGGCAGCGGCTTCACCTGGGCCGGATCCTTCGCCTGGCTGCTCGCCGCCGTCCCCCGCGACCGGCGAGGCGAGGTGATCGGGACTGCGCTCGGCGCCGCCGTGTTCGGCGCCCTCTTCGGCCCCGTCGTCGGCGCGGCGGCCGCGCTCATCGGCCGCGCCACGGTCTTCGTCGCTCTCGCCGGCCTCTCGGTCGTGCTCGCCTGGTGGACGCTCCGGATCGAGTCGATCCCGCCGGACATTCCCTCCGCGTCCGCCATGGGACGGGCGCTCCGGAACCCTCGCTTCGCAGCGGGCCTGGCATTGATGGCGCTGCCGTCGCTCCTCTGGGGCGTCCTCTCCACGCTCGCGCCGCTCCGCCTCGCCGATGCCGGGTGGGGCGCGACCGCGATTGGCGCCGCCTGGCTCGTCGGGGCCGGGTTCGAAACGGTTCTGTCGCCGATCGCCGGGCGCCTGCTCGACCGGCGCGGCGTCGTGCTTCCCGTGCAGGTCGCGCTCACGGCGGCCGCCGCCGTCTCGGTCGGCCTCGCGTTCAGTCCGCGCCCGCTTGCCTACGTCCCGCTCCTGATCGTCGCCAGCGGCGCCTACGGCGTGCTCTTCACCCCGGCGTTCGCACTGATCGCCGAGGGCGCCGAGCAGGTCGGGCTCGCGCAGGGGATGGCCTTCGGGCTGATGAACGCGGCATGGGCGAGCGGAGCGCTGGTCGGGCCGGCGGCAGGCGGCGCCGTCGCCGCGGCGTCCGGCGACGTCGCTCCGTTCCTC
Organism: Xanthobacteraceae bacterium; assembly: GCA_035764045.1. Taxonomy (GTDB): domain Bacteria; phylum Pseudomonadota; class Alphaproteobacteria; order Rhizobiales; family Xanthobacteraceae; genus JAVDCA01. The sequence continues at coordinate 1,823 of DASTZX010000025.1, read as the reverse complement.
ATCTCCGCGGGCTTGTGCGCCGCCGCCTGGGCGGCGGTGCGGCGCGCGCGGCACCGCACCGCCGCTGTCGTCGTGGATTGATCAGACGTCCCGCGTGAGCGGCTCGTCTTCGCGGCTCAGGGTCCCGCCCTCGCGCGCCAGCGGCTCGTCGGCCCCGCCGATGCCCTCCTCCTCGGGCAGGACAACGTCGCCGATCATCGCCTTGATCCGTTCGGTCGGCAGCGCGACCGCCATCGCCCAGTAGTAGATGATCGCGCTGAAGATCGCGACCGCGACGATGTCCCACCAGAGCGGGAACCAGTCCGGGCTCGGCCCCAGCTCGCCGAAGAGCTGGCGCGAGGTCGGCCCGAAGTCGCTGAGGTAGACGATCGCGCCCATTCCGACGAGGTAGAACGGGAGCCAGCTCGCGGCCCTGAGATCGAGCTGCGGGGACTGCGAGTTGAGGTTGAACACGCGCGTCGCGACCAGGATGAAGTAGCCGATCGAGATCGCGACGCCGAGCCGCCAGTCGGTGTCCCAGCCCGACCAGAGGATGAGCAGGTTCGCGACGCCGAACGCCAGCGGCGCGAGCACGCCCCCGAACGGCGCCCGCCAGGGCCGCTCCGCGTTCGGCAGCCGGCGGCGGAAGACGCCGAATGCGAGCGGCGCACCCGCGTACATGAGCACGCTCGCCGCGGTGATCAGCCCCACGAGCGACGTCCAGCTCGGGAACGGCAGGAAGCAGATGCAGCCGACGACGAACGCCGTGAGCAGGCCGAACCACGGCACGCCGCGCTTGTCGGTCGACTCGTAGATCGTCGGGAAGTAGCCGTTGCGGCTCAGGCCGTACGAGACGCGCGAGCTCGAGGTCGTGTAGATCAGGCCGGTGCCGCCCGGCGAGATGATCGCGTCGACGTAGAGGATCGCGGCGAGCCAGCCGACGCCGACGAGCGTCGCGATCTGCGCGAACGGCCCCGTCATCGTCGTGTAGGCGCCGTGGGCCCAGCTGCTGCCGATCTGCGAATGCGGCAGCGCGCCCAGGAAGACGATCTGCAGCGCCATGTAGATGACCGCACCGATGATCACGGAGAAGATCACGGCGCGCGGGATGTCGCGCTTCGGCCGGGCGCTCTCTCCCGCCAGCTGGTCGGCCTGCTCGAAGCCGAGCAGCGCGAAGATGATTCCGCTCGTCGAGACGGCGGCGAGCACGCCCTTCGCGCCGAACGGCGTGAATCCGTCGGCCGCCGTGAAGTTGCTCGCGTGGAAGTTGACGATCCCCAGCACGAAGATCGTCAGCAGCGGGATCCCGACCTTCCACCAGGTCGCCGCGCTGTTCGTGTGCGCGAGCTTGCGGATGCCGAGGAAGTTGATCGACGTGAAGATCGCCATCAGCACCACCGCCGCGACGATCCCCTGTGCGGTCAGCACGTTCTGGTTGTGGCTCAGCTTCATCCAGTGCTTCGCGAACGCGTAGTGCTGGCCGTACTGGATCATCGCCATGACCTCGATCGGCGCCACCGTCGCCGCCTGCAGCCAGGAGAACCAGCCGAACGACGCGCCCGCCGCGCCGCCGAACGCGTAGTGCGGGAATCGCGCCGTCCCGCCCGCGACGGGATACATCCCGCCGAGCTCGGCGTGCACGAGCGCGAGGAGGAAGATCGCGACTGCGCCGATCACCCACGAGATGACCGCGGCCGGACCGGCTGCCATCAGCGCTTCCTGCGAGCCGAACAGCCAACCCGAGCCGATGATGGATCCCGCCGACGCCCACAGCAGGCCGATGAAGCCGATCTCGCGGCGGAGCCCGGCGCTCATGCGCGGTGCCGTGGGGTCCGGCCGGATCG
>DASTZX010000024.1:0-14497 GCA_035764045.1 Xanthobacteraceae bacterium | reverse complement strand
TACCGTAAGCCGCCGGCGATATTTACCGCTCGATAACCCGGCTGCCGCGAAATCGACCGCGACGGCGCAACGCCGCAAATGTCAGCTCACGCGTCACACGTCCGGGCCGCAGAACCCGATCCGTGATCATCCTTGGTCCGCGCCGCATAGGGAGCAGCGGCACGGGCCCGGTCGGCCGCGCGACGCCTCCCGACCGGCGCCGCGCGGCCGATCTTTCGCGAGGGTCCGATTGCGAAGTTCGCAAAACGGACGCGCCGAGAAATCGTGCGAACTTCGGGTTCGCGGCGCTACAATGGGGCCATGTCGGCTCCGCGCATCTTCGATCGCAGCCTGTTGCGCCAGCGCGGTCGTCGCGCGCAGGCGCTCGGACCCGCGACATTCCTCATCGACCGCGTGGCGGACGACTTTGCCGATCGCCTGGCGGCGGTGCTGCGGCGGTTCGCGCGCGCCGCCGACCTCGGATCGCCGACCGGCGCCGTGCGCCGCGCGATCGCAGGGCGCGCCGACATGCTGATTGCGATCGACGCGAACGCGCAGGGTTTCGACGCTGCGGGTCCGCGCGTCGTCGCCGACGAGGAGGCGCTGCCCGTCGCGGACGGCTCGCTCGACCTCGTCGTGTCGGCGCTCGCCTTGCAATCGGTCAACGACCTGCCCGGGACCTTGGTGCAGATCCGCCGCGCGCTCAAGCCGGACGGGCTTTTCCTCGCCGCCTTGCTCGGCGGCGACAGCCTTGCCGAGCTGCGCCAGAGTTTCGCGGCAGCCGAGGCGGAGGTCGACGGCGGGGTGTCGCCGCGCGTTGCGCCCTTCATCGATGCGCGCGAGGCCGGCGCGCTGCTGCAGCGGGCGGGCTTCGCCCTGCCGGTGACCGACATCGAGCGCATCACGGCGCGCTACGCCTCGCCGTTCGGGCTGATGGCCGACCTGCGTCGCATGGGCGCGACCAATGTGCTGGTCGAGCGCCGGCGCACGCCGCTGAGCCGTGCGACGCTGCGGCGGATGGTGGAGCTCTACGCCGAGCGCTTCGCCGATCCCGATGGCCGTGTGCGCGCCAGCTTCGACATCGTCTGGATGTCCGGCTGGGCGCCGGATCCGAGCCAGCCGCAGCCGCTGAAGCCCGGCTCCGCCAAGACGCGGCTCGCCGACGCGCTCGGCACGCGGGAAATCTCCACCGGGGAGAAGCCGGAGCGATGATCCGCACCGGCTTCTGCAAACTAGCGCATGTCCCGGCGAAGTGGCCTCCGGTTCGCCGATAAGGACATGCGCCAATCAATGACACGAGAGCATGTTCCGATTCCGCAGGAACGGAACATGCTCTAGCCGACGGTTTTACATCTGATCGAGATAGGTCTGGTTGGGACGCTGGTTGATCTCGATCGAGGTGCCCCACGGATCGGCGATGAAGGCGAGCCAGACGCCGTTGCTGGGGTTCTTGCTCGGCGCCACCACGGGCTTCACGCCGGCGGCTTCCGCTTTCTTCATGAATTCCTCGATATTGTTCACGTCGAACCCGATGTGATCGAGCACGCGGCCCTTGGTGGCGACGGTGGGCTCGGTGGTCTTGCTGAACGCGAGCTCGGCCCCCGGCACGTAGCCAGTCTTGAAGTTGCTGCGCATGCCGGGCTTGGCGCCGAACAGGTTGCCGTACCAGGCCTGCATGTCGTTGATCGCGGTTTCCGGCACGAAGAAGTGCACGTGATGGTGGCGGATCGGGACCTTCTGATCCTTGTCCTCGAGAATCTCGATGCGCAGGCCGTCTGGGGTCAGGACGAACGCCTGGTCGGTCCGCCCGTTGCTGCCGGGAAGGACCGGAACGCCCGCGCCCTTCCATTTGGCGACCGAGTCCTGGACGTTCGGCACGAGGAATCCGACGTGGTTGATCACGCTGCCGACCGTGCCGCCGGTCGCCGCCGGCGTGCCGGGACGCAGGTTGAGATAGACGTTGACGCCCGGGAATCGCACGATCTCGAAATCGCCGGCCTTGAAAGCTGTGCCGCCGAGCGCGACGAAGATCCGCTTGTTGGCGTCGATGTCGCGCGAGTTGAGATGCCAGTGCCCCATGGTCACGCCGGCGGCGTTGGGCGTGAACGGCTGCGCCGCTGTGGGGCCGGCCGAAAGTCCGGCACTGGCCGCAAGCCCGGTCATGAGGCACAAAGCCGAGATCAGTCTCTGCATCGCCGTCCTCCCTTTGGCTTCCGTCTCCCTTGAGCGGGAGATCGAGCCGGGAGGCTAGCACCGGTCCGTGCCGGCCGGAATGTCTCCCGTCGTCGGCATGGACGCTACAGCAATGTCGTCAGGTGCGAGATCAGCGGCAGGTCGGCAGGCGGCATCGGATAATCCTTGAGCCGGTTCGGCCGCACCCACGCGAGCTGCTGGCCTTCCTGCGCGGCCGGGATGCCCTCCCAGCGGCGGCACACGTAGAGCGGCATCAGCAGATGGAAATCGGGGTAGCTGTGGCTCGCGAAGGTGAGCGGCGCCAAGCAGGCTTCCCGGACCACGATGCCGAGCTCCTCGTTGAGCTCGCGGATCAGCGTGTCCTCCGGCCTTTCGCCCGCTTCGACCTTGCCGCCGGGAAACTCCCATAGTCCCGCCATGGACCGGCCCTCCGGCCGCTGCGCGATCAGCACCCGCCCGTCGGCATCGACGAGGGCGCAGGCGGCGACGATGAGAAGCTTCGCGCTTGGCATCTTGGGCGGCAGCCTGGCGGCTCGGTTGAGGCTCAGGAGCGATAATCGCCGTTGATCGCGACGTACTCCTTGGTGAGGTCGCAGGTGAGCACGCGATCGGAGCCGCGGCCCATTCCGAGCGCCACCTTGAGGACGATGACCGGCTGCTTCATGGCGGCGGAGACCGCGGCCTCGTCGTAGCCGGGATCGCGCGCCCCCTTGTGGGCGACGCGGATGCCGTTGAACCAGATCGATAGCCGGTCTCGGTCGGCCGGCTCGCCGGCCTTTCCCACCGCCATCACGACGCGGCCCCAGTTGGCGTCCTCTCCCGCGATGGCGGTCTTGACCAGCGGCGAATTGGCGATCGACATCGCGATGCGCCGCGCCGATGGTTTCGACGTTGCGCCCTCGACCAGCACCTCCACCAGCTTGCGCGCGCCTTCGCCGTCGCGCGCGACCTGCTCGGCAAGCTCCTTGAGCACGCGCTCGAACGCCGCGCGGAACGACCCGAGCCGCCGGTCGGAGGCGCGCGCGATGCGCGGCGCATCGCGCGCCGCGGCCGCCCCGGTCGCGAAGGCGAGCAGCGTATCCGAGGTCGACGTATCGCCGTCGATCGTGACCGCATTGAAGCTGTCGGTCACGCCGCGCGCGAGCAGGGACTGCAGCGCGGGGGCGGCGATCGGCGCGTCGGTGAACACGAAGGCCAGCATGGTCGCCATGTCGGGCGCGATCATGCCCGCACCCTTGGCGATGCCGCAGATCGTCACCTCGGCCTTGCCGAGGCGCGCGGTCGCGCTCGCGCCTTTCGGGAAGGTATCGGTTGTCATGATCGCGCGCGCGGCATCCTGCCACCGCCCCGGCGTTGCGGCCGCCACCAGGCCGTCCATGACGCCGTCGAAGGCGGCGGCCTTGAGCGGCTCGCCGATGACCCCGGTCGAGGCGAGAAACACGTCCCCGGGCCGGCAGCCGGCCGCCTTGGCGGCGATCTCGGCGGTGAACTTCGCCGCTTCGCGTCCGGTCCTGCCCGTGAAGGCGTTGGCGTTGCCGGAATTGACCACCAGGGCGCGCGCCTTGCCGCCCTTGAGGCGGGCGCGGCACCAGTCGACCGGCGCCGATGGGCACTTCGAGCGCGTCAGCACACCGGCGACCGTGGTGCCCGGATCGAGCAGGGTCAGCAGCACGTCGGTGCGGTCCGCATAGCGGATTCCGGCCGCCGCGGTGGCGAGGCGCACGCCGGCGATCTCCGGCATGTCGGGAAAGCGCGCGGGCGCAAGCGGGGAAACGCTAGCCATGCGGGGAGCCTATTCCTCGTCGTCATGCCCGCGCTTGTCGCGGGCATCCACGTCTTATGCAGGCAAGACGTGGATGGCCGGGACAAAGCCCGGCCTTGACGATCAAAGATGACGGCCAGCCTCGTGCCCGTCAATCACTTGGCCGGCGAAGGAGCCTGCGCGGCGGGCGGAGCGGGCTGGGCGGGCGTGGCGGGCTGGGCCGGCTTGTCGAGACGCTCGATCTTCGCGTCGGTGCGCAGCTTGTTGACGAGCTCGACCTGTGCCTTGCGCTCCACGTAGCTCTCGAGCTGGCCCTTGACCTTGTCGAAATCCGGCGGCTGGCGCTTGCGCTTGTCCTCGACCTTGAGGACGTGCCAGCCGAACTGGGTCTTGATCGGCTCGGAGATCTGGCCCTTGGGAAGCGTGAAGGCGACCTTGGAGAATTCCGGCACCATCTGGTCCTTGGTGAAGTAGCCGAGGTCGCCGCCGTCCTTCTTGCCCGACGGATCCTCGGTCAGCTCGTTGGCGAGCTTGGCGAAGTCCTCGCCCTTCTTGAGCCGTTCGATCACCGCCTTGACCTTGTTCTCGGCCTCCTTGCTCGCCGCCTCGTCGGACGGATTGGCGACGCGGAACAGGATGTGCCGCGCATGCACCTCCTCCTCGTTGCCCATCTGCTTGACCGCATCGTCGTAGACCGCATGCAGCGACTGGTCGTTGATCGCCTTCTTGCCCTCGCTCTGCAGCAGCGCCTCCATCAGCACCTTGTTGCGCGCGAAGGCGGCGTGCCGCTTGAAGTCGGGCTCGTCCTGGATGTGCTTCTGCTCGGCCGCCTGCGCCAGCAGGATCAGGTCGGACAGGTAGCTCACCAGATAGTCGCGCTTGGCGTCCTCGCTGCCCTGCGGCAGGTTCTGGCCGATGTCCTCTTCGGCGAGCGCAAGGTCGCTCTGGTGGATCTCGACGCCATTGACCTTGGCGATCAGCGGGTCCGCGCCGGTCTGGGCGAAGCCGGCGATCGCACAGCCGGCGATGACCGCGGCCGCCGCACCCGCGGCGATGATGCCGCGTCGCGCTGCCCAACGTGGCAAAACAGACAGAGGGCTCATAGGGATATCCTCGGGAGAGCGGAAAGGTCCGCGGGTTTCGGCATTTGCGACGGAGAGTTGCGCAACCGACCGGGAATCGCAACCGCGGCGGACGATTAAATCTTATTAAGGGCGCGATTGCGGCGCCTTGTGCCGCCGCAGCGTGACCGCCGATTGACAAGCCCCGGACCCCCTCCTATCTCTCGGCAAACTCGCCGGTTTTCGTGGGGCAGTTGCGGCCTCACCTCTGCCCGAAAAAGCCCGATGCTGGTGCGTCGGGACGGTGCCGGCCATCTTCGGCCGGCGGCTGCCCAATCGGTCGACGGAACACTTGAGAGAGGACCCGGCATGTTTGGCGCCGTTGCCCGAAAGCTGTTTGGCTCCGCAAACGACCGGCGCATCCGCTCCTACCAGCCCCGCGTCGACGCGATCAACGCTCTCGAGGACGAGGTCGCGAAGCTATCCGACGAGGCGCTGCGCGCGCGCACCGACCAGTTCAAGAAGCAGATCGCCGACGGCGTCGATCTCGACGACATCCTGGAGCCGGCATTCGCGACCGTCCGCGAGGCGGCGAAGCGCACCCTCGGACAGCGGCACTTCGACGTCCAGCTTGTCGGCGGCATGATCCTGCACGAAGGCAAGATCGCCGAGATGAAGACCGGCGAAGGCAAGACGCTGGTCGCCACGCTTCCGGTCTATCTCAACGCCATCACCGGGCGCGGCGTGCACGTCGTGACCGTCAACGACTATCTCGCCCGCCGCGACGCCGACTGGATGGGGCAGATCTACAAGTTCCTGGGGCTCACCGTCGGCGTGATCGTGCACGGGCTCGACGACGAGCAGCGCAAGGCCGCCTACGACTGCGACATCACTTACGGCACCAACAACGAGCTCGGCTTCGACTATCTGCGCGACAACATGAAGTACCGGCTGGAGGACATGGTCCAGCGCGGTCACATCTACGCGATCGTCGACGAGGTCGACTCGATCCTGATCGACGAGGCGCGCACCCCGCTGATCATCTCCGGGCCGCTCGACGATCGCTCGGAATTCTACAACACCATCGACACCTTCATCCTCAACCTCGACAAATCCGACTACGAGGTCGACGAGAAGCAGCGCACCGTCACCCTCACCGAAGGCGGGATGGAGAAGATCGAGCAGCGGCTGCGCGACGCGGAGCTGCTCAAGGGCGAGTCGCTCTACGACGTCGAGAACGTCTCGACCGTCCATCACGTCAACCAGGCGCTGCGCGCCCACAAGCTGTTCCAGCGCGACAAGGACTACATCGTGCGCAACGGCGAGGTCGTCATCATCGACGAGTTCACCGGCCGCATGATGCCGGGCCGGCGCTATTCGGATGGCCTGCACCAGGCGCTGGAGGCGAAGGAGCACCAGCCGATCCAGCCCGAGAACCAGACGCTCGCCTCGATCACCTTCCAGAACTACTTCCGCATGTACGAGAAGCTCGCCGGCATGACCGGAACGGCGGCGACCGAGGCCGACGAGTTCATGGACATCTACGGCCTCGAAGTGCTGGAAGTGCCGACCAACATGCCGCTCGCCCGCCTCGACGACGACGACGAGGTCTATCGCACGGCGGAGGAGAAGTACCGCGCCGTGCTGGGCGAGATCGAGCGCGCCAACCAGCGCCAGCAGCCGGTGCTGGTCGGCACCGCATCGATCGAGAAATCCGAGCTCCTGGCCGGCATCCTCGCCAAGAACGGCTACAAGCAGATCGACTTCGACAACCCGAAGGCCCTCGAGCGGCTCTACGCGGCGGCGCGCTCCGGCAAGCCGAGCAAGCAGTTCGCCGTCCTCAATGCGCGCTTCCACGAGCAGGAGGCCTACATCGTGGCGGAGGCCGGCGTGCCCGGCGCGATCACCATCGCCACCAACATGGCGGGCCGCGGCACCGACATCCAGCTCGGCGGCAATGCCAGCATGCGCATCGCGCTCGAGACCGCCGAGATCGCCGATCCGGCCGAGAGGGAGAAGAAGACCGCCGAAATCCGCGCCGAGGTCGAGCGTTTCAAGGAGATCGTGCTCAAGGCCGAGGAGACGATCGAGATCGAGCCCGCCAAGGGGGGCAAGCCGGCCAAGACCATCGTGCGCCCGGGCGGGCTCTACATCGTCGGCACCGAGCGGCACGAATCGCGGCGCATCGACAACCAGCTGCGCGGCCGTTCCGGCCGCCAGGGCGATCCCGGCCGCTCCAAGTTCTTCCTCTCCCTCGAGGACGACCTGATGCGCATCTTCGGGTCGAACAAGCTCGACGGGATGCTGCAGAAGCTCGGCCTCAAGGAGAACGAGGCGATCATCCATCCCTGGATCAACAAGGCGCTCGAGAAGGCGCAGCAGAAGGTCGAGGCGCGCAACTTCGACATCCGCAAGAACCTGCTCAAGTTCGACAACGTCATGAACGACCAGCGCAAGGTGATCTTCGAGCAGCGGGTCGACCTGATGCGCGACGAGACCGTCGCCGAGACCGTCGCCGACATGCGCCGCGACGTCGTCGAGGACCTGGTCGCGCGGCACGTGCCGGAGAACGCCTATCCGGAGCAGTGGGACGTGGCCGGCCTCAAGGAGGAGCTCGGCCGCGTGGTCGCGCTCGATCTGCCGGTCGACGCCTGGGCCAAGGAAGAAGGCATCGCCGACGAGGAGCTGGTCGCCCGCGTGCAGCGCCGCGCCGACGAGCACATGGCCGCGAAGGTCGCCCAATGGGGCCCGGACGTGCTGCGCTACGTCGAGAAGTCGATCCTGCTGCAGACGCTCGATCACCTCTGGCGCGAGCATCTGATGATGCTCGACCACCTGCGCAACGTGATCGGGCTGCGCGGCTACGGCCAGCGCGATCCGCTCAACGAGTACAAGTCGGAGGCGTTCACGCTGTTCGAGGCCATGATCCAGAACCTGCGCGAGGCGGTCACCGCCCAGCTCATGCGGGTCGAGATCGTGCAGCAGCCGCCGCCCGAGCAGGTGGCGCCGAACCTGCCCGCCATGCAGGCGCACCACGTCGATCCGGCGACCGGCGAGGACGAGATGGCGCTGGCGCTCGCCGGGGCGGAGACGCTCGCGCGCGCCGGCATCACGGCTGCGGGGGCGGGAGCAGGGGCGGCGACCGCGACCGCGCCGCAGCGCGATCCCGCCAATCCGACGAGCTGGGGCAAGGTCGGGCGCAACGAGAACTGCCCCTGCGGCTCGGGCAAGAAGTACAAGCATTGCCACGGGAAGTTCGGCTGACGGCGCGCGGCGGAAGCTTCTGTGCCGGCGAACTTCATCTTTTGGTCGCGAGTGAGCCCGCGACTTTGCGAACCTCGTCGATGAAAGTCTGCGCCACGGGGTTCAGCGTCCGGTTCTTCAACGTCACGATGGCGAGCGGTCTGGGCGTGGACGGCAACTCGATCGGAAGCACCTTTATCGTCTGCCTCGCCCCTGGAAATTGCAGCGCGACGCGGGGGATCATCGACAGGTAGCGCCCGGTCCCCAGCAGGACGGTGCGCAGTGGAAGCGTCGACGTGACGACGGTGCGCGGCATGGCAAGGCCCGCTGCGCGAAACGCCTCGGATACGATTGCGCCGTACGGCGCATCAGGGCGAGGCAGCAGCCACGGCTCGTCCGTCAGATCGGGGAGGCGCAAGCGGCGACGACGCGCCCATGGGCTGTCTGCGGCTGCGACGACCACATGTGGATCGTCGAACAGAACGTCGGCGTCCATGCCGTCGTCTGCGAGCGGGCCGACCAGGTGAGTGACGAGCAGATCCACCTGACGCGTGGCAAGTGCCTGGAATGCGCTCGTCGTGTCGGTGGAAAGCATTTCGAACGTCAGCCGCGGGTGCACGGCCGACAACCGATCGATGATCATCGCGACGAGCCCGACCGAGATCGCGATCGAGGCGCCGATCCGTAATTGGCCGGCGGTCGGATCAGCAAGGAACTGGATTTCGCCAATTCCCTGCGCAAGCTCGTCGAAAATCGCGAGCCCACGCGCGACCAGCGCGCGTCCGTAGGAGGTCGGCTCGACGCCGTGCCGGCCGCGATCGAGCAGGCGAACGCCAAGCGCATGTTCGAGATCGGAGATCGATCGCGAGATGGCAGGCTGCGAGGTGGCGAGCCGCCGGGCGGCGCGCCCCATGCTGCCGGCCTGGACCACACCGATCAGGACGCGGAGATCGTTCAGGCTGATGCGGCGCTGGATTTGTTCAATCGGGGCCACGGAGACCCTCATATCGGACGCGATATGAAAGTATCGCATAATATCATGAGGGCGTCGGGCCGTTCATCCGATATTGTCCGCGATGCGTCTCTCTCCAAACCCACGCAAGGAGCGGCGCATGACCACCCCGATCCGTCTCGCCGGCGTTATTGCGGTGGCGTTCACGTGGGCCGTCCCGGCCGGCCGCGCGGCTGCACAGGAATGGCCGCTTCGCCCGGTGACCATGGTCATTCCGTTCGGCGCGGGCAGCGGTATTGACGTGCTCGGGCGCATCCTCGCGCCCGCGATGGCGGAGAAGATCGGCCAGCCAATCGTCATCGAGAACGTCGGCGGCGCAGGCGGGATGACCGGGGCGGCGCGCGTCGCGAAAGCCTCTCCGGACGGCTACACGTTCGTGCTCGGTAACGTAGGCACCCACGCGCAGAACCAGTCCCTCTACCCGCATCCGCTCTACCACGCGGTGCGCGACTTTGCGCCAGTCGCGTCGATTGCCGATACGCCGCAGGTCCTGATCGAGCGCCCCGATCTTCCGGCCGACGGGTTGGAGGGTTTCATCGCCTACGTGAAGGCCAACCAGGCGAAGATGCAATACGGTTCGCCCGGAGCAGGATCGGCCGCGCATCTTGCGTGCGCGCTGCTTAATGCCGCAATCGGGCTCGACGTGACTCACGTTCCCTACCGCGGCGGCGGCCCCGCCATGCAGGATCTTATTGCCGGGCGGATCGACTATCAGTGTCCATTGATTGCGCTCGCACTTCCACAGATCGCGGGCGGAAAGGTGAAGCCCGTAGCCGCACTGACGGCAACACGTACGACGATCCTGCCGCAGCTTGCCACGGCGCAAGAGCAGGGGCTGGCCGGCTTCGGAGTCTCCACTTGGAATGCGCTCTTTCTGCCGAAGGGCACGCCGCAGCCGATCATCCACAAGCTACGCGATGCGGCTGACGCGGCCGTTGATCTGCCCAATGTCCAGGGGCGGCTCCGGCAGATCGGCGCCGAGCCTACGCCGCACGAGGATCGCTCGCCGGAATTCCTGGAAACGTTTGTCGCACGTGAAATCGACAAATGGGCCGTCGCGATAAGGGCGGCAGGGGTGGGCCCGCAATAGACGACTTAGTCCTCCCCCCAAATTGCCCGTCAGAACGGGGCTGCGAATGCTGGATAGGGCAGCACGCCCGACCGCAGCGACGAACCTTGTCGAAGCCCCGCAGCGCGATCCGAGACGACGTGCGGCGATTTGACCACCCGGTGCGATGCGAGCGCGCCCTCCGTAAAGAGTTAGTTTGTCGGCAGCGGCCGCCTTTCGTTGGACGGCCGCTGTGGCCTGAGCGTGGGGGCGCGCGAACAGGCTGACACGAAAGAATGCGACCCCGGCCGCGGCCGGCAGGCCGTATCCCTGGACTCCATCGCACGCGCAGCGGCCGTTTGCGTCGCTGCAACGGTGCATGCAGGCAATGGGAGGACGCCATGGGCTCGCGCCCCATCACATCTGCATTGTGCGGCATCGCGCCGCTCGCCGCCGCGCTCATCGCCGGTGCAATCTGCGCTCACGCGGCGGACTACACACCGCAGGAAGCCAAGCTCATCGACGCCGCCAGGAAAGAAGGCGCCGTCACGGTGCTCAACCCGCAATTCAGCGACTCGACCGCGCAGAAGCTCGGCGAGGGCTTCGTCCAGCGCTACAATCTCGGCCCGGATTTCAAGTTCAACAATCTGCGCAAGGGTACTGGCGCGACGGTGGCGCAGACCCGCCAGGAAATCCAGGCCGGGAAGCACACCGCCGACATCCTCATCGTCAGCGCGCCGGGATTCTTCGCCGAGGCAGCCAAGCGCGGCGCGTTGGAGAAGCTCGACAGCGGCTACTGGAAGAACCACGAGGAAGGCGCTCGCGCGGCCGGTCAGTATTTCGATTATCCCTACGTGGTTGTGCCGTTCGCCTACACGTTTCAGCCGGTATGGAACAGCTCATGCCCCGGCATGGAGAACTATTCGGCCCATTCTTACGCCGACGTTCTCAAGCCCGAGCTCAAGGGCAAGACCATCGCGTCCGACCTCACCAAGAGCTTCACCTACGACAACACCGCGCTGGCGCTGCAGGAAGCCGGCATGAACCTCGACGACCTGTGGACCCGGCTCAAGGCGACCGACCCGCTGGTCGAATTCCGCACCGAGCCGAAGATGCAGATGGTCATCTCATGCCAGCGTCCGCTCGACATGTGGAACCTGACCGGCCGTATCTACCAAAATGTGCTGAAGAAGCCCGACCTCCTCAGGGTGATCAAATGGAGCACCTACAAGGAAGGCCAAGTCATGCTCGGCAATCAGGCCGCCGTGATCAAGGGCGCTCCGCATCCGAACGCCGCCAAGCTGTTCATCGAGTACATGCTGAGCAAGCCGGGCACCGACATCATGGTGGTCGGTGAGATGATGTACACGTTCATGAAGGACTACACGCCGCCGCCCGAGGCCCAGAAGTATCTGTTCGATATGAAGACGACCAAGCTGCTCGGATTGAAGGACTGGGTCGCCGCGCAGGCCAAATTCAGCGCACTGCGCGCCGACTGGCAGGCGAAGTTCCAGTAGGGATCCGGAAAGCCGCGAACCGATCGGCGCGACGCATCCGGACAAGTCGATGGCGACGCAAACGATTGCCGAGCGTCATCTGCCGACCTCCGCCATCGGGCGCTGGCGCAGCCTCTTCACCCAGGAGACGGTGATCACCATCGTGGTGAGCGTGATCGTGGGGGTGGCCGTAATCCTGCCGCTCCTCGTGCTGGTCGTTTCGAGCTTCCTCGTGCTCGATGTCGGCGGCTTCGGCACCACCTGGGGCCTCGACAACTACCGCACGCTCTGGAACGACCGCGTCATCCCCAAGGCCTTCGTCAACACACTGATCATCAGCGCGGGCGCGACGGTCGTGTCGACCTTCTTCGGCGTGGCGCTCGCCTGGATCAACTCGCGCACCGACTGCCCCGGCCGCGAGCGGCTCGAGCCGCTCAACCTCATACCGTTCTTCCTCAGCCCATTCGTCGGCGCGATCGCCTGGCACGACCTCGCCGGCGGCAAGACCGGACTCCTCAACGGCTGGGCCCGCGATTTTCTCGGCGTGCATGGCAACATCGTCAACGTCGACAACATCTACGGCGTGATCTGGGTCAGCGGGCTGTTCTTCGCGCCGCTGGTTTACCTGTTCGTGGTAGGATCGCTGCGGCGCATGGATCCTTCGCTCGAGGACAGCGCGCGCACGACCGGCGCCGGGCTGCTGCGCACGGCCATGACGATCACGTTGCCGCTGGTGGCGCCGGGAATTCTCTCCGGCGCGATCATCGTGTTCGTCACCACGGCGGGCGATTTCGGCGTGCCGTTCAAGCTCTCGGCCCCATACGGCTGGCAGACGCTGACCACACAAATTTTCTCCAAGGCGGTGGGAGACGACGCCAATCTCTATCTCGGCGCCGCGATGAGCATGGGGCTCGGCGCCATCACGGTGTTCCTGATCTGGATCCAGCAGCGCTACATCGCGCCGCGGTCCTTCACGACCGTGACCGGCAAGGGGTTCCGCCCGAACGTCATCGAGCTCGGGCGCTGGCGGTGGGCGGCCTTCGCGTTCAACCTCGCCTACCTGCTCGTCGCTGTCGCGCTGCCGCTCGCCTGCCTGCTGGTGGTCAGCCTGCACCCGGTGTGGCAGGCGCGGATCATTCCGCACGACCTCACCCTGCACAACTACGTGCGGACCCTGTTCTTCTGGGCGCCCGACCATATCGAGGCGGCCACTAACGGCATCTACAACAGCTTCATTCTCGCCTTCGTGGGCGCCACCGTCGCGATGGTCCTGTCGCTGGTGATGGCCTACATGATCCATCGCACCCGCGGCTTCGGCTCGCGCCTGCTCGATTTCCTGTGCGTCGTGCCGATCGGGTTTCCCGGAATCGTCCTCGCCATGGGCGTGCTCGTGACCTACATCCGCACGCCGATCTACGCGACGCTGTGGATCATTCTGCTCGGCTACATCACGCGCTTCTTCCCCTACGGACAGCGCAACGTGTCCTCGGTGATGCTGGCCGTCTCCGAGGAGCTCGACCAGAGCTCGCGCATGGCGGGCGCCTCGTGGCTCACGACCTTGCGGCGGATCACCATTCCGCTGCTCAAGCCTGGCATTTTCGCCGGCTGGGTGCTGCTGTTCATCATCTTTCTGCGCGAACTGTCGATCTCGATCATCCTCTATTCGTCCGGAACCGAGACGCTGTCGGTGGGCGTCTACTATCTCACGAACTACGAAAACGAGACGCTGACGGCGGCGCTGTCTGTCGCGCAGACGGTGCTGCTTCTGATCTGCGTCTTCGTCTTCCGCCGCGTCGCCGGGCGCGAAGCCCTGACGGCGTGACGGAGACGGGGACCGCCATGCACGGCAGCAGCGACAACGACAGCTATCTCGAGGTCACCAACCTGGTGAAGCGGTTCGGCACCGACCGTGCCGTCGACGGCGTGTCGTTCAGCATCGCGAAGGGAAAATTCCTGACGCTGCTCGGCCCGTCCGGCTGCGGCAAGACCACCACGCTGATGAGCATCGCCGGCCTGCATGCGATCGATTCTGGCTCGATTCGGGTCGGAGGCATGACCTATACGCAGCCGGCCGAAGGCATCTTCGTCCCGCCGGAGCGCCGAGACATCGGCATGGTGTTCCAGAGCTATGCGATCTGGCCACACATGACGGTGGCCCAGAACGTCGCCTATCCGCTGGAGCTTCGCAACATCCCGCGTGCCGAGGTCGGCGAGCGCGTCGCCGAGGTGTTGAGGCTCGTGGGCCTCACCCCGGTGGCGGGCAAGCTCGCGACGCAGCTTTCCGGCGGGCAACAGCAGCGCGCCGCCCTCGCGCGCGCCATCGTGTCCCGGCCGCGGCTTCTGCTGTTCGACGAGCCGCTGTCCAATCTCGACCTCAAGCTGCGCGAGCGGATGCGACTCGAGCTCAAGCGCATCCAGCAGGAGGTCGGGATCACATCGGTCTACGTGACGCATGACCAGAGCGAAGCGCTGGTGATGAGCGACGAGATCATCGTGATGAGCAAGGGCCGCGTCGAACAAAGGGGAGACCCGCACGCAATCTACGAGCGGCCCGTCAATGCATATGTCAGCAACTTCATCGGCGCTGCCAACCTGCTCAAGGGGCGGGTAATCGGGGTGACGGTGCCGGGGCGCGGCGATGTCGAGGTCGCGGCCGGGCCGCACAACATCCGGCTTCCGTGCCGGCTCGGCGCCGGCTTGACG
>DASTZX010000023.1:0-15857 GCA_035764045.1 Xanthobacteraceae bacterium | reverse complement strand
GGACTGCTGGAAGTCGATTGCAACGAGAATCCGCTGCGTGATCGGTTTTGCGGCCCGGTGCGCGATGTCCGCGACGGCATGATCGAGCTTGGCGAAGAGGCCGGTCTCGGCATCACGCCCGACCTCGCGTCGATCGAACAGTATCGGACGGCCTGATGGCACCGCGCGGCTACGACTACATCATCGTCGGCGCAGGCTCGGCCGGCTGCGTGCTCGCCAATCGTCTCACCGCATCCGGCCGTCACCGCGTTCTTCTGCTCGAGGCGGGCGGACACGACCGCTATTTCTGGGTCCACGTCCCGCTCGGCTACGGCAAGCTGTTCAACGACGCGCGGGTGAACTGGCTCTACACCACCGAGCCCGAGCCGGAGCTCGACAACCGCCGCATCATCCAGCCGCGCGGCAAGCTGCTGGGCGGCTCGAGCTCGATCAACGGCCTGCTCTACGTCCGCGGCCAGCACGCCGACTACGATCACTGGCGCCAGCTCGGCAATACGGGCTGGAGCTTCGAGGACGTCTTGCCCTATTTCCGGCGGGCCGAGGATCAGGAGCGGGGCGAGGATGCGCTGCACGGGGTGGGCGGACCGCTCTCCGTCTCCAATGTCTGCGAGCCGCATCCGTTGTGCGAGGCCTTCATCGCGGCCGTGCAGGAGGCCGGGCTGCCGCGCAATGACGACTTCAACGGCAAGAGCCAGGAGGGCGCCGGATATTTCCAGTACACCGCGCGGCGCGGGCTGCGCCGGTCGACCGCGGTCGGCTACCTGCGCCCGGCGCGGCGGCGGCCCAACCTCGAGGTAGTCACGCGGGCGCTCGCGAGCCGCATCCTGTTTTCGGGGCGGCGCGCGGTCGGCATCGCGTATCGCCGCAACGGCACGCTCCACACCGCGCGCGCGAACGCCGAGGTGATCCTCGCCGGAGGGGCGTTCAACTCGCCCCAGCTGATGCAGCTCTCCGGGCTCGGGCCGGCGGATCTGTTGCGCCAGCACGGCATCGACGTGGTCGCCGACATGCCGGGTGTCGGGGCGGACCTGCAGGACCATCTGCAGGTGCGTTTCCAGTATCGCTGCACCGAGCCGATCACCATGAACGACGTGGTGCACCACTGGGGCCATCGCACGCTGGCGGGGCTGCGCTACTTCGCGTCGCGCAAGGGCCTGCTCGCGATCGGCGCCGGCTATGCGGGCGCCTTCCTGCGCACCGGCTCGCATCTCGCGACGCCGGACGTGCAGCTGCACTTCCTGATCTTCAGCGGCGACACGGCGGGTGCGGCGCTGCACACCTTTCCGGGATTCATCGTGTCGGTATGCCAGCTGCGGCCGGAGAGCCGCGGCTTCGTGCGCATCACGTCCGCCGACCCGGCCGTGCCGCCCGCGATCCAGCCGCGCTACCTGACCAGCCAGAACGACCGCGACACGCTATTGGCCGGCATGCGGCTCCTGCAGCGGATCATGCGGCAGCCGGCGATGCGCCGCTACGTCGCCGAGGAGCGCGTGCCGCCGCCGAGCGCGAGCCGCGACGAGGACCTGATGGCGTTCGCGCGCAAGACCGCCACCACGGTCTTCCATCCCACCAGCACCTGCCGGATGGGGTCCGATCGAGCCGCGGTGGTGGACGAGCGGCTGCGGGTGCGCCGCATGGAGCGCCTGCGCGTGGTCGATGCCTCGATCATGCCGGCGCTGGTCTCCGGCAACACCAATGCGGCAACGGTGATGATCGCTGAGAAGGGCGCCGACATGATCCTGCAGGACGCGGCCGGCTAGGGCGTACTTCGATCAATCGGCGCGACGCGGATCAGGGTGTTTGAAGAGTTAATGCTATCCCGCCCCGGCCCGCATGTGCTCGACCAGCTCGCGTGCGTAGGGCGGCAGCGCCTCGACGTCGCGCACGCAGATCGTCAGCTCGCGCAGGGCCCACGGGTCGGCCAGCTCGACGATCTTGATCGCCATGGTCTTGGCGGCCCGGCGCGCCGTGGTCTCCGGCACGATGCCGACGCCGACATTGCCCTCCACCAGCCGGCACACCGCGTCGAAGCTGCGCAGCTGCACCCGCAGGCGCAGCGGCCGGCGGATGCGCGCCGCCTTGTCGGCGAGGAAACGCTGCAGCGCGCTTGCCCGGTCGAGGCCGACGAAATCGTGCTCCAGCACCTCGACGAAGCCGATCCGCGTCCGCCGGGCGAGCGGGTGATCGCGCGAGACCACCAGCACGAAGCGGTCGCTGCGGAACGGGAAGGTGACGAGGTCGCCGGCATCGACCGTTCCGGCCACGATGCCGATGTCGCCCACGCCTTCGACGATCAGCCCGACGATCTCGTCGGACAGCCGCTCCTCGAGGTCGATGCTCACCTGCGGGTGGCTTGCCAGGAAGGCGCTCAGCGTCTCAGGCAGAAACTCGGTGAGCGCGTTGGTGTTGGAGAGCACCTTGACCTGGCCGGCGAGACCGCCCGCATAGGCGGCGAGGTCCTCGCGCAGCCGCTCGGCCTGGCGCAGGATGGCGCGCGCATGCTGCAGCAGCGTGCGGCCGGCGGGAGTCGGCGCCACGCCCTGCCGGCGACGGAGCAGCAGGGGCGCGCCGAGCGTTTCTTCCATGTTGCGGATGCGAGTCGAGGCAGCCGCAAGCGCAAGGTGTGCGCGCTCCGCGCCGTGCGTGATGCTGCCCGCCTCCACGACATGGCGAAACAGGCTGAGGTCCGCGAGGTCGAAGCGCATAGGAGAGGGCCTTCCTTCGCCGCTGGCGAAGGAAAACTACACCAATGACCAATTGCGCGCCACGTTTGTGCCTCTCATATTTCGTGTACGGCGAATGCTGAAGCGCCTGCCGGGCGCACGGTCCGCGTTCCGCGCAGCGCCCCGGCCGGTTCTTTCGCATTGCCGGGCGAGGCGAGTTTCGCTAGGAACTCGAACGCCCCCCGGATTCGACGTCGCTGGAGACTCGCAATGGCCGAGATGCAGGCCCCGGTTCAACGGCCTTTGTCGCCGCATCTGCAGATTTATCGACTCTCGCTGTCGATGCTCATGTCCGGTCTGCATCGGATCACCGGTCTGGCGCTGTGCGCCGGCATGGTGGTGCTGGCCTGGTGGCTGCTCGCGGCAGCGGCCGGCCAGAACGCCTATGGGACATTCGAGGCGTTCGAGACGAGCTGGATCGGCCGCCTCATCCTGTTCGGCTTCTCCTGGTCGCTGCTGCATCATCTCCTCGGCGGCCTGCGTTACCTGATCTGGGATCTCGGCTACGGCATGGAGCCCGCGGAGCGCGAATGGCTGGTGCGGGCCAACATCATTGGCTCGATCCTGCTGACCGTGCTGCTGTGGGTGATCCTCTGGGTCTCCGGAATGCGATGAGGACCATCTGACATGACCATGCGCACGCCGCTGCGTCGCGTCCTCGGACTGGGCTCGGCCAAGACCGGCACCGAAGAGTTCTGGCTGCAGCGCATGACGGCGATCGCCGCCATTCCGCTGACCCTCGCCGGCCTGGTGCTGGTGATCTCGCTGACCGGGCGCAGCTATCCGGCGGTCAGGCAGATCCTCGCCTCGCCCCTCGTCGCGGTGCTGATGATCCTGTTCGTGCTTGCGACAACGGTGCACATGAAGATCGGTGTGCAGATCGTCATCGAGGACTACGTGTACGAGAAGACCCAGAAGTTCACGCTGCTGATGCTCAATGTCTTCTTCGCCTGGGCGATCGGGCTCGCGTGCGTCTTCGCGATCCTGAAGATTTCGTTCGGAGTTTGACCTGATGGCTGCCAACGGCAACGGCAACGGCAGCGCTCCCGTCGTGAATGGGCGCGCCTATCCGATCGAGGACCACACCTACGATGTTGTCGTGGTGGGGGCCGGCGGCTCCGGGCTTCGCGCCGTGGTCGGCTGCAGCGAGGCGGGCCTGCGCACCGCCTGCATCACCAAGGTTTTCCCCACGCGCTCGCACACGGTGGCGGCGCAGGGCGGCATCTCGGCGGCGCTCGGCAACATGGGCCAGGACGACTGGCGCTGGCACATGTACGACACCGTCAAGGGGTCCGACTGGCTCGGCGACCAGGATGCGATCGAATATCTCTGCCGCCAGGCGCCGGCCGCCGTCTACGAGCTCGAGCATTGGGGCGTGCCGTTCTCCCGCACCGAGGAAGGCAAGATCTACCAGCGCCCGTTCGGCGGCATGACCACGCACTACGGCAAAGGCACTGCGCAGCGCACCTGCGCGGCGGCCGACCGCACCGGTCATGCGATGCTGCACACCCTGTACGGCGCGGCGCTCAAGCATTCGGCCGAGTTTTTCGTCGAATATTTCGTCATCGACCTGATCATGGACGACGAGGGCGCCTGCCGGGGCGTGATCGCGCTCAAGCTCGACGACGGCAGCATCCACCGCTTCCGCGCCCGCATGACCATTCTCGCCACCGGCGGCTACGGGCGGGCGTATTTCTCCTGCACCTCAGCCCATATCTGCACCGGCGACGGCAACGCCATGCTGCTGCGCGCCGGCCTGCCGCTGCAGGACATGGAGTTCGTCCAGTTCCACCCGACCGGGGTCTACGGCGCCGGCGTGCTGATCACCGAGGGCTCGCGCGGGGAGGGGGGCTATCTCACCAATTCGGAAGGCGAGCGCTTCATGGAGCGCTATGCGCCGTCCGCCAAGGATCTCGCGTCGCGCGACGTGGTCTCCCGGGCGATGACGATCGAGATCCGCGAGGGCCGCGGCGTCGGGCCGAAGAAGGACCACATCCTGCTGCACCTCGATCATCTCGACCCGAAGATACTGGCCGAGCGGTTGCCCGGCATCTCGGAATCGGCGCGCATCTTCGCCGGCGTCGACGTGACGCGCGAGCCGATCCCGGTGCTGCCGACCGTGCACTACAACATGGGCGGGATCCCGACCAATTTTCACGGCGAGGTGCTGACCAAGAAGAACGGCAGCGACGACCACATCGTGCCCGGCCTGATGGCGCTGGGCGAGGCCGGCTGCGTGTCGGTGCACGGCGCGAACCGCCTCGGCTCGAATTCGCTGATCGACCTCGTGGTGTTCGGCCGCGCCGCCGGGCTACGTTGCGCCGAGCTGATCACGGCCGGCGAAGAGCAGCCGGAGCTGCCGTCGGACTCGGCCGAGCTTGCGCTCACCCGGCTCGACCGGCTGCGCCATGCGAACGGCAGCACCCCGACCGCGGCGATGCGGGACAAGATGCAGTCGGTGATGCAGAGCAACTGCGCCGTCTTCCGCACCGGCGAGGTTCTGGAGCAGGGCTCGAAGCTCATCCACGACGTGCTGGCGGGGGCCACCGACCTCAAGGTGTTCGACCGCTCGCTGATCTGGAACTCCGACCTGGTCGAGACTCTCGAGTTCGAGAACCTGATCGCGCAGGCAGTTGTGACGATGGATTCGGCGCTCAACCGGCGGGAAAGCCGGGGCGCGCACGCGCGCGAGGATTTCCCCGACCGCGACGACAAGAACTGGATGAAGCACACGCTTGCCTGGCTCGACTCGGCCACCCACAAGGTGACGATCGAATACCGACCGGTGCACACCTACACGATGACCAACGACGTGCAGTACATCGAGCCGAAGGCGAGAGTGTATTAACACATGAGACGTCATGGCCGGGCTTGTCCCGGCCATCCACGTCGTTCTTGGCCGCAAGACGTGGATGCGGGGGCATAGGCGAGCGAAGCGACGCCGTTCTTCGAACGGCTATGCCCGCGCATGACGAAGGACAGCAGAGGCGCGAAACACGATGGTTGAATTCACGCTCCCGAAGAATTCCCGGGTGACCGAGGGCAAGTCCTGGCCCTTGCCGGCCAAGCGGCATGCCGAGGGCGGGAAGGGGACGCGCGAGTACCGCGTCTATCGCTGGAGTCCGGACGACGGTCTCAACCCGCGCATGGACACCTACACGGTCGATCTCGACGATTGCGGCCCGATGGTGCTCGACGCGCTGATCTGGATCAAGAACAAGGTCGATCCGACGCTCACCTTCCGGCGCTCCTGCCGCGAGGGCGTGTGCGGCTCCTGCGCGATGAACATCGACGGGATGAACACGCTCGCCTGCACCAAGCACATGGAAGACATCAAGGGCGCGGTGAAGATCTACCCGCTGCCGCACATGTCGGTGGTCAAGGACCTGGTTCCCGATCTGACCAACTTCTACGCCCAGCACGCCTCGATCAAGCCGTGGCTGCAGACGGTCAGCCCCACGCCGGAGAAGGAATGGAAGCAGAGCCACGAAGATCGGGCGAAGCTCGACGGCCTCTATGAATGCATTCTGTGCGCCTGCTGCTCGGCATCGTGCCCGAGCTACTGGTGGAATCCGGAGCGCTATCTCGGCCCCGCCGTCCTGCTGCAGGCTCACCGTTGGATCGTCGACTCGCGCGACGAGGCGACTGGCGAGCGGCTCGATTACCTCGAGGATCCATTCCGGCTCTATCGCTGCCACCAGATCATGAATTGCTCCAACACCTGCCCGAAGGGGCTCAACCCCGCCAAGGCTATCGCCGAGATCAAGCAGCTGATGGTCGAGCGGCAGGTGTAGCGGCGCGGCGCTCCTCACCTTTCCCCGCGTCGACGCGCGAGCGTGAGCGAGTGCGTCGGGTGAGGGGGCGCCGCCGCGAGTCCCTGCATTGCCTTCGTGAACGTCAGCGCCCCTCACCCCGACCCTCTCCCCGCAAGAGCGGAGCGAGGGAGAAGAGGCGCTCTACTTTCTCGCTTTTGCGTATGGATAGATCATCGTGCCGTTGCGGTACTCCGCCGGCCACAGGATCACTTCCTTGGCGCGGTCCTTGAACTGGCCGAGATCGTTGCCGTCGATGCCCTGGAACTGGGTGAACAGCATGCGCGATTTCACCCATTCACCGTCGGCCCCGAAGGCGAGCGGGCCCACCACGGTGTCGACCGTGTGGCTGTGCAGGTACTTCGCGAGCTTGTCGTCGTCGAGGCTCCTGGTGGCCTCGATCGCCGTCGCGATGAGCTGGCCGGCCGCATAGGCGAACGGCGCGAACCCGTAACCGAGCGGATCGATTTTGCGCCCCGGCGCCATCGCCTGGTACTTGCGCATCAGCTCCGCGGTGCCGGGGTAATCGAGCGCCGGCATGAAGCTTTCGTTGATCACGACGCCGTTGATCAGAGGCCCGAGCTGCATCTTGATCGGGGTGGCGAGCAGCCCGATCATCGTGCCGCCGAACATCCGGGGCGAAAGCCCGATCTCGTGCGCGGCGCGCACGATGCCGACCGTGTCGGGCGGGTAGGCGGCGGCAAACACGATGTCGGCGTTGGCGGCCTGCACGGCGCGCATCACGGGCGAGAAATCCGTGGTGCTGGGCGGATACTTGCCGTCATAGACGATCTTGAAGCCGGCCGCGGCTGCGTTCTCGCGCGCGCCGTCCGAGGCGGTCTTGGCGAATTCCGCGTCGGCGGCGACGATCGCGACGGTCTGCGGCCGCGGGCTCTGCGCCTTGGCGAGCTCGAAGAAGCCCTTGGAGAAGGCGGGCGGACCCTCGGGCCCGAGCGGCACAGTCGAGAAGTAGCGCGGATAGTTGAACTGCTTGTTGACCCCGAGCGCGAGGATGCTGACCGTCATCTTGTTGTTCTGCATCAGCACCGGCATTGCGGGCGCCACCATGTTGGTGGCGTAGGGGCCGATCACGAGGTCGACCTTGTCGACGGTGATGAGCTTGGTGTAGAGCGCCGGCACGTTCGCGGGATTGCTTTGGTCGTCGTAATAGACGAGCTCGACCGGTCGCCCGAGCAGGCCGCCCCGCGCATTGACGTCGTCGCGCCAGATCTCGAAGGCCGCCAGGCTCTGCTTGCCGTTCGCCGCGACGCCGCCGGTCAGCGCCATGGTGAAGCCGAGCTTGATCGGATCCGCCGCACGCGCGGGTGCTGCGACGAGAAGCACGGCCGTGAGCGCCGCGGCGGCGCGGCGGAGCAGATCGCGGGTCATGGCTGCCCTCCCTGACGATCTTCGGCGGATCATAGAGGCTTGCGCCGGTGCCGGCCATGCCCGGGCTTTTGCGGCTCGCCCGGCGTGCCGGGAACCCGCGCGGGCCTTGCCGGGTTCATGGTGCGGGGCGGAGTCAGAGGCCATCAATCATGCGCGAGAACGACATCGAACGGGTGTGGGAGATCATGGAGGACATCGCGATCTGCATGGTCACCACCCATGCGGGCGGGCGCATGCGGTCGCGGCCGATGCACGCGATCCCCGAGCGGGACGAGGGCTGCATCTTCTTCATCACCGATACCCGCGGCGCCAAGGACGGGGAGATCGCGGCTGCTTCCGACATCTGCCTTGCCTTCGCGAATATCGGCGACAACACCTATCTCAGCGTCAGCGGCACGGCCGAGATGGTCCGCGACCCCGACAAGGCCGATGAGCTGTGGAGCGCCGAGGCGCAGGCCTGGTGGCCGCGCGGGCCGCGCGATCCTGCCGTCCGGGTGCTGCGCGTCGTGCCCGAGCAGGCCGAATTCTGGGATACGCGGGGCAATTCGATCATGGTCGCGTTGAAGGTGATCGCCGCCCGCGTCACGGGCCGCGCACCGGAGGGCGAGAGCCGAAAGGTGAAGGTGCAGTAGTTGCAATCCTTCGCCCTCCCCCTGCAGGGGAGGGTAGAAAGGCCGCTCACAGCTTCAGCTTCTTCTTCCGCTGTGCGAGCGTGCGCAGCCGCAGCGCATTGAGCCGGATGAACCCGGCGGCATCGCGGTGGTCGTAGGCGACCGCGCCCTCCTCGAACGTGACGAGGTCCTGGTCGTAGAGCGAGTACGGACTCTCCCGGCCGATCACGCCGACGCTGCCCTTGTAGAGTTTGAGCCGCACCCGGCCGGTGACGAACTCCTGGCTTCGGTCGATCGCGGCCTGCAGCATCTCGCGCTCGGGCGAGAACCAGAAGCCGTAATAGACCAGCTCGGCGTATTTGGGCATCAGCTCGTCCTTGAGATGCATCGCGCCGCGGTCGAGCGTGATCGACTCGATGCCACGATGCGCCGCCAGCAGAATGGTCCCGCCCGGCGTCTCGTACATGCCGCGCGACTTCATGCCGACGAAGCGGTTCTCGACCAGGTCGAGCCGGCCGATGCCATTGGCGCGGCCGAGCTCGTTGAGGCGCGCGAGCAGCGCGGCCGGCGACAGCCTCTTGCCGTCGATCGCGACCGGGTCGCCGCGCTCGAAATCGACCGTGATGATGGTGGGCTCGTCGGGCGCATCTTCCGGGTCGATGGTGCGCGAATAGACGTAGTCCGGCACCTCGTGCGCCGGATCCTCCAGCACCTTGCCCTCGGACGATGCGTGCAGCAGGTTGGCGTCGACGGAGAACGGCGCCTCGCCCCGCTTGTCCTTGGCGATCGGGATCTGATGCTTCTCGGCGAACTCGATCAGCTTGGTGCGCGAGGTCAGGTCCCATTCGCGCCACGGCGCGATCACCTTCACGTCCGGCTTGAGCGCATAATAGGCGAGCTCGAACCGGACCTGGTCGTTGCCCTTGCCGGTCGCCCCATGCGCCACCGCATCGGCGCCGACCTTCTCGGCGATCTCGATCTGCTTCTTGGCGATCAGCGGCCGGGCGATCGAGGTGCCGAGCAGGTACTGGCCCTCGTAGAGGGCGTTGGCCCGGAACATGGGGAACACGTAGTCGCGCACGAACTCTTCGCGCAGGTCCTCGATGAAGATGTTCCGGTCCTTGATGCCGAGAAGCTGCGCCTTCTTGCGGGCCGGCTCGAGCTCCTCGCCCTGGCCGAGATCGGCCGTGAAGGTCACGACCTCGCACCCGTAGGTGGTCTGCAGCAATTTGAGGATGATCGAGGTGTCGAGCCCGCCCGAATAGGCCAGGACCACCTTGTTGACGTCGCCTTTGGGCACCTCGGTCTCCACGTTCTCTCTGCGCCATGCCCGCGCAAACGGGGCACCCGCGAAGCCCGGTGCCGGCAAACGACTGTCGCCGGCATCGACTGGATCGCCCGCTGACGCGGGCGATAACGGGCCAAATCCCCGGGAAAATCGGCGCGGACTATAGGCGGATCGGCGGCCGGTGCAAGGCGCGGCCAGGAGGCCGGCCCCCTCAAATCGGCTGAAACTTCGCCGCCTTGAGCAGCCCCTCGCTGCGCTGGAAGTCCGCCGCGATGTAGCGGGCGAAATCCTCGGCGCTGCCGGTGACGGGATCCTGGCCGAGCTGCGCGAAGCGGCCCGCCTTGGCGATCTCGGCGGTCGCCGCATTGATGGCGCCATTGAGCCAGCTCACGATGCCGGCCGGCAGCCCTTTCGGACCCCACACCCCGTACCAGGAGGCGAATTCGAGCCCTGTCATCCCGCTCTCAGCCGCGGTCGGGACCTCGGGTGCGAGCGCGCTGCGCTTGGCCGTGGTGGTCGCCAGCGCCCTCACTTTGCCGGCGCGCGCCTGTGGCAGCAGCACCAGCAGCGGGTCGATCATGAGCTGGACATGACCACCGGCGACATCGGTGAGCGCCGGCGCGGTCCCACGGTAGGACGTGATCGTGAGATCGAGCCCGGCGTTCTGGTTGAAGGCGACCGTCGCGAGATACCCCATCGAGCCGAGCGAGGAGGCCGCGAACACCCAGTCGCCGGGCGCCTGCTTGGCGGCGGCGACCACCTCGTGGATGGTCTTCTGCGGCCGGTCGGCCGTCACGATGACCAGCATGGGCGCCTCGCCGACCCGGGCGATGGGCGTGAAATCGGTGACCGGGTCGTAGGGGACCTCGCGCATCACCAGTCGCGCGGTGGTGTGGGTCGAGGCCGAGAACAGCAGCGTATAGCCATCCGGTGCCGCCTGATGGACGACCTGGCCGCCGATGGTCCCGCTTGCCCCGCCGCGGTTCTCGACCACGACCGTGAGGCCGTGCTGCCGCTTGAGCGCCTCCGCATAGAGCCGCGCCAGCACGTCGACGCCGCCACCCGGTGCAAACGGGACGATCAGGCGGATGACCCGGCCCGGCGCGGGGTAATCCTGGGCGCGCGCCGCTCCTGCGACCAGCCCGGCCCCGGCGGCGCCGAGCGCGGCGGCGACAAAGCGGCGGCGGTGCATCTGCGTTTCTGTCATGGCACGACCCATCGTCGTTGCGGCGAAGCCGATTGCGTCCGCGAGGCCGAGGCGAGGCTCGCGAGGCGGTCAGCATAGCACCGCGGACGACGGATGGGCCGCGCGGCGCGCGGCGTTTCGCCGCTCGCCCGACCGGCGCAGGCGCACGCCGGCCGATGCACGCCACCCTGGGGAGTTCGGGACGTGCAGAGGACGCGAGGCCGAAGGGCGCGCGGTTCAGCCCGCCAGCATCCCGACGGTCGCGAGGTCACTACCAAGGAATGGGAGCACGGCAAGTGAGAGCATCAAGCCGAGCAGCGACATGAGGACGACGACCTGCAGGTTGTGGTCGATACCAACTGCAGACTGATCGCGCAGGATTTCAACGGTCATTACGTCCTCCCTGGAGCGTCGATGTCACCCATCACGATGGGGGTAGCACGCTGGGCCGCTCGGCCATGTGAGCCGGTTCACACGGGCGATGCGAAATACGCGCACCCGCTCGCGGGAGTGTGGGGCCATGGGGTGGCTGGTTGCCGTTGCGGCGGGGTCCGAAGAAGACTCGCCCTCCGGCTCCGAATATGGACAATAGGCGGCCTTCCGGGGTTTTCCCCGGGGGCAAGCGGGCTCCGGCAAAACCCGCGGCAAGGAGTGGGGAGCGTTCATGGCCTCGGTGGCAATCCGCGATGTCCGCAAGGCGTTCGGGCCGATGCAGGTCATCCACGGGGTCGACATCTCGATCGACGACGGCCAGTTCGTGGTCCTGGTCGGGCCCTCGGGATGCGGCAAGTCGACCTTGCTGCGCATGATTGCCGGGCTCGAGAACATCACCGGAGGCGAAATCCGCATCGGCGAGCGCGTGGTCAACAACGTACCGCCGAAGGAGCGCGACGTCGCGATGGTGTTCCAGAACTATGCGCTCTACCCGCACATGACCGTCGCCGACAACATGAGCTTCTCGCTGCGCCTGCGCGGCGCGCCCGCGGCCGAGATCGATGCGCGCGTCAAGCGCGCGGCCGCCATCCTGGGTCTCGGCGAGCTGCTCGGCCGCTTCCCGCGCCAGCTCTCGGGCGGCCAGCGCCAGCGCGTCGCCATGGGCCGGGCGATCGTGCGCGACCCGCAGGTGTTTCTGTTCGACGAGCCGCTGTCGAACCTCGACGCCAAGCTGCGGGTGCAGATGCGCACCGAGATCAAGGAGCTGCACCAGCGGCTGAGGACCACCACCGTCTACGTCACCCACGATCAGATCGAGGCGATGACGATGGCCGACAAGATCGTGGTCATGCATGACGGGCTCGTCGAGCAGATCGGCGCGCCGCTCGACCTCTATGACAGGCCCGACAACCTGTTCGTCGCCGGCTTCATCGGCTCGCCGGCGATGAACTTTCTGCGCGGCGCGGTGCGCAGCAACGGCGCGGCGCAGTTCGAGGGGCCGGGCGGACTGCAGGTGCCGCTCGCGGCGCCGGCCTCATGGGCGGGCCGCGACGTGATCTGCGGCATCCGCCCCGAGCACTTCGCGCTCGCCCGCGATGGCACAGGCGGGGGGATCGACGCGCGGATCCAGGTGGTCGAGCCGACCGGCTCGGAGATCCAGGTCGTCGCCCAGCTGGGGGGCGAGGAGGTGATCGCGGTGTTCCGCGAGCGCCATCAGTTCAAGCCGGGCGACAAGATCCGGCTCAGGCCCGATCCAAGCCTCGTGCATCTGTTCGATGCCGAGACGGGCAGGCGATTGAAGGTCAACTAATGGAGCATGATCGTTTCCGAAAACCGGATCATGCCCGCGCACCACGGAGGACAAACGCCATGACCATGTTCACCCGCCGTACCCTGGTGAAGGGCGGCACCGCGCTGGCGGCCACCGGGGCGCTCGCCGGACCGGCCCTGCTCGACTGGGCCAAGGCCTGGGCGCAGAGCGCGCCGTGGAAGCCCGAGAAGGGTGCGCAGCTCGCGATGCTGCGCTGGAAGTATTTCGTCCAATCGGAGGACGATGCCTTCGTCAAGCTGATCGACGCCTTCACCCAGGCGACCGGCGTCAAGGTCGCGATCTCGCGGGAATCCTACGAAGACGTGCAGCCCAAGGCGTCGGTCGCCGCCAACACGGGGGCCGGCCCCGACCTGTTCTGGGGCCTCTATTCGCTGCCGCATCTCTTCCCGCAGAAATGCCTCGATGTGTCGGACGTCGCGGAGTTTCTCGGCAAGAAATACGGCGGCTGGGTGCCGAGCGCCGTCACCTACGGCCGCAGCGGCAACAAATGGATCGCGATCCCGGTCTGCTACAGCGGCAACATGCTCAACTACCGCATCGAGTCGATGAAGAAGGCCGGCTTCTCCAAATTCCCGACGACCACCGCCGAGTTCCTCGACTACGCCAAGGCGACCAAGAAGAACAACACCCCGGGCGGCTTCGCCCTCGGCCACGCCTCGGGCGACGGCAATGCCTGGGTGCATTGGTGCCTGTGGGCGCATGGCGGCAACCTGGTCGACAAGAACGACAAGGTCATCCTGAACTCGCCCGAGACCGCCAAGGCGCTCGAGTACGCGAAACAGCTCTACGAGAACATGATTCCCGGCACCGCGTCGTGGAACGATGCGTCCAACAACAAGGCGTTCCTCGCCGGCGAGATCAACTGGACCGACAACGGGATCTCGATCTACGTCGCGGCGCAGAAGGATCCGAAGCTCAAGCAGATCGCCGACGACATGGATCACGCGGTCTGGCCGGTCGGGCCGGTCGGTCATCCGACCGAATTCCACCTGCTGTATCCGCTGCTCGCCATGACCTACACCAAATATCCGCAGGCCTGTAAGGCGCTGATGGCGTTCATGCTGGAGGCGGACCAGTTCAACAAATGGCTGGAGGCGTCGCAGGGCTATCTCACGCACTGCCTCAATGCCTATGACGCCAACCCGGTGTGGACCTCCGATCCGAAGCGCAAGATCTTCGGCGACGCCGGCAAGCGCACCCTCACCGCCGGCGGGCTCGGCTCGGTCGGCGAGAAGGCGGCAACGGCGATCGCCGACTTCCTGGTGCTCGACATGTTCGCGAATGACTGCACGGGCCGCGAGGACGTGAAGGGCGCGATCGCCATCGCCGAGCGCCAGGCGAAGCGGATCTATCGGTGACGCCTTACGAGCATTGCGCCGCGCTTCGCTCACGCTCGCGCGTCGGCCTCTCCCCGCCAGCGGGGAGAGGTGAGAACGGCTAACGGTGGACGAACATGGCCGAGCTCGCCATCCGCACGCCATCCGCCAAGCCCGCCCCGGGTGAGGCCTCGGCGTGGGCGCGGCTCCGGACGAACCGCAACTGGCTCGGCTTCTGGTTCATGCTGCCTGCGGCGGCGTTCCTGATCCTGTTCCTTGCCTATCCGCTCGGGCTCGGGGTGTGGCTCTCCTTCACCGACGCGCGCATCGGCCAGTCCGGTGCTTTCGTCGGGCTGGAGAACTACGAATGGATGATGGGCTCGCCTGCCGACTGGCTCGACTGGCTGCGCGACCTCTTCGCCGGCCGCAACCCGGTGATGCCGGGCGACTCGGTCTTCTGGCTCTCGGTCTTCAACACGCTGCTCTATACGGGGGTCGCCTCGACGATCAAATTCGCCGTGGGACTCTATCTTGCGCTGCTGCTCAACCAGAACCTGCCGTTCAAGGCGATGATCCGCGCGGTCGTCCTCATCCCATTCATCGTGCCGACCGTGCTGTCCGCGATCGCATTCTGGTGGTTGTTCGACGCCCAGTTTTCGATCATCTCCTGGTCGCTGCGCCAGCTCCACCTGATCTCGGGCAATATCGACTTCCTCGGCAGCCCGTGGAACGCGCGCTGGTCGGTGATCTTCGCCAACATCTGGCGCGGCGTGCCGTTCGTCGCCATCACGCTGCTTGCGGGCCTGCAGACGGTGCCGCCCTCGCTCTACGAGGCCGCGACCATCGACGGCGCGAGCCGCTGGCAGATGTTTCGCCACATCACCTATCCGCTGCTCACGCCGATCATCGCGGTGGTGATGACGTTCTCGGTGCTGTTCACCTTCACCGACTTCCAGCTCATCTGGGCGATCACGCGCGGCGGGCCCGTCAACGCGACGCATCTGATGGCGACGCTCTCCTATCAGCGCGCCATCCTTTCCGGCTATCTCGGCGAGGGTGCCGCGATCTCGACCGCGATGATCCCGTTCCTGCTCGCCGCGATCCTCATCTCCTGGTTCGGCCTGCAGCGCCGCAAATGGCAGCAGGGAGAGACCGATGAGTGAGCTCGCCGGCAAGGTCGCCGACCCGCACACGGTGCTCACCGGCTCATCGGCGGTCGCCGACCACAGCGAGGGCATGAGCTATCTCGAGACGCTGCCGCGGCGGCTCGTCGCGCTGTATCTGCCGCTCGGCGTCATCATGCTGGTGCTGCTGTTTCCGTTCTACTGGATGGCGCTGACCGCGATCAAACCCGACGATCAGCTGCTCGACATGGACCGGGTGAGCCCGTTCTGGACCTGGTCGCCGACCTTCAAGCACATCCACAAGCTTCTTTTCGAGAGCTACTATCCGCAATGGCTGTGGAACACGATGCTGGTCGCGGTCGCCGCCACCGTGATCTCGATCATCGCCAGCGTGCTCGCCGCCTATGCGATCGTGCGGCTGCGGTACAAGGGCGCGCAATGGGTCGGCGGCGCGATCTTCCTCGCTTACCTCGTGCCCCCGTCAATTTTGTTCATTCCGCTCTCGACCGTTGTCTTCCAGTACGGGCTGTTCGACACTCCATTCGCGCTGATCCTGACCTATCCCACCATTCTCATTCCTTTTTCGACATGGCTGCTGATGGGCTATTTCAAGACCATCCCGTTCGAGCTCGAGGAATGCGCG
>DASTZX010000022.1:0-11113 GCA_035764045.1 Xanthobacteraceae bacterium | reverse complement strand
CGAACCTTGGGCGGGTTGGCAGGCGGCTCGACCAGATCCTTCTTGCCGGGCGGCTCGTGTGGCGCCTGCGCGGGCGCAGGTTGCATGGCGCCGGCGGTAAGCAGAACCGCGAGCGCAAGCACCACCGTGGTACGGCTGAGTCTCATGCCGCTAATCTAGAGCGGGACGGTGGCCGCGGAAAGGCCGCACGGCCGCGCGCATATCAAACAGGCGTGAATCGGCCGTGGCGCGGCACGCGCGGCCCTGCCCAACAGGCGTGGTGCTGGTCAGCCCTGGCGGGCCTTGAAGCGGCGCTGGGTCTTGTTGATGACATAGACCCGCCCCTTGCGGCGCACGAGGCGGTTGTCGCGATGGCGGCCGCGCAGCGACTTCAACGAATTGCGGACTTTCATGGGTGGACCTCGGGCCTCGCGGCTCGCGCGAATATCTGGCTGAAATTTGGCCGGACCATAGGGACCCCGAGGGCCCGCGTCAAGTTCCGCCCCCTCTCCGGGAAGAAGGATTATACCAGGCAGATCAATGGTCTGTCAGTTTCCCGGCGGCTTGCGTTCGGGAATCTGGACGAGCTGGTCGAGCTGCGCCCTGGTCAGCGGCGCCGCGAGGTACTCGTAGGTCACGGCGTCGGTCATGACAGCCTGTCCGATTGCGACTAGCCTCGAGGGCAAGAAACCGGGAGGACACACATGCTCGGCCGACACGATCTCATGCTCGCCATCGTGGCGGGGCTCGGCGCCATCGCGGCGATCGCCGCGGTCGCGATCCCGCGAGCGCGCGCCGCCGGCGACGGTCCGCTCGTCCTCGCCAGCCAGGGCTATTTCTTCGTCGGCGGAAAGATCGATCGCTCGCGGGAAGGCTCGCCCATGATCGGGCAGATGTACGTCGAGTTCCAGATCCCCGAGAAGCGCACCCAGCCCTATCCGGTCGTGATGATCCACGGTGGCAGCCAGACCGGAACCAATTTCACCGGCACACCGGACGGACGCGAAGGCTGGGCGCAATATTTCCTGCGACGCGGATTCGCCGTCTACGTGGTCGACCAGGTGGCGCGCGGGCGCGCGGCCTATGCGGCGCCGGTGTATGGGCCGGTGAACGCTGCCAAGCTCGACTGGGTGCAGATGCGCTTCGTCGCACCGGAGCGCTTCAAGATGTGGCCGCAGGCCCATCTGCACAACCAGTGGCCGGGCGGGAGCGAACCGGGCGATGCGGTGTTCGATCAGTTCTACGCAAGCCAGATGCCCTCGGTCGCCGACTTCGCCAAGCAGCAGGAGATCAACCGCGATGCCGGGGTGGCGCTGCTCGACCGGATCGGGCCCGCGATCCTGCTCACCCATTCGCAGTCCGGCGCGATGGGCTGGCCGATCGCGGATGCGCGGCCCAATCTCGTGAAGGCGATCGTCGCGGTCGAGCCGAGCGGGCCGCCGGTGCACGATGTCGAGTTCAAAGGCGCACCCGAGTGGTTCGGCGATGCCGCGAAGACGAAGCTTTCCGGGCTCGGCGAAGTGCCGCTCACCTATGATCCGCCGGGCGCGCCCGAGTTCGTGCGCGAGGAGGCGCCGGACGCGCCCGATCTGGTGCGCTGCTGGGTCCAGAAGGGGCCGGCGCGCCAGCTCGTCAACCTCAAAGGCATTCCGGTGCTGGTGGTGATGTCGGAAGCCTCCTATCACGCGAGCTACGACCACTGCACCGTCAAATATCTGCGCCAGGCCGGCATCGAGGCCATCTTCGTGCGGCTTGCCGACCGCGGCATCCGCGGCAACGGCCACATGATGATGCTGGAGAAGAACAGCGACGACATCGCGGCCGCAATGGCCACATGGCTGCAGGAGACCGTTCATGCCAAGCCGTAGGCCGTCTGCGGCGATCGTAGCGATAGCGGCGGGCCTGCTCATGGTCGGGACGAGCGACGGATTTGCTCAGGTCAGCCGCGCCGTGATCTCGCGCGGCGAGGTGAACATCGAAGTGCTCGACCAGGGCGCCGGGCCGCTGATCGTGCTGCTGCCCTCCCTCGGACGTGGCGCGGAGGATTTCGACCTTATTGCGCAAAGGCTGGCGGCGGCCAGCTTTCGCGTGCTGCGTCCGCAGCCCCGCGGCATCGGCGCGAGCCGCGGCCCCATGACCGGCATCGATCTGCACGACTACGCGAACGACGTCGCGGCCACGATCGAGCATGCGGCGGCCGGTCCTGCCTTCGTGGTCGGCCATGCGTTCGGCAACCGGGTGGCGCGGCTGCTCGCGACGGCGCGGCCCGAACTCGTGCGCGCGGTCGCGCTGGTCGCCGCCAATGTGGGCCGCGACCCGAGCCCGCCCAAGGTACGCGAAGCGATCAAGGCAAGCGCCGACATGTCGCTGCCCGAGGCGCAGCGCCTGGCGGCGCTGCAGTTCGCCTTCTTCGCGCCCGGCAACGATGCGAGCGCCTGGCTCACCGGCTGGCACGCCGACGTGCTCGCCGCCGAGCGCATCGCCGGCGACAAGACCCCGCGCGAGGAGGATTATGCCGCCGGACACGCGCCGGTCCTCTATCTTCAGCCCGACCACGATCCGCTCGCTCATGTCGATAACGCGCAGGAGTACAAGCGCGCGCTCGGCGAGCGCGTGACTGTGGTGGTGATTCCGCACGCCAGCCACGCGGCGATCATCGAGCAGGCGGGCTTCGTGGCGGATGAGCTGGTGAAATTCGCGAGAGGTTTGTCGCCCTGACGCGTCATGGCCGGGGCACAGCCGTTCGAAGAACGGCGTCGCATTGCTCGCCTATGCCGGGCCATCTACGACTTCCGCTTTGCAGCGCGCTAAAGACGTGGATGCCCGGCACAAGACCGGGCATGACGATTACGTGGACGCACGCCGCGGCACGATGAGGTTGGCGATGAACACCATCACGGGTTGGTCGTTCTGATTCAACGTCGTGCTGCGTAACCGCATGCGGCCCTGCTCGGGCCGCGACCGCGAGGGCGCAACCTCGAGGACCTCGCTTTCCACGCGCAGCCGGTCGCCCGGTCGCACGGGGCGCGGCCAGCGCAACTCGTCGGTGCCGGCGCCGATGATGCCGCCGGCGATCGGCGCACCGCCGTCCACCAGAAGCCGCATGGTCAACGATGCGGTGTGCCAGCCGCTCGCAGCGAGCCCGCCGAACAGACTCGCCTTGGCGGCGCTCTCGTCGAGATGGAAGGGCTGCGGATCGAATTGCGCCGCGTAGGCCTTGATGTCCTCGGCCGTCACCGTCAGGCTGCCCGAGCGAAACACCTGCCCGGCGGCAAAATCCTCGAGATAGAGCGGCGCACGGCTCGCGCTCGGCGGGTCGGTCTTCGACAGCATGGCGACCTCGCTCTCCGTCATGAGGGTTGCGGCACTTCCGCGGCGTGCGGCGCGCTGCCCCTGAACCAGGCGCCCGAGGCGATCGCAATCGCCGTGACGAGGCCGAACCCCGCGAGCGCCGACCCGAGCGCGAGTAAGAGGCCGGCAAGCCCGGCGCTCTTGACCGCGATATAGCCGCCGCCGGTCGCGATCATCACGCGCAGCAGCGCGGCGAGCAAGGGCCAGCCGAGGCGGCCGGCTCCTTGCGACGCGAAATAGAGCGCGAGCCCCATGCCGAAGAAGCCGTAGAACGGTCCGACGATCTGCAGGTACTGCGCGCCCACTGCATTCACGATGGGATCATCGCCGAACAGCGACATCCATGCGCCCGGGAAGACCGACGCGGCGAGCCCGATTGCCTCGGTGATCCCGCCCGCGAAGGCAGCGCCGGTCCAGGCCACTCTGAGAGCGCGCTCGCGACGCCCGGCGCCGATCGCCGTCCCGACCATTGCGGCGAGCGGCGCGCCAAGACCGAACACCAGCGGCACCAGAAGATACTCGAGCCGCGCGCCCGTGCCGAATCCGGCGACGGCCGCCGTGCCGAAGGCGCCCACGAGCCCGGTCGCGGTCGCGATGCTGATGTTCGTGGTGAGGCTCACCAAGGCCGAGACCGCGCCCACGCGCAGGATCTCACGCGTCGGTCCGAGCAAGAGCGCCGCCGGACGCAGCGACGGACGCAGCACGCCGCGGCCCGACCACACATAGGCCGCGAAGATCACGCTGCCGACCACATAGAACATCACCACTGCGGTGGCGCCGCCGGCAATGCCGAGGCGCGGCAGCGGTCCGAGCCCGAAGATCAGCGCCGGCGAGAGCGGAATCAGGATGATCGCCCCGAGCACCGTGACGCTCGCCGGCACGATCATGTTGCCGGTGCCGCGGATGACGGCGGCGAGCGAGTTGTAGAGCCAGAGCGGAACCGCGGCCGCGAAGACGAGATTCGAATAGGTGAGCGCGGCGGCGAGCGAGGCGTCCCGGCCGCCCATCAGCGCGTAGAGTGCGGGCCCGCCCGTCAGCGCGGCCGCGGTGGTGAAAAGGCCGAGGGCGACCGCGATCGCGACCGCATGCCAGACGAGGATGTTGGCACTGTCGCGCCGATTCGATCCGAGCGCGCGGGCGACGCTCGACAAAATGCCGCCGCCCATCGCGCCGGCCGAAATCATCTGGACGACCATCAGCACCGGGAAGACCAGCGCCATGCCGGCGAGCGCATCGGTGCCGAGCCGCGCCACGAACCAGGTCTCGATCAGGCCGATCGCGGCCTGGACCACCATCACGGCCACGTTGGGCAGCGCGAGCCGCAACAAGGTCGGCACGATCGGTGATTCCAACAGCGCGCGCGTCCGGGGGTCCACGGCAATGCGCCTCCCTCTTGACTGGCCGGGACAATAGGTGCATATGCACGCTATGGCAAGCGCGCTCCGGGCGCGTTTTCGGAATGGAGCCCATGCAAGCCGATAAGGAGAAGGCGGACCGCCCGGCGATGGAGCCGGCGATCTGCAACTGCCTCGCGCTCCGGCAGGCGGCGCGGCACGCGTCTCAGCTCTACGACCGCCATCTCGCGGCCGAGGGCCTCACCACCGCGCAATATTCGATGCTCGCCAAGCTCGCGCGGCTCGGTCCTCAGTCGATCAATGCGCTCGCCGCCATGATGGTGATGGACCGCACCACCACGACGCGCGCGGTGCGCCCGCTCGCGCGCGACAAGCTGATCGCGATCGCGCCCGGCGAGGATGGGCGCACCCGGATGGTGCGGATCACGCCCGCCGGCGAGCGGCGCGCGAAGGCCGCCGCGGCGCGCTGGCGCGACGCCCAGAAGGAATTCGAGTCGGGCTACGGGTCACAGGCGGCCGAGCAGCTGCGCAAGGATCTGGCACGGGTGGTGGACACGGTGTGACCGGTCGGACCGCGGCGCTCAGACTTCGATCTCGAAGCCGAGATCGACCTCGGAGGCCGGCAGCCCTCCGCGAATCCCCCAGTTCTCGGGCGGCACCTCGATCAGCGTGATCTTGATATCCGCCGCCGGCACGCCCAGCGCGCCGAGATTCTGCACCATCGACCGGTACAAGGCGCGCTTGGCCGTCAGCGACCGCCCGGCGAACATGATCACCTCGACGAGCGTGTAGCGCGGACCGCGGCCGGGCGGCACCGCAAAATGGCTGGGCTTGTGCTCGATGAGACGCACCGTCCGGTCCCAGTCCGGCAGCCGCAGCGCCTCGCGC
This sequence comes from Xanthobacteraceae bacterium, assembly GCA_035764045.1. GTDB lineage: Bacteria > Pseudomonadota > Alphaproteobacteria > Rhizobiales > Xanthobacteraceae > JAVDCA01. The sequence continues at coordinate 5,540 of DASTZX010000022.1, read as the reverse complement.
AAGGCGGCCTGCACCGCATCGATCACGGCCGGCGGATCGACGATCCAGCCGGCGCGGGTCTCGATCCTGGTGTTCGGCATGAGGCCCTCCGTCGACAAGAGCTTTTCATTGCCGCATCGCCGGCGCAAGCCGATGGCTGACGGATTTGGCTCTGCCGGGTCGCTCGACGCGCGCCGTCAGGCGCCGTCAGCGCGCGAGTCGATCCCCGGCGCTGACCGGCTTCAACTCGACCGAGCGCCAATGATCGAGATCAAAGCCCGGAATTCTCGCGGTCGCGACCCGCATGCTGGCCAGGTCCGCCTCGCGCGGAGCCGGGGCCGGCGCCGTCGTGAACGGTTTGATATGCGCAAAGGTCCGCGGTTCGCTCTCCGCGACCGCCTCCCCGGTGTCCTCGCACACCGGTGCGAGATCGACGCAGGTAGGCATCACGAGCGCTGCGGCAGACACCGTTTCGACCGTTGCGTCGGGCGTTTCGGCCTGCGCCTGCTCAGCACCCGCAGTGCGCGTACCGTTCGGGTCGGCGCTCGCGAGCGCGAAATTGCCCTGCCCGACTCCCATGGCGACGAGCTCTTCGTCGGTAACTGGACCGGCCGTATAGGTCTGGCCGACCGGCAAGACAGTGACCTTGAAATCCGGCAGCACGCCTTTGTCGAGACCGTCGAAATATTCCATGGCGGCCCGGCTGAGGTCGAATTTCCGCCCCGGGCGCAGCGGCCCGACATCGTTGAATTTGAGGATGAGCTTCTTGCCGCCGTATTCGGCGACCGCAAAGGACGCACGGTAGAGCCGACCGAATTTGATCCCGCCGAACTTGTCGCGGATCTCCAATTGCGCGGCGGCGGTGAAAGCCTTGGGGTCGTACTGCTCGCCGGACGCCGTCTCTCCCGGATCATCGTAGAACGATGCGGCGCCGACGATCGTCTCGGAGTCCGAGGTGAGCGGCGTCTCGCTGTCGGCCAATGCGCTCGCCGTCAATAGGATTGCGGCTGCCGCCACGCTCACGAACCCGAGTATCAGTCTGCCATTGCGACCCATGCACAGGCCCCCCTATGCGCAGGGGGCATGATGCGATCGGCCGATTTGCGCTTGCCCTAAACCGCAACGTGCATTTCAACGAGAAGAAGAATAAAAACCTTCGCACCAACGGAACCCGTTAAGGTTCGGTTTCGCTGCGCTCATGCAGTTGAGCGATTCAGATTTCGTAGACGACGATTGAAAACCATTCGCTCATCATGGCGAGGCGCGATCGCGCCCAAGCGCCCGTTGGCGCGAGATTTCGCAGCGATTCCGGCGCCCGGCGGAGTTCCGAGGCATGCCGCGCGCTATTTACACTTTGCTGACCACGAACCCGGTTTCGCCGTCGTTGACCACGAACCCGCCATGCAAGCCCAGGGTTGGGGGCGACGAGCACGCGCCGAAACGGGTCGCGCACCATATCCGCTCGCAACAAAGGACGATCGCGCCTATTCGGCCGCGCGCTTGGTCATCACCGCCGCGGCGACGCCATCGTAACCTTGCTCGCGCGCCGCCTGCTCCGCAAGGCCGACCAGCGCGTAGTACTCCTCGAGGTCGATCGCGCGGGCATTGGCGCGCGCGAGCGATCCATCCTCATGCAGCTCGCGCATGGCCTGCGTCACCGCCTGCGCGGCCGCGAACAGCCCGAGCGAGGGATAGCATGCCGCGGCGACACCCGCCGATTCGAGCTCGGCATGGCCGGGATGAATGCGGCCGGCGGCGTGCGACAACGTCGCCATATACGGACCGGGCACCTCGCGGACGACGCGCGCCATGTCGGCGAGCGCATGCACCCCCTGCGGCATCGCCATGTCGGCGCCCGCCTGCATGAACAACGCGCAGCGCTCGATGGCGGCGTCGAGGCCATCGATGCTCGCCACATCGGTGCGCCCGCAGATCACGAGCCGGCCGTCGCGCCGTGCATCGAGCGCGGCCGCGAGCTTCGCCAGCATCTCGGCCACCGCCACCACCTGCTTGCCCGGCAGGTAGTTGCAGCGGTTGGGAAACGTCTGGTCGGTAATGAACAGTCCGGCCACGCCCGCCGCCTCGAACGCGCGCACCATCTGCCGCACGTTCTGCACGCCGCCGAAGCCGGTGTCGGCGTCGACGAAGACCGGGATGTCCACCGCGGCGCAGATGCGGGCGTAATGGTCCGCATAGTCCCGCATGTTGGACTGGCCCATGTCCGGCTGCGCGAGCAGGCTGCCGGTCGCCGCGTAGCCGCCGGCGAGGATCGCGTCGAACCCGGTTCGTTCGATGATGCGCGCCGAGAGCGCATCGTAGGCGCCGGGCAGCACGGCCAGGCGCGGCGCCGCGAGCAGGTCGCGAAGCCTCTTGCGCATGTCCATCGCTCTCTCCGTCAATTCGGCTGTCGCGCCGTTCTTGCCACGCGCCGCCGCCGATTGCTATGCCTCCCGAACGTCATTGCGAGCGGCCCGCTTGCGCTGGCAGATACGCCCGTGACGAAAATTGCTTCGGCTCCGCGCAACGAGCCGACACGTTGGGGATCATCATCATGGCCCGCATCCCATATGTCGAAGAGAAGGACCATCCCGACCTCGCGCCGCTGATCGAGCGCATCAAGGCGGGGCGCAGCGGCGGACTGCTCAACGTCTACAAGCTGCTCCTGCATGCGCCCGCGCTCGCCGCGACGTGGCTCGACCACGTCGGTGCGGTGCGCTGGAAGACGGCGCTCAGCGGTCGCCTGCGCGAGCTCCTGGTGATCCGGATCGCCCATGCGAACGGGATCGACTACGTGCTCAACCAGCATGTCCCGGCGCTGGCGGTCGCGGAAGGCGTGAGCGTCGCCGAATGCGATGCGCTCAAGGACTGGCGCAAGGGCGCCGCATTCAGCGCCGCCGAGCGCGCCGCGCTCGCCTATGCGGACGCGATGGTGCTGCAGACCTCGGTGCCCGACGATGTCTTCGCCGAGCTCAGGCGCAACTACGATGCCCGGGTGATCGTCGAGATCTCGGTGCTCATCGGAACGTATCTGATGCACAACCGCGTCATGAAGGCGCTGGCGATCGATCTTGAACCGGAGAGCCAGCGCGGGCGTTAACGCTGCGACATCGTCGCTCACCGTGCGGGCTTGTTCCGGCCGGTTGTCTGGCTAAGGTGCGGCCCAGACCTCCCGGATCGAGCAAACGGCGGCTCCGGCCGAATGCCGGACCGGGCGTGACGAGCAGATTCGGGAGCCGCCCATGCGTCGTTTCGCCCTTGCGTTCATCGCAATTTGCCTCGCGGCCGGGGCCGCCCCGGTGCGAGCCGCCGATTGGCCGACCAAGCCGATCCATTTCATCGTTCCATTCCCTCCCGGCAGCTTCGCCGACATCACGATCCGCATCATGCAGCAGAAGCTCGGGCCGCGGCTCGGCCAGACGATCGTGGTCGACAACCGGTCCGGCGCCAGCGGCGACATCGGCAGCGAGGCATTGGCCCGCGCCAAGCCCGACGGATATACCTTCGGCATTGCGACCAACTCGACGCACGGCACGTCGCCGGCGCTCAACCCGCGCCTGCCCTACAACGCCGTCAACGATTTCGCGATGGTGTCGATGATCGGCGATGCGCCCTATGTGCTGATCACCGCGCCGAACCTGCCCGTCAAATCGGTGCAGGACCTGATCGCACTGGCGAAGTCCAAACCGGGCGAGATCAGCTACGCCTCCGTCGGCCCCGCGAGCCTTGCGCATCTCGCCGGCGCACTGTTTTCGCAAATGGCCGACGTGAAGCTCAACGAGGTGCCGTATCGCAGCTCCGCACAATCGGTGCTCGATACTGCATCGGGACGCATCGACATCCAGTTCGGCACCATGGCGCCTGTGCTGCCGCACGTGCTGTCCGGGAAGGTCAAGGCGCTGGCGGTCACGAGTCTCAAGCGCGCCGCCGTGTTGCCGGACGTGCCGACGCTCGACGAGTCGGGACTGAAAGGTTTCGAGGCCTCCCTGTGGCTCGCGGTGATCGCGCCGGGAAAGACGCCGCCCGAGATGGTCGAGCGGATGAACAGAGAGGTTCGCGCGGTGCTCGCCGACCCCGAGGTGGTCGAAGCGCTCCGGCGGCAGGGCATCGAGGCGACGCCGAGCTCACCTGACGAACTGCGCGCGCGCATGGCGGGCGACATCGCGAAGTGGAAGAAGCTCGCGCAGGAAACCGGGATCTCGATGGACACCGAAGCCACCGGGTCGATCCCGAGCAAGTAAACATCGGCGGCCGGTGTCGAACACCAGCAATCCGCGTCGAGAGTTCCCGTGAGATCCGTCGAGAGTTCGCGTGAGATCGGCGATACCGGGCGGCTGACGCAGCCGCCCGGCCCAAAGGCTGCTGCCGGCTAACCGCCGCCACGGTTGGCCGCATGATCCTTCAGTTCCTCGGTCTCGATCCACTTGCTGTCCTGGCCGCGCTCGCGGGTATGCTGCGCCCTGTCCCGGTTCGACAGCACCGCGTTGGTTTCGATCTGGTCGAGCGGAGCATCCGTCATACCCCCGGTCCCGGTGCCCTTTCCGTGGCTCCCGCGACCGATGTGCTTGCCATCCCGTCTCGCCATCGTTGCCTGCTCCTTTGTCTGCTGATTGGCTTTCACCCTCTCACGAGATCGTGCCCTCGCGGCGATCGGCAGCGCGCGTCCGACTTGTCGATTCAATCCGCCGCTTCGCCGCGGCGCATGTCACGCCGGCGTACTCTCGCGCTGCCCCTGATGGTCAACGCTCGCTTCGCGCGACGGTTCAGCGCGATGCAAGATCGTCGCGGCGGATCATGACGCGCGGAAGGGGACGAGAGGCCCCGAGCTTTCGCGCGGAGGCTCTCGCCCATTCAACATCTTCACGTCTTGACGTTGGGACTGGCCGATCACCGCCGGCTCGCAGCCGCAATGTTCCATCGCCGCGGCCACGGCGGGACTGCGCGACGATCTTGACGGATTGGTGCATTTTGAGCTTGCGGATCAGCGCGAGGCCACGAAAGGGCGAGCCAGCTTGCTGAAGCGCAGCCTGCGAAGCACTTGAGAAGCGAGCGAAGGAATGGTGGGCGCGACAGGGATCGAACCTGTGACCCCTACCATGTCAAGGTAGCGATGATCTACCGGAAGCATTTGAGATAAACCATCAATTTACGGGCGCCGCTCTCGACTGCCCAGCGATTGCCCACTTATTTGAGCTTCCGCATCGCCTGGGTCCGGTGCGCGGCGCTGACCGTTCCATACCGCTCCACCATCCGCAGCGACTTCCAGCCGCCCTCCTGCCTGATGGTCTCCAGGTCGATCCCGCTCATGACGCACCAGCACGCCCAGTGGTGGCGCCAGTCATGGACGTGAAAATCCTCGATCTTGGCGCGGTCGGAGGCCGTCTCGTGAGCCTTCCGAATCGGGCTGCCACCCGGAAGCTTGTAGCGGCGCGGGTCGGCGTATGGCCGCCCAAACCGGTTGAGGAACACCCGGCCCTCGGACGGCGACCCACGGGCCACCCACAGGCGATGGAGGGCCTTCCGGACGCGACGGTGCAGGCTGACCGTTCGCGGTTCGCCCGTCT